>CBFGPE010000113.1:0-25152 GCA_965650625.1 uncultured Azospirillum sp. | reverse complement strand
CCGTGATCGTCACCACCAACCTGGCGTTCGGGGAATGGCCATCGCTCTTCGGCGAGCCGAGTGTTTCATGATGCCGCTTTCCTTGATCGTCTGGTTCGTTTGATCCGTTGCCGCAGATCCTCGCATGCCTCCTCGGACATGTCGATCTGCCAGGGCTGCCCCTTCACGCTCTGCACGCCGGTCAGCAGCCCCACCTTCAGCCAGTCGAACACGGTCTGGGCGGTGACGCCAACCGCCCTCGCCACACCTTGAATGGAATAGGTGCCGTCCGGCCAGCGATCCGGATTTGGGTCCGTTCCGTTGATCTTGACCGTCGGAATGCCCCAGCGCTTGCGGAGCAAGTGAACCAACGGGCCTTGGAACGGTGTTCCCTTTGCCGTCAGGAAGCCCTCGGCATTCAGCACGGCTGCGATCGCCGCGTCCATGTTGCCGGCCCCGTTCAGGGCATGGATACGGTCGTGGAGCCGGTCGAGGTCGGCGCGCTGATCATAGCCGTGCACCCGCCGCCGCACCCAGTGCTCGCTGACCGCACCGGTTTGCCAGACAATCCGCACACGGACCTGCCCAGCTTGGCATGTCTGATCGAGGATCACCTCCTGCACGACGAGCCGCAGGATGCGTTTGCGGTCGGCGGCTGTCGTGGTGGCCGCGTGCCAGACACGGTCGAGATCCTGTCCCAAGGCCAGGATGCTCTCACGGTCGGTTTCACCGAGCGCCAGCGGCTGTTCCCTCTGCCATCGCTCATACTCCTGCTCGATCCGCTCCACGGTCCGCAGCGCTTCCTCCCAGGTCCGCTCCAGCGACCGCGCCACCAGCCGGTTTTCCGGTTCGACCGCGTCGTATTGCCGACGGGCACGCTCCGCTTCGTAGCGTGCCCGCTCGCGGCGGAGCGCCCACTGCCGCTCCAGAAGCCGGGCCTCCGCCTCCAGTTCGCCCAGCGCGGCAATGGCCAAGGCGACCTTGTCGGGTTCCAACGCGTCCAGCAGCAGGCGCTCGACCTCGGCATCCACCCCAAGGGCGCGGACCTCCTGGCATTGCGGCCCTTCGCCCCGCTGATGCTTATCGTCGACGCAGCGGTAGACGGGATAATCGCCGCCCGGCCCGGAGTAGCCCAGGGTCATGTGGCGGCCGCAGCGACCGCAGACGGCGATGCCCTGCAACAGGGCGCGGCCCTTGCGTGGCGCGCCGTGACGGCCCGCTTCGTACCGGTTGAGGTTGTCCGACAGCCGCTTCTGGTTGGCCATGAACTCCTCCCAACTGAGATAACCGGGGTGCACGTCGTGCAAACACACCGGCCAGTCCGCCAGCGGCACCGCCGCAGTTCCGCAGCGTCCCGTGGCCGGATTGCGGCGGGTGGGCTCCTGGCGGCGCCGACCATAGACGTAAGCACCAGCATAGGCTGGGTTCTTCACGATGTGCAGGACGCGGGAACTCTCGGCCGGCTTCCAGAGCACGGCATGCGGGGCCGGCCCGCGCAAGGGGCGAACCGGCAACGCCAGCCCCGCCCGCCGCAGATAGCGCACCACGGCGCGGGCGCTGCCCAGGTCGCGGAATTTGGCGAAGACCAAGCGAAGCCGTTCCTGTACCTCCTCGTCCGGATTGAGGATGATGGCGCCGCCATGATCCTGGCTCAGGCCAGCTGGCAGCGGCAATCGAAGTTCGCCGCGCGCGGCCTTCTGCTGTTCGCCTTGATGAAGACGAACACGGATCTGGTGCAGTTCCGCCTCGCTCATGATGCCCGACAGCCCCAAAAGCAGGCGGTCGTGATAGGCCATCGGATCGTAGAGACGTTCACCGTCGGCCAACAGCACCCCGAACAGCGAGCAGAGTTCCAGAAGCTGGTGCCAGTCCCGGTTGTTGCGTGCCAGACGCGAAGCGTCGAGGCTGAGGACGAGGCCGGCCTTGCCCAGCCCGATCTCGGCGATCAATCTCTGGAAGCCCTGGCGGCCGTCGCTGGAGGCGCCCGACCGTCCCAGGTCGTCGTCGATCACCAGCACCCGATCCCGCGGCCAGCCAAGCCGGACGGCGCGCTCGGCCAGATGATACTGCAGCTCGGTGCTTTCCTGGTGTTGGCGCACTTGGCCGGCGGTGGATTGGCGGATGTAGACGTAGGCCAGCCTGGCGCGGTGCGCCGTCGTGACCCGCTCCTCACCGGCGAACGTCGCGTTCAGCATTGCCGATCTCCGGTGTGACGGGCGCGAGCATGCGGCGGAACAGCCCTGCCATTTCCAGCGCCAGTTGGTGCCGCGTCTGCGGCGGGAGGGCCGGCCACAGCCGTAGCGCCACCGAGGGAGGACCGATCGGCTCCATCGGCGTCTTCACAACACCGCAGGGCGGTTGAGAGGACCGTCGCATCGGAGGCCTCCTCCATCGCCATCGTCAACAGCCCCTGGATCAAATGTGCCAAGGGGAGCAGCGTCCGAACCGAAACGCGCGGGAGGGCCGGCTGGTTCTCCGGGGCGGAGACCAAGTCGGTCGCCGCTCGGCGGACATGACGGTACCGGCCATCGGCCAGTACGACCCTGACCCAGTCGGGACCGCGCGACGATCCCGCCGGGTCCAGGGTAAGGCATTGACCATAAAGACAATGTCGACGATCGGTGATCGTAACTTCAGAAACAAGCCGATCCAGCAGTGGGGCACTGTGCGGTGTTCGGGGACGCCAAGATGACCACTGCCTTGCTCGACCGGCTCACCCACCACTGCGAGATCCTTGAGACCGGCAACGAAAGCTGGCGCTTCAAAAACCGCGCCTGACTCCGGCCGCCGGGTCGTCCAAGTCGCCCACAGCGCCTCCCCGCGCGTGCCGCTCCGTCGCAGATGAGGGCACTGCGCGGCACGCGCGGGTCCCCTCCATGGACGACCTGGACGACAAGCCCTCACCAGCTCAACGGGGTCCCTTTTCCACGCCGATCCAGGGTCCCAATCTCAAGCCGATTGACACTGCCTGCTGGTGCTGTGCGCCCGCAATTTTGCCGATCTTTCCGCCCATGCCCGCCGGCTCGTCGATAGCTTGTCAGAAAACGCCCCAATGGCGATCTGAAACGCCATTAGGTCAGCTGCGCTGCCCTTATTTCCGCGCCCTTCCCCGGCTTTCCGTCGATCTGTCGGCGGAAGAGCGATCCCGCCGAATTGATTCGGCCTTCCCTCCTCCGGACCATCCATCAGACCACCGCCGGATGCGGCGGATGGGCGCTGTGCGCCTTTGCCGCGGCATCTTCTGTGCCGGGGATGTGAACGCGCTATGGATAAATTTGGCGGACATGTCACTGGATTGTCCGAATCTTTGGAGAAATACCCCCAAAGGGGTGCAAATCGCCGCTTGGTCAGAAATCCTGCCGTTTATTTGCCGTCGAAAAGTCGTTTGGGGGGTGGTACTACCAATCCAAAGAAAAACCCGACCAATGCAAAACCCCCGAGAGGAGACATCCACCATCATGCGGACGGCGACGAAGGATCTGGCGGGCGACTTGCGGCAACAGCTGGCCGAGCTGGTGCGCAGCCGGGTTCCGAACGCGCGGGCGGAGCGCTTCGTGAAGCGCTTCTATGCCAACGTGCCCCCCGACGACCTGCTGCGCGGTACGCCGGAACAGCTTTACGGCGCCGCTCTCGCCATGTGGCAGTGGGGCCAGCAGCGTGTGCCCGGCGTGCCCAAGGTGCGGGTCTACGCCCCGCGGCTGGACGAGCATGGTTGGCAGACCGAACGCTCGGTGGTGGAGATCGTCAACGACGACATGCCCTTCCTGGTCGATTCCGTCACGGCGGAGCTGAACCGGCAGGGCGTCACCGTCCACCTCATCATCCATCCCGTCACCCGCGTCGTCCGCGACGCCGAGGGCCGCATCGTCGAGCTGCTGGAGCCCGGCGAGGAAAAGGACGGCGCCCGCGACGAATCCTTCATGCACTGCTCGATCGACCCGCTGTCGGACCCGGCCGCCCAGGCCCGTCTGCGCGAAGGGATCGAGCGGGTGCTGGCCGACGTCCGCGCCGCGGTGGAGGACTGGACGCCGATGCGCGAGCGGGTGCGCAGCGCCCGCACCGACATCGCCAACGCCCCCGACGCCGAGGAGTCCAAGGAGGCCGCCGACTTCCTGACCTGGGTCGACGACGGCAACATGACCCTGCTGGGCAGCCGCCTCTACACCGCCACCGTCGGCGACGAGGGACAGGAGCCCTGGCTGGAGCTGGTGGACGGCAGCGGGCTGGGCGTGCTGCGCAACCCCGAGATCACCGTGTTCGACGAGCATGGCCACGCCGCCGTGCTGCCGGAGGAAATCCGCGCCTTCCTGCGCCAGCCGCGCGCACTCCTGGTAACCAAGGGCACCCGGCACGCCACCGTGCACCGCTCGGTGCCGCTGGACGCCATCCTGGTCAAGCGCTTCGACGATCAGGGCAAGGTGGTCGGCGTCACGCTGGCGGTGGGGCTGTTCACCTCCGTCGCCTACAACCGCAGCCCGCGCGAGATCCCGTTCCTGCGCCGCAAGGTCGCCCGCGTCATGACCCGCGCCGGCTTCGACCCGCAGGGCCATGACGGCAAGGCGCTGCTGAACATCCTGGAGACCTACCCGCGCGACGAGCTGTTCCAGACCCCGTCGGACGAACTGTTCGAAACGGCGGTCGGCATCCTGCACCTGCAGGAACGCCAGCGGCTCGCCCTGTTCGTCCGCCGCGACCCGTTCGAACGCTTCGTCTCCGCCCTGGTCTTCGTGCCGCGCGACCGCTACGACACCGCGCTGCGCCGCAAGATCCAGTCGGTGCTGGAAACCGCCTTCCACGGCACCTGCGCCTCCTACTTCACCCAGCTGTCGGACAGCGCGCTCGCCCGCCTGCACCTGATGGTGAAGACGGAGCCGGGCAAGATCCCCGCCGTCGACATCAGCGAGATCGAATCCCGGCTGGTCCAGGTCTCCCGCAGCTGGGCCGACCGGCTGCGCGACGCGCTGGTCGAGGCGCAGGGCGAGGAAACCGGCAACGCCCGCCTGCGCCGCTACGCCGACGCCTTCCCGGCCGGCTACCGCGAAACCTTCACCGCGGAAACCGCCGTCCACGACATCGACCGCATCGAGCGGGTCCTGGCCGAACAGCGCCTGGGCATCGTGCTGTTCCACCCGCTGGAGGCCGACGGCGACGAGCTGCACGTCAAGATCTACCACCAGGGCCGGCCGGTGCCGCTGTCCGACGTGCTGCCGATGCTGGAGCACATGGACCTGAAGGTCATCACCGAACAGCCCTATGAGGTCCGCCCGGCCGGCGGCGCCCCGTCTGTCTGGATCCACGACTTCGCCGCCCGCACCCAGACCGGCTTGCCGGTCGATTGCGTCAAGGTCAAGCAGACCTTCCAGGAGGCCTTCGCCGACGTCTGGGACGGCCGGATGGAGGATGACGGCTTCAACCGTCTGGTCCTGCGCGCCGGTCTGGCCGGGCGCGAGGTCACCATCCTGCGCGCCTATGCCAAGTACCTGAAGCAGGCCCGCTTCGCCTACGCCCAGGACACCATCGAGGCGACGCTGTCGGCCCATCCGCAGACCGCCCGCCTGCTGGCCCGGCTGTTCACCGCCCGCTTCGATCCGAAGAACCTTTCGGCCCCCAATCAAACGGACGAGGCGCCGATCCTCGAACAGATCGAGGACGCGCTGGACGCCGTCACCAATCTGGACGACGACCGCATCCTGCGCCGCTTCGTCAACCTGATCCGCGCCACCCTGCGCACCAACGCCTATCAGGCCGCGCCGGACGGCACGCCGAAGCCGCATCTGTCCTTCAAGCTGGACAGCGGCTCGATCGAAGAGCTGCCGCTGCCGCGTCCGTGGGTGGAGGTCTTCGTCTACAGCCCACGCATGGAAGGCGTCCATCTGCGCGGCGGCAAGGTTGCCCGCGGCGGCATCCGCTGGTCTGACCGCCGCGAGGATTTCCGCACCGAGATCCTCGGCCTGATGAAGGCGCAGATGGTGAAGAACACCGTCATCGTGCCCGTCGGCTCGAAGGGCGGTTTCGTCGTCAAGCGTCCCCCCGCCCCCAGCGCCGGCCGTGAAGCCGCCCTGGCCGAAGGCATCGAGTGCTACAAGACGCTGATGCGCGGCCTGCTGGACATCACCGACAATCTGGCCGCCGATGGCTCGGTGGTGCCGCCGAAGGATGTCGTGCGCCACGACGCCGACGATCCCTATCTGGTGGTCGCCGCCGACAAGGGCACGGCCACCTTCTCCGACATCGCCAACGGGGTGTCGGTCGACCACGGCTTCTGGCTGGGTGACGCCTTCGCCTCGGGCGGCTCGGCCGGCTACGACCACAAGGTGATGGGCATCACCGCCCGCGGTGCCTGGGAATCGGTGAAGCGCCATTTCCGCGAGATGGGCACCGACATCCAGACCACCGACTTCACCGTGGTCGGCGTCGGCGACATGTCGGGCGACGTGTTCGGCAACGGCATGCTGCTGTCCAAGCACATCCGCCTGCTGGCCGCCTTCGACCACCGCCACATCTTCCTCGATCCCAATCCGGACCCCGCCACCAGCTGGGAAGAGCGCAACCGGCTGTTCGCCCTGCCCCGCTCCTCCTGGGCCGACTACGACCGCTCCAAGCTGTCGCAGGGCGCTATGATCGTCGAGCGCAGCACCAAGACGGTGGAGCTGACGCCGGAGGTCCGCGCCTGCTTCGGGATCGAGCAGGATCACCTGTCGCCGGTGGAGCTGATGCGCCGCCTGCTGACGGCCGAGGTCGACCTGCTGTGGTTCGGCGGCATCGGCACCTACATCAAGGCGTCGACCGAGACGAATGCCGAGGCCGGCGACAAGGCCAACGACGCGCTGCGCGTCGACGGCGGCCAGCTCCGCGCCAAGGTGGTCGGCGAAGGCGCCAACCTGGGCGTCACCCAGCGCGGCCGCATCGAGGCTGCCCAGAAGGGCCGCGACGGCAAGGGCGTCAAGCTGAACACCGACGCCATCGACAACTCCGCCGGCGTCGACACCTCCGACCATGAGGTGAACATCAAGATCCTGCTGGGCGACGTCATGGCGCGGGGCGACATGACGCTGAAGCAGCGTGACACCCTGCTGGCCGCCATGACCGACGAGGTGGCGGGGCTGGTGCTGGCCGACAACTACCGCCAGACCCAGGCCCTGACCATCGCCGAGGCGCAGGGGCCGGCCCTGCTGGAAGCCCAGTCGCGCTTCATCCGCAACCTGGAGCGCAGCGGACGCCTCAACCGCGCCATCGAGTATCTGCCGACCGACGAGGAGCTGGCCCAGCGCATGGCCGAACGGCGCGGCCTGACCCGGCCGGAGCTGGCGGTGCTGCTGGCCTACGCCAAGATCACGCTCTATGACGAGCTGCTGGCGTCGGAGCTGCCGGACGACCCGGCGACGGTCGAGGATCTGCTGCGCTATTTCCCGCAGCCGCTGCGCGACGGCCAGCGCGAGGCGATCTTCCGCCACCGCCTGCGCCGCGAGATCGTGGCGTCGGCGGTCACCAACAGCTTGGTCAACCGCGTCGGCGCCACCTTCGTCCGCGACATGGTGGAAAAGACAGGCCTCGGCCCGGCGGACGTCGCCCGCGCCTATGCCATCGCCCGCGACGTGTTCCAGCTGCGCCCGCTGTGGGATGCCATCGACGCGCTCGACAACGTCGTTCCGGCGGCCCTGCAGACGGCGCTGATGCTGGAGACCGTCCATCTGCTGGACCGCACCGTGGCGTGGTTCCTGGCCCACAGCCCGCATCCGCTGGATCTGGGCCGCGAATCCGCCGCCTTCCGTCCGGGGGTGGAGGCTTTGGCCGCCGGTCTGGACCGCTTCCTCGACGAGGAGGAATCCTCCCGCCTCGCCACCCGCATCGCCGATGCCATCGCCCAGGGCGTGCCGGAGGATCTGGCCCGCCGGATCGCCGCCTTGCCGGTGCTGGCCGCCGCCCCCGATCTGGTGCGCATCGCCGAACGCACCGGCCGCGCGGTGGAAGGCGTCGCCTCGGTCTATTTCGGGTTGGGCCGCCGTTTCGGCCTGGAATGGCTGCGCGACCGCGCCGCCGGCGCCAAGGTCGACAACCACTGGCAGCGTCAGGCGGTCGCCGCCATCGTCGACGACCTGTTCGCCCACCAGAGCGCACTGACCGTGCGCGTTCTGGAAAGCGAGGGCGACGAGTCCGCCGCGGTGGACGCCTGGATCGCCAGCCGCACTCTGGTGGTCGATCGCGTCGAACAGCTTCTGGCCGAACTGCGCGCCCAGCCGGCGGTCGATCTCGCCATGCTGGCCGTCGCAAATCGGCAGCTGCGCGGCCTGATTGCCGGTTAATCGGGGGGTAACGGTGTCACAGGGATAGGAGACCCTCGGTTCGGACGGCCCGGCTGCACTGTCCTGCGCAGCCGGGCCTCCGGAACGCCGGTGCCTTTTCAGGCACGTTCAGGCATCGGCATTCAGTCTCCTCGCCTTGGGCGGATCCACCTCACCGTGGATCCGCCCACTTTCTTTTTCGAAAGCAACTTTTACGATTTGTGAGCCGGCGAAGGACTCAACCTTCATGGCCCTCTCCCAGGGAAGCCTCTGGAATAAAGGGTACTTTGCTTCATCCCCGCGAAGGCGGGGATCCAGGAAGCTCCGCAATGAAACGGCTGAAACGGCTGGATTCCCGCCTTCGCGGGAATGACGCTGAGAGAGGCGCCGGCCCATTGGGGAGTGGGCAAAATCTCGCGGGGATCTCGGCCGATAAAGCGTCTTTCAGCTCAACCTTAGCCGCCCTTTCCCACCAGCGCCAGGATGCGCCGGACAGCCTCACCCGGGTCGATGGCGGCGATGCAGTGCGCCTCGGCCGCCAGACAGGACACGGTGCAGGGCGGCACCGCCGCCTCCGGTCGCAGCACCAGCGCCCGCTCCTCCCGTCCGCCGGTCCAGGGGCGGAAGCGTTCCGGCGTGTGGAAATGGTTGGGATCGCCGCCGACAGGATGGCAGGAGAACACCGCCACCGGCACCCCCATCGCCGCCGCCAGATGGGCCGGGGCGGAGTCCATGGTGATCGCCAGCGCCGCCTCCGCCATCACCGCGGCGGCAACGCGCAGCGGCGTGGCGCCGGTCAGGTCGATGGTCCGTCCCGGCAGCGCCGCCGCTATCACGCCGGCCGCCGGCCGCTCCTCCACGGTGCCCAGCACGGCGACCCGCGCATCGAGCGTCGCAACCACGGCGGAAACCACCGCGGCCAGCCGGTCGGCAGGAAAGACCCGACGCGGACTGGCCGCCCCCGGCGCCACCGCGACCAGCGGCCGGCCGTCGGGAGCGCCAAGAAGCCGCCGCGCCTCTTCGCGATCCTCCGCCGTCAGCGTCAGCTCCAGTGGACCCAGATCCGGCCGCGCCCCCAGCGCCTCCAGCAGGGCGGCGTTCTGCTCCACCTCATGCCGTCCCGGCGGCGGGGTCAGCGCCAGCCCATAGGCGCGGTCGAAGCCCTGGTTGCCCTCCGCCTTCCACGGCGTTACCCGCTCGGAAAAGCCGGCGACCAGCCGCGCCCGGCTGTTGGCGGCGAGCGTCGTCGCGCCATGGCGGTCGAAGTCGTAGCGCGGCACCAGCGCCAGATCGAAGCCGGCGCGATAGCATTCGGCGAACAGCTTGAGCCCGCCGGGACTGATGCCGCGGAAATCGATGCCGCCGCCCTCCTTCGGCCGCGGGGCAATCACCCCGTCGACCCAGCGGCAGGTCAGGGCCAGATCCGCCACCGCCTCGCGCACCGCCAGCAGGATGCGCGCCTGCGGTGCGGCGGCGCGCAGGCCGCGCAGGAAGGGTGTGGCCATCACGAAGTCGCCGGCCTCGTCCAGCTTGACGACCAGGATGCTGCGGACGGTCGCCAGATCGCAGAAACTCATGCCCGCCCCTCCCCGTCCACCACATCGAAGGCCACGGGCGGCAGCCCGGCGCACCAGCGGCGCCATGCGGTGCGATAGCCGGCCTCCACCGCGCGGGCATAGCCGGGCTCGTCCATCAGCGCCGACCGCCGCATACGCTCTCGCAACCCCTCACGCTGGGCGTCGAGGAAGCGCCGGTCTGTCACCAGCCGGATCCCCTGCGCCAGATAGCCGTCATCGTCGCCCGTCACCAGTTCCCCCATGCCGACGGCGTGGAGCATGCTTGCCCCCCAACGGCCAATCTTGGTCGGCCCTGTCTGGTTCAACACCGGCACGCCCATCCACAGTGCATCGCAGATCGTCGTCCCGCCATTGGCGAAGACGGGGTCCAGCGCCACGTCGATGGTGACGTAATCCTGGTACGGATCGGGGGTGATGCCGCGCAGCTCCAGCCGCTCCGCCGCGATGCCATGCCGGGCGAAGGCGGCCAGCAGGCGCCGGTCGGCACCGCCGCCGCTGCCCAGCCCCCGCCATTTCAGCACCAGCCGCGCCGTCGGCACCGCCGCCAGCAGGCGCGCCCACAAAGCGATGGTGGCGGCGTTCACCTTGGTGATGTTGTTGAAGGACCCGAAGGTGATGTGGCCGTTGGTCTCCAGCGGCGGCAGCGAAGGCGGCGCGAAGCCGGACTCCGCCGGGCGGTAGCATAGCACGCAGCCCGGCAACCGGATCAGCTTTTCCGCATGCAGGCCATCCGCCCCCGGCGGCGCCACGCGCGGATCGGCGATCTGGTAATCGACGGCGCTGAGCCCCGTCGTGTTGGGATAGAGCGGCAGGCTGACCTGCAACGGCGCTGGGCGGCGCGCCACCAGAGTTATGCGGTTGCGTGACATGTGGCCGCCGGCGTCGACCAGAATGTCGATGCGGTCCTGCCGGATCCGGCGGTCTAGCTCCTCGTCCGACAGGGCTGCAACGTCGCGCCAGCGGTCGGCCGCCGCCTGGAAGCGCCCGGTGGTGGCGTCGCGGCTGCGGTCGTTGTGATAGCAGGTGACCTCCACCGCCCGGCGGTCGTGCCCCTCGATCAGCGGCAGCAGAAAGTGATAGCCCGGCCCCGGATAGCGCTGGAAATCCGGCGACAGATAGCCGACGCGCAAACGCCGTTCCGGATCGCGGCTCTCCACCGCATGCGGTACGGCCGGAACCGCCGGCAGGTGCCGTTCGAAGGCGCGATGTTCGCGGAAGACCTCCAGCGGATCGGCGCGGTCGTCGAAGCACAGGCAGAACAGCATGTTGGAGCGGATCGCCGCATCGTCCGGCGCCCGGTCCAGCGCGGCGCGGAAAGCCGCCACCGCCTCGCCATGCAGCCCCAGCGCCATCCAGGCGACGCCGAGGTTGGAGTTGGCGAGCGCCAGTTGCGCCGGATCGTCGAGCCGCCTCGCACGCTCCAGCGGCGGGATCGCCTCCTCCGCCGCGTTGGCCTCCAGCAGCAAGGTGCCGATGTTGACCCAGGCCGCCGCGTCGTCGGGTGTCAGCGCCAGCGCCCTCCTGTGCCAGGACAGCGCCGCCTCCGGCTGCAAGGCCAGCTGGAAGGCGGATCCGGCATTGGCCGCCAGTGCTGCGTCGCTGGGCGCCACGCGCACCGCCCGCAGGCTCCACCGCCTCGCCCCTTCCATCCCCAGCGTCGCCCGCGCCAGCCCAAGCCCCGACAGCGCCAGCCCGGAGGCCGGCGCCAGGGCCAGCGCATGGCGGTAAGCCCGCTCCGCCTCCGCCGTCCGCCGGCCGTAGAGCCGCCCGGCCAACACCAGCACCGGTTCGTCCGCCAGCGGCTCCAACCTGACCAGCCGCGCCAGCCACAACGGATCGCTGTCGGAAGCGCCCAGGCTCCGCACCGCCGCCGGATGCCCCGGATCCAGCGCCAGCAGCCGGCGCGCCGCCGCCAGGGCTCCCGCCCCGTCGCCGACCTGCTGCCGGATCTGCATGCATTGTTCCAGCGGCTCCACCATCTGCGGCGCCAGCCCGGCCAGCGCCCGGAAGGCCGCTTCCGCCCGATCCAGCCGGCCGGCATCGCGCAGAGCCGCCCCCCGGTTGAAGGCGGCCAGTACCCGGTGCGGCTCCAGCCTCGCCGCCCGCCCGTACCAGTCCGCCGCCGGCAGGAAGCGCCCGCAATCGTACAGCGCGTCGCCCAGATCCGCGGCGCTCCCGGCATCCGCCGGTTCCAGCGCCATCGCCCGCAGCAGCGCCTGTGCCGCCGGTCCCTGCTGGCCCAGCCGCGTCCGCACCGTCGCTTCCATCCGCGCCAATGTCGGGTCGAGCGGCGCCAGACGGGCCGCACTGCGGAAGGCCGTCGCGGCCTCCTCCCAGCGCTCCGCCGCCTCCAGCAGCCGGCCCAGATTGGCATGGAAGATCGGCTGTTTCGGATCCGCCTTCATCGCCTGCCGGATCCGGTCGATCCCCTCCGCCAGCGCCCCGGTCTGCGCCTTGATCAGGCCCGACAGGTGCAAGGCGTCCGCCTGCCTCGGCAGCCGCTTCAGCACCTGCTCGTAGAGCGTCGCCGCCTCGGTCAGCTGCCCGTTCTGATGATGGGTGACGGCACGGGTCAGAAGCGCCTGTGCGTCGCCGCTGCCCGTCGGGCGATGGTTCGGTTTCATCCGCTGTCGGCACTCTCCGGTGGTCCGGCGGATAATGCTGGCCGCCATGGGGCGAATGCAACATTGGCGATCGATCGTCCGGCGGCGGGACAAGCGCCAGTTCGCGCTGCCGCTCGGCCAGGGCCGCCTCACGGGCGCGGGTGCGGCGGCGCTGCTCCTCGGTGCGGGCACGCAACCGCTGTTCCTGGCGCAGCCGTCCGGCCAGCCGGCGCAGATCGTCGGCGGCGCGGCTTTCCGCCGCCGGCGGCAGGGCGCCCAGCGCCTCGCGGAAGTCGCCCAGCGTCGGAAAGCGGCTCCAGCCGCTGCGGAACCCCGCCCACACCGCCTCGAACGCCGCCATCCAGCGGTCGGCCGGCCATGCCGCCATCGCCCGCACGTCGGCCTCCAGCAGGTCGGCGTCCGGCAGTTCCAGCGCGAAGCGCTCGGCCAGCTTCTCCAGCCCGATCAGCACATTCTCGATGCCGATCGCCGGAGTCAGCGCGCCGATGGCCTGCTCCACCCGGTCGGCGAGGTCGCCGATCTCGTCCGGCGACAGGTCCTGCGTCTCGAACCGCAGATCCGCCGCCTCAAGCCTGGCCAGCGAGGCGAAGGCGCAAGGCTGCGAGGGTTTCGCGGTTGCGGCCGGCGGCATCGGCGACAGGTCCGGCACGCAAGGCAGATGAGCGGCGGTCATGGCGGGGCTCCCGGCGGGATTGGGGGGCGGAGGGCTGGGCGGGTGCAGTGAATGGCCGTTCGGCGGCCGGCTCGGCTGGCGCCACCAGTTCCCGTGCGATCCAGCGGCGCCAGGCGGCCCCCGGATCCGGCGGACGGTAGCCGTTGCGGCGGTGCGCCTTGCGGCACCAGGCCACGAACTTGGCGGTCACCCGGCCGGCATCGACCTCCGGACGCTCCAGTGCCGCCCAAGCCAGATCGGCGGCATCCGGCTGCCAGTCCGCCGGCAAGGCCTCGTCCCGCCGATCCATGTCCCCACCCGAGAGGGAGGAGGATTCAGGATTCTGGGAGTCCAAGGAAATGCCGGCCGGCGAACCGCTGCTGTCAGCCCGCTGACAGGACATGCCGGCGGTAAAGCCCTCCATCCCCGCCAGTTGATAGGCGAACCCGCGCAGGCCCCGCCGCGGCTTGGTGCACACCAGCGCCGCCGCCGTTTCCTGCGACACCTTCTCCTGCAGGCCCTTCAGCACGGCGTTGAACCAGGCGCGGCTTTGCCCAAGCTCCTCGGCCAGCTCGCCTTGCGTGGCGGTGCAGACACCGTCGCGGTCGGCATGGGCATAGAGCGCGGACAACACCGCGATGTCGGCGGCCTGGATGCCGGGCACGGCAATCCAGCGCCTGTACATGTCGATGTATGGCTTCATTGCGTTACCCGTCTGTCGGTCGATCCGTGGACGGGCGGAGACAAGAGGGTGGCGTCAACGGACTAGCTCTGAATCCGCTTGGCTTTGCGGGCCTGCCCTGCCATCATGGAGTCGCCAAACCGCCAGATGTGGGGTGCCCGGGTTTCCCTCGGTCTCCTCCGTCCGACACGAAGGGCCCGGAGCAATCCGGGCCTTTTGTGTTTGCGGAGGTCGGTTGTCCGTTACCTCATGCTGCTCGTTCCTTCACAAAACACGGGATGCAAGCACCCGTGGCGCCGGCCAACCTCTGGCAAGGGCGCATGTCGATGGCGTAAGGGCGGTTTTCGCCCGTTTTTTGAAATGTGTACGTGCCGTCGCGCATCTGTCCACGGTCTTGGAAAAATCGCCCGCCGACGGCATTTCGTGGACGTCCGACCGGATTCTCACGGTGGAATCAATCACTTGGGCTGGAGTCTCCACGGCCGGCCACCTGCAAGTGTCGTCGTTGTGCCGAAAGATTCGGGTCCAAACGTCGCCGTTGTGCCGAAAGATTCTTGGGCATCGGCAGCGTGCGAGGGCCGGATCGCACTGTCGAACGTCGCCGTTCTGCCGAATGATGGAGCGGATCCCTCCCCTCCCCCACCCTGCCGGGCATGGAATCGGCGGGGAATCGGGCGAGAATCGGCCCTTCGGCGGATCGTCCGAACGTCGCCGTTCTGCCAGTCAAAGGCCATCCAAGGCCGCATTCGACCGCCATTGCCGGGTAGAGGCACCACAATAATCCAATGAAATCATCGTTCTATCGATAAAGTCCCCCGCCCCTTCCCCCTCCGGCACGGCAGAACGCAGACGTTGGCGCCGCCATCGGCCGGCGGCAGCCGGTCCCCCGCCGCGTCATCGGCCCGCATCCGCCACCGGCCGGCAGAACTGGCAGAACGGCGACATTCGGCCGGCCAATCCGCCCCGGTCACGGGAATCTTTCGGCAGAACGGCGACGTTTGAGCCGGCAGTGTGGAACAGGGCGGCAGGCTTGTGGATTATGGCTAGGACCCCTTCAAGCCGCACGGGACCCGCGGAGAGATCGCATGACCCAGACCACCAACGCCGAGCTGCTCGACCGGCCGCTGCAATTGGCTCTGCGGCTCGATTCCCCGCTGACCGGCGATGTCCAGAACGACCGCCACATGATGGTCTACAGCCTGTTCGGCCTGTCGAAGGACAAGGCGGAATCGCTGCCGACCTATGATGACGGCAAGGTGCGGATCGAGGTGCGGGCGCCGAAAAACGTCGGCGTTGCGACGATCTGGGACAAGGCGGTGCTGCTCTACGCCATCTCGCTGCTGCGCGAGAAGATGGAATCGGGCAAGGGCCCGTCCAAGCTGGGCGAACTGCACTTCACCACCAGCGACCTCCAGCGCATCGTCGGCAAGACCGCCGGCGGCAGCGCCTACGACAAGATCGAAGGGGCGCTGGAGCGGCTGCAGGGCACGCAGATCAAGACCAACCTGGAAACCGGCGGGGAGGGCGAGAGCGGCGCCTTCTCGTGGATTTCCGACTACAAGCTGCTCTACCAGCGCAAGAAGGATGGCGAGCGGGCGGTGCGCGGGCTGAAGCTGACGCTGTCGGGGTGGGTCACCCGCGCGGCGCTGGGCCACAATCTGCTGAGCTACGACGACCAGTATTTCGCGCTGAAGCCGGTGGAAAAGCGCCTCTACGAGATCGCCCGCGCCCACCTCGCCCGCGGCCACGCCTTCTGGATGGCGCTGGAACCATTGCGCAAGCGCGTCGGCTCCGACAACGACCTGCGCAAGTTCAAGAACGCGCTTGGCCCCGTCCTGGCCGCCGACCGCATCCCCGGTTATGGCGTCCGCATCGTCGAGACGGCGGAATACAAGGAGACCATGAAGGCGCGCGGCGCCGTTCAGGGCCGCGTGCTGAACGCCGAGTTGCCGGTCCTGTTCTGGAAGAAGGACCAGGGCCAGCCGGAAAACTGGATCGACGTTCCCAAAGTGGAATACGACGAAACGGTCTGACCCCCCTGCCCCTGCGGCCACGTCCATTCGGTAGACACCCGTTGCCGGAGTCGCGACAACTTGCTAGGGTCGCCGCAACCGGTGCCGGGGCAGGAGGACGGGGCGTGACAGGGGAACAGTTGAAGGCGTTGCGGGAACGGCGCGGCCTGACCCAGACGCAGATGGCGGCTTACGTCAATGAGTTGACCGGCCGCAAATACGACAAGCAGAGGTTGAGCAAGTGGGAAACCGGTAAGGAGGCCCTGCCCCGCGACCTGCTGGGCCGGCTTCTGCTGCTGGACCTGGAACGGCCGGAAAGCGCCCTGCCCCGCCGCGGCACCACCGTCGCCGTCGGCCTGCAGAAGGGCGGCACCGCCAAGACCGCGACCTCCATCAACCTCGCCTTCATCCTGGCGCGCGCCGGCAACCGCGTTCTGCTGGTCGATGCCGATCCGCAGGGCAACGCCACCGTCCATGTCGGCGTGCCGCAGACCGACGTGGTGGCGCTGACCGAGGCGGGGAAGGTCCTCTATCATGCGCTGATGGGAAAGACGCCGCTCGACGCGGTGATCCTCCCCACCAGCGTCGAGGGGTTGGACGTCGTTCCCTCCAGCATCGCGCTGGCCAGTGCCGACACCGAACTTCCCGGCAACCTGACCAATGCCCAGACCGCGCTGGCGGAGATGCTGGACGGCGTGCGCGAGCGCTATGACGTGATCGTCATCGACTGCGCCCCCAACCTCGGCGCCGTGACCATCAACGCCCTGACCGCCGCCGATTACGTCCTGGTGCCCTGCCAGGCGGAGCCGCACGCCATCCTCGGCGTCAGCGCCTTCCTCGACACCGTCGCCAAGATCCAGCGGCGGCTGAACCCACGGCTGGAGGTGCTGGGCATCCTGCCGACCATGGTGAACCCGCGCCAGACCCAGGACCGCTCGTCGCTCGACGACATCCAACGCCTGTGGGGCGACAGCCGCCGCGTGTTCCCGCCGGTGCCGCGCGCCACCATCTACGCCCAGGCGGCCGGCGCCAACGTCATCACGCTGGACGCCGACATCGGCGCCCCCGGTGTGGAGAGCTATGCCGCCATCGCCTCATCTCTGCTGACCGCCATGGGCCGCCTGCAGGAGACCGTCGATGCCGCCTAAGAAGCTGACCCGGCAGACCGCTGCCACCGTTCTCCAGGCCAAGGAGGCCGGCTTCGCCGCCGAGACCGACCGCATGTTCGGGCTGAGCGGCGTGCTGCCCCGGCTGGTCGAGGTCGATCTGGACGCCGTGGAGACCAATCCCGGCCAGCCGCGCACGGTGTTCGACGACGAGTCACTGCGCTCGCTGGCCGACTCAATCGCCCGCCATGGGTTGCAGCAACCCGTGCTGGTCCAGGAGGCGGCGGAGAAGGGCCGCTATCGGCTGGTTGCCGGCGAACGGCGGCTGCGCGCCCACCGGCTGCTCGGCCGTGGCACCATCGCCGCCATCATCACCAAGGGCCGGCCCGAAGAGATCGCGCTGATCGAGAATGTCCAGCGCGTCGACCTCGACGCCATCGACCTCGCCCGCGGCCTGTCGCAGCTGATTGAGGCGCACGGCTACACCCAGACGGAGGTGGCGGCGGCCGTCGGCTGTTCTGAGGCCGAGGTGTCGAAGCGGCTGAAGGTGCTGCGCCTGCCCGACGACATCCTGGCCGACTACCGCGCCAACCCCGACGCCGTGTCGCGCTCCGCCCTGGTCGAGCTGGCCTTCGTCGAGGACGAGGCGGAGCTGCGCCGGCTGTGGCAGACGGCGCGCACCGGGGGCTTGACGGTGGGTGCAGTGCGGGCGGCCCGTCCGGCGGCATCCAGCACGGCGGAGCCGCTGCGGGTGCTGGGCAAGGCGATCAACCGGATGGACAAGGACCTGGCCGCCATCGATACCGTCGCCCAGGCCTTGCAGCGCGAACACCGCGAGCGGCTGCAGACCCTGCGCGACCGCATCGACGCCCTGCTGAACGCCTGACCGTGCGGGCTTGGGCTTTCGAATGCGAAAGCCCGCTCCGGTTGCAATGCTGCGCGAAAGCACCTTTTGGTTGCTTTCGATCGCGAAAGCCTCTGGCGGTCGGCCAGGGTGACCGCCTGCCCTGCCCCATGGTAAGGATCAGTGACAAGACCATCGACGTTACGGATCAGCGATGCCGGCGGTGCAGAGACGACAGTTCCTAGGATTGCTCGGCGCGGCCGGTCTGGCCGGGGCGCTGCCACGCCCGGCGATGGCCGCCGCCCCTGCCCTGCGGATCGGGCTGAAATCCCTGCCCGGCGCGATAAACCCGCTGACCGTCAACGATCTGGTCGCGCGTCAGGTTCTCGGCTCGATGTATGAGAGCCTGACCACGGTCGACCCGGAGGGCCGCATTCTCCCTGGTCTCGCCACCGCCTGGGAGGGATCGGAGGATGCCCGCCGTTGGCGGCTGACCATCCGCGACAACGTCACCTTCCACACCGGCCGACCGCTGACCGCCGCCGACGTCAAGCGCAGCTTCGAGGCGGCCCTGGCCGGCGACGGCGCCAACTTCGCGGTGCTGGCCCTGTCCAAGGTGCGGGGCTTTCGCGAGCTGCGGGCGAAGACCGCCGCCGGGCTGTCGGGCATCACCGTGGTCGACGACCGGACGCTGGAGGTGGTCTGCGACGAGCCCTGCGCCGTCTTCCCCTTCGCCCGGCTGAACATCGTCGATGTGGAGGCGGCGGAAAAGGCCGGCCCCGACTGGTTCCGCACCATGTCGGCCGGAACCGGACCCTACCGGCTGGTGCGGTCGAACGACGGCATCCGCATGGATGTGGAGGCCAATCCCGGCTGGCGCGGCGGTGCCGTGCCGTTCGAGCGGGTCTCCTTCCTCGCCACCGGCGTCGGCAACGACGGCATCACCCTGTTCAACGACAGCCAGATCGATTTCACCTTCGTCGACACCGATGCGCTGCGTGGGGTGATGGACGATCCCGGCTTCAAACGCTGGCTGTCCAATGTGCCGCGCATGCAGATGCGGGTGGTCGCGCTCGATTCCCGGCGGGTGAAGGCCTTCGCCGATCTGCGGGTGCGCCGGGCGATGTCGCTGCTGATCGACCGCGCGGCGATGGCGGAGCGCTTCTTCCGCGGGGTGGCGACCGTGCACAACGGCATCGTTCCCCCGGCGCTGCTGTCGAACGAAAAGCTGGAACCGCTGGCCTACGATCCGATGCTGGCAAAGCGGCTGCTGGAGGAGGCAGGATATCCGGAGGGCCGCGGCATCGACCCCTTCCAGGTCGCGGTCGTTCCGGAATATCGGCGGGAGTTCGTCTATTACGTCTCGCAATGGAACAACGCCGGCATTCCGGCGAAGCTGGTGATTTCTCCGCGTCAGGAGTTCATCTCGCGATCCCGCCGCCGCGACTATGATTCCTTCCTGTTCGGCTGGACCGCCACCTACCCCGACCCGATGAACTTCCTGGATGAGCTGTTCAGCAGCCGCAGCCGCTTCAACCCGGTCGGCTGGTCGAATGCGAAGTTCGATGCTCTGATCGAACAGGCGATGGCCATCCCCGATTCCGCCCGCCGTGCCGAGGTCTACAAGGACGCCGAATGTCTGGTGATGAACGACCTGCCGGTGATTCCGCTGGTGGTGCCGGACTATGTCGCGCTGCGCGGCAATGTGCTGAGCGAGAATTTCATCACCCCGTTCGGCGGCCTGAATTTCGGCTGAGCCGGCGCGGGGCAGGGCAGGGTGACCGCATGAAAAAAGCCCCTGTCCGCTGCCGGACAGGGGCTTTTTGCTGAAGCCGGTGCCGCGTCAGACGGCGCCCTGCGACCGCGCTTCGCGGAGACAGTCGGCCGGCTTGGCCTCACGCAGGCAATCGGCCTTCGCTGCCTCACGCAGGCAGTCAGCCTTCACAGCTTCGCGCAGGCAGTCGGCTGGCTTGGCCTCGCGCAGGCAGTCAGCCTTCGCAGCTTCGCGCAAGCAGTCGGCCGCCTTGGCTTCACGCAGGCAATCGGCTTGCGCGCCTTCGCGCAGACAATCCGCAGCCTTCGCCTCGCGCAGGCAATCGGCCTTTGCAGCCTCACGCAGGCAGTCGGCAGCCTTCGCTTCCCGCAGGCAATCCGCGCCGGCGAACAGGCGGGCGCTGTCGGTGCGGGCGGCGGCCATGCGCTCGGCCGGAACGGCGGCGCCGTTGTGATGCAGGTATTCGCCATAGACCGCCTCGCAGAAGCGGAAATAGGCGCGGGTGTCGGCGACGATGAACTCGTGCCACAGATCGTCGCAGGCGGCGGATTGCGGGACGATGTCGCGGTCCGGATGCTCGGCGCAGGCCAGCAGGAAGTCCTTCAGCTGGGCCAGTGCGATCTCGGACGTGCTGCGGGTCATCCCCGCGGCGACGGCGCGTTCGACCACATAGCCGAAGTCGAAGCCGGCAATGATGTCACGGGCACGGGTGGTGTCGGTCGTGGTGGCGCCGCGCATGGGATCCTCCGAGGTTGCTTCTTTTCGCCCTTGGACAGGGTTGCAGGACTGTCCATGGGCACAGCCTGATTGTTGTGCCACAGCACAGCGGGATATGTGAGATATTTTTGGTACTAAATATCCGGCCTCCCGGCCGATGACGTCATTCGCTTAGGGTCTTATGCGGAGAGGCGGTGTCGAGCGGAAGCGCCGCCGGCCGCCCGGCCGTCATCTGCTCCACCAGTGCCGACAGCCGGTCCGGCATGATCGGCTTGGCGGCCACGGTAACGCCGATCTCCGCCGCGCGCGCCGCCACCGCGCCGTCCAACCGTCCGGAGATCAGCACCGCCGGAATGCGCAGCCCCAGCCGCCGCCACACCGTCTCGATGAAGTCCAGGCCGTTCTCGGTGGCCGACAGGTGGTAATCGGCGATCACCGCGTCGGGCCGGACGGTGCCGTCCTCCACCGCACGCAGTCCCTGGCCGACCGTGGAGGCGCCGACGACGCGGTGTCCCGCCGTGGTGAGGAACATCGAAATGGCCGACAGCACGAACTGGTCGTCGTCGATCACCAGGATCGCGATCTCGCCCTCCTTCGCCGGCGCATCGGCCAGCGTCGCGACCGCCGCGCCATTGGCGGCAGCCGGGGCAGGAGGCGGGGCAAGGGCCGGGGCAAGGGTGGGGGCAAGGGCCGGGGCAAGGGTGGGGGCAGGGGGCACCGGTTCGGCCGCCATCCTGTCCGGAAGGGCGGTCTCCACCGGCGCCAGCGGCACGGTGACCGAGAAGACCGAGCCCTTCCCCGGCGTGGAGCGCACCTTGACCGGGTGGTCCAGCACGGTGGCCAGCCGCTGGACGATCGACAGGCCGAGCCCGATGCCGTTGTCGCGGTTGCGCTCCGGGTTGCCGATTTGGTGGAACTCCTCCCAGATGGCGTCGAGCCGGTCCTCGGGGATGCCGATGCCGGTGTCGCGCACCTCGACGATCAGGCTGCCGCCGGATTCCAGGCAGGCGACCTGCACCTGGCCGGAGTTCGTGTAGCGGATCGCGTTGTCGATCAGGTTGCCCAGCAGCCGCAGCAGCAGCACCCGGTCGGTCAGCACGGCCGCGCGGTGTTGCGGCACGGCGAAGGCCAGCCCCTTACCGCGGGCGACCGGGCCATATTGCGAATCCAGCGCCTCGAACAGGTCGGCGACCTCATGCACCGCTTTGTTGGCGGTGACGCCGCCGGCATCCAGCCGCGACACCTCCAGCAGTTCGTCCAGCAGCTGCTTCAGCGTCATCACCACCTGTTCGATCTTGCGCGCGGAGTCCGCCACCTTCGGGTTGGGGGCGGTGGCGCGCAGCATGGCGGTCAGCATCAGCAGCGATTGGGCGGGCTGGCGCAGGTCGTGGCTGGCGGCGGCCATGAACTTGGCCTTCGACGCGACGGCCTGCTCCGCCCGCTCCTTGGCGGCGCGCAGGTCGATGGCGTTCTGGCGGAAGGTGCCGAGCGCCCGCGCCATCCGGCCGATCTCATCGTCGCGGTGGCGCACCGGCACGGTCACCGTCACGTCGCCGGCGGCCAGATCGTCCATGGCGCGGGTCATGCCGGCGATGGGCAGCGTCATGCCGCGCGTCGCCCAGATCACCCCCAGCACCACCAGCAGAAGCGCCGCGATGCCGATCCCGCCCAGCACCAGCACATGGTGGCGGATGGCGTCGTCGGTCGGCCCGGTGTCCAGCCTGACCAGCAGGGTGCCGATGTTGCGGGTGGTGCCGCTGCGGTCCTGGTGGATCAGCGGCACCGCCGCCACCGTGGCGGCATCCTCCGCGCCAATGGCGGCGCCCGCCTTGCGGTAGACGGCGAAGCGCTCGCCATGCGTGCCCAGGATCACCGCCTCGGCGAAGCTGTCGATCGAGCGCAGCGGGCTCAGCGCAGTCGCCGCCTCTTCGGGGTCGAGGTCCCACAGCGCGTTCGTCACCTCGTCCAGCACGATGCGGGTCGCCATCTCCGCCCGGATGGCCAGCTCGGCCCGGGTGTTCCGCACGTCGGCCTGGATCAGCACAACCATCGGCACGGCAACCAGCACCGACACCAGCAACACCGCCGATGCCGTCGTTCGGGCGACCAGGCTCCGAGAGAAGATCTTCAAGAACATGCCGAAGCCACCGAGAACAAGACGACCACGAACAACTCGCCGGGCCATCCTAGCCGAACCGCCGGGCAAACACGACAGGCACGTAACGCCGCCGGTCAAGCCGCCATCATCGGTAGTAGTAGGAAAAAAGGCGGTATGACTGTTTCGAATCGTTTCTTCTTCTTGGCTGATTGCCTGTGTAAAAGTTCGCGTCAAGCTTCGCGGGCGTGGGGGAGGGCGCAAGCATGGGAACGGGCATCGTCATCGCCCTGACGCACGGCGTCGGCCTGCTGGCGCTGGTTCTGCTGGCCTACCGCCATGTGCTGCGGCGCTTCGGCGCGCGGCGCCGGCCCTTCGCCCTGCTCTCCGGCCTGCTGTTCGGCGCCGCCGCCGCCATTTCCATGCTGGACGCCTATCCGGTGGCGGGCGGGGTGCTGATCGACCTGCGCAATGCGATGATCGGGCTGGCCGGCCTGTTCGGCGGCCTGCCGGCGGCCCTGCTGTCGGCCGCCATCGCCGGCGCGGTGCGGCTGTGGCTGGGCGGCATCGGTTCACTGACCGGCCTTGCCGGCATCCTGCTGACCGCCCTGGCCGCGCCGCTGCTGGCCCGCCCGATGGAGCGCCGCGCCGCCGGGCAGGGCGGCAGCGGCAAGGGAAGCGGCAAAGGCGCCTTCGGCTTCGGCCTGCTGTCGCTGTTCGGTCTGGCGATCACGCCGCTGACCCTGCTGGCCTTCCTGCTGCTGCCCGACCTCGACCTTGCCATGCGGGTGATGGAGGAGGCGGCGCTGCCGCTGGTCGCCTTCACCACGCTCGGCATTGGCCTGCTCGGCACCATGCTGGCGCGGGAGCACCGCCGCGTCGCCGACGAAAGCGCGCTGGACGAGAACGCCGCCCTGTTCCGCGCCGTCTTCGACAGCTCCGCCGACAGCCTCGCCATCGTCCGCGTCAACGCCGACGGCAGCTTCACCCTGCACTGCGCCAACGCCGCCGCCCTCGCCATGATGGGCGACCGCGCCGCCCACGCGGAGGGCCAGCCGCTCGACCGCCTGCTGCCGCCGGACCTCGCCGCCAAGGCGATGGCCGACCTGCAATCCTGCATCGACGCCGGCGCCCCCACCCGCTTCGAGGAGCAGCACACCCACAACGGCGTCACCCGCTGGTGGGAGGTGTCGCAGGTGCCGATCCGCGACGAGAGCGGCGCCATCGTCATGCTGTCGGTCGGCGCCCGCGACATCACCCGCCGGCACGAGGCCGAACGCGCCATCCGCGCCAGCGAGGCGCGCTATCGCCTTCTCGCCCGCAGCGTCACCGACATCATCGGCCGCATCGGCCTGGACGGGGTGCGCCGTTTCTGTTCGGAGGCGACGCGCGACAGCCTGGGCAGCCCGCCGGCCGAGCTGATCGGCCGCCCGCTGGTCGAGCGCGTCCATCCCGACGACCGCGACGCCCTGGCCGCCGGCCTCGCCCGCCTGACCCCCGACCGCCCGACCCTGAAGACCACCTATCGGCTGCGCCATGCCGACGGCCGCTGGGTGTGGATCGAGGCGGCGGTGCGGCTGGTCACCGACGACTGGGGCGCGCCGCAGGATTACGTCAGCGTCGAGCGCGACGTCACCGCCCGCAAGATCATGGAGGCGGAGCTGCAGGACGCCCGCCACGCCGCGGAATCCGCCAGCCGCAGCAAGACCGAGTTCCTGGCGAGCCTGAGCCACGAGCTGCGCACGCCGATGAACGCCGTCATCGGCTTCGCCGACCTGATCGCGCGGGAGTCGGAGGGGCCGGTCGGCACCGCCCATTACCGCGACTTCGCCGTCAACATCCGCGACAGCGGCCAGCATCTGCTGGAGCTGATCAACGAGATCCTCGACCATGTCCGCGCCGACTCCGGCCAGCTGGTCCTCGACGACGAGCCGGTCGACCTCGATGCCGCCGCCACCTTCGCCATCCGCCTGCTGACCCCGCGCGCCGCCCGCGCCGGCATCGCCCTCCACGCGACGGTGGACCCCGCCGCCCGCCACATGCGCGGCGACGAGCGCCGCATCCGCCAGATCCTGCTGAACCTGCTGTCCAACGCGGTGAAATACACCCCCTCCGGCGGCACGGTATCGCTGACCGCCGCGCCCGCCCCCGACGGCGGCCTGCTGCTGGAGGTGCGCGACAACGGCGTCGGCATCCCCGAACAGGATCTGGGCCGCGTCCTGCTGGCCTACACCCGCGTCGCCAGCCCGGAGAACCGCCAGACCGAGGGCGCCGGCCTGGGCCTGCCGCTGACCCGCCGGCTGGTGGAGCTGCATGGCGGCACCCTGTCCCTGGCCAGCCGGGTGGGGCAGGGCACCACCGTCACCATCCATTTCCCGCCCGACCGCATGGCCGGGGAGACCGCCGCCCTCTCCACCGGCGTCCGTCCGCCGTCCGCCCGCCCGAGCCTGTCGATCCTGATGGTGGAGGACGACCACAACATCCGCGAGCACGGCTGCGCCCTGCTGCGCAGTTGGGGCCACCGGGTGACCGCCGCCTCGGGCGCCGGCGAGGCCCTGCTGGTGCTGCGCGGTTCGGAGCCCCTGGACCTGCTGTTCAGCGACATCGTGATGCCGCCGGGCATGAACGGCGCCGAGCTGGCGCGCGAGGCGCGGCGCCTGCGCCCCGACCTGCCGGTTCTGCTGGCGTCGGGCTTCGCCGCCCATGCGGTGGTGGCGGACGACGTGGCGATGGGCGGGTACGACCTGATCGCCAAGCCCTATGACCCGGCGGAGCTGCGCGAGCGTCTGGACCGCCTGCGCCCCCCGG
>CBFGPE010000112.1:0-25157 GCA_965650625.1 uncultured Azospirillum sp. | reverse complement strand
GTGACCAAACCGAAAGGATAGCCCTGATGGATGCCTGTACCAACGCGCATTCCCCTGTGACCCGCTCAGCACACATCATTCCATAGGTGTTACCGTTTCGAAACCTGGGGCGACCAACAAGGAGACGAGAAGCGATCTTGGCTGATCATCCATCGCCTGATTTACGCGGAGCCCCGTTCATTTCTAAATCACGCGGTGCGACCAGGACTTCCCCGATCCCGACGAAGGGGGAGTTTGCAGTCCGCGCGGAAATACTTCGATGCCCACAATAATTTTCCGGATGACGTGAGTCTTAATGATGACGTGCCTGGGCCAACCGGCCGGTTCCTTATCAACCCTAAGACGCAGGCGGCAATGCCCTGAGCCGGGCCGGCCGTGGATGCCTCCTCCAGACAGAGCTGACCCATGCACACACACCATGAGTACGCCCATGAGAAAGCATCTCACCAGACCCGCAACGCGGTGACTCCCATGCATGTCTGCCTGATCCTCGACAACAACGCGCTGACCGAGAACGTGGTGCAGCAGCTGGACCGTGGCGGCCGCCACCGGGTCACGGTTCTGCACGACATCGGGGAGCTGACCCAGAGCGCGCTGACGCCGGATGCGATCCTGATCGGGCTGCAGCAGTTCACCGCACTGCGCGAGAACGAACCGATGGTCTATCTGCGGCTGTCCCGCCGCTCGCGGATCGTCGTCGTGCTGTCGTCGCGTGAGCTGCTGGACGCCGCCCATATCCTGGCCTTCGCCGACGCGTGGGTGTTCGAGGATCTGAACGTCGACCGCATCAACGAACTGCTGGATCTGGGGCTGGAAGGCCATTGCCTGATGCCCAAGCAGTTCCTGTCGCGCCTCGGCGTGGACGAGATCCGGCTGACGCTGCTGCCCCGCCTGTCGGACCCGGAGTTCGAGACGCTGCGCCTGCTGGGCGAGGGCATGAACAACCGGACCATCGCCAACGCGCTGGACCTGTCGGAAGCGGTCATCAAGTCGATGGTGCGCAGCGTGCTGTCAAAGCTGCATTTCCGCAACCGGACGGAGGCCGGCGTCTTCGCCGCCCGGCAGCAGGGTGCTCTGGAACAGGCTCGGACCGGCATGACCCCGCCGCACGTCCATGCCGCCGTCCGCCGGGCCGGAGTCTGACGGGCGGTTTCCGCGTTCACAGCGCGCCGCGCCGTGCCGCAGTGCCGCCCAGCCAGACCTGAGATCCGGCGAACCGGGATCAGCCAGCCAGGCGGCGGCCGGCCATCGCCTCTTCGAAGCGGTCGAAGCGGGCGTCGAAAGCCTGCCGGTCGATCTCGGCCAGCCGGAAGCGGATGCGCACCACCCCCTCCTCCCGGCTGAAGGCCTCGAAGGGCAGAGCCACGCCCAGGCTGTCGAACTGCAGGGTGCCGCGGGTGCCGACGGCGTCGGCTTCACCCAGCGCGGCGCCATGGCGTGAGATGTCCAGCAGCCGCACCGGCAGACGCCCCTCCGTCCCCTCCACGACGCAGGGGGCCTCGACGCGATAGCGCGGCACGCTGCGGCGGTCCACGTCGTCGGTCGCCGTGCGCACGGCGCGCACCAGCACATGCATCAGCTCGTCGATGCTGTGGGTCACTTCCGACGCTCCGGCGCGCAGCATGTCGGCGCGCTCCTCCGTCACCTTGGCCTCGCGCGACACCTCGTCGATGCGGGTGGAGACGTCGGTGGCGGCACCGGCGGTCTGGCCGACGTTGCGCGAGATCTCCTGGGTCGCCGAAGCCTGCTGTTCCACCGCGGCGGCCACCGTCCCGGAAATGGCGTCGATCTCGCCGATGGTGCGGCTGATGTCGCGCACCTCCTCCACGCTGCGGGCGGTGACCGTCTGGATTTCGACGATCAGGCGCGAAATCTCCTCGGTCGAGCGCGAGGTCTGGTTGGCGAGATTCTTCACCTCGCCGGCGACGACGGCGAATCCCTTGCCCGCCTCCCCTGCCCGCGCCGCCTCGATGGTGGCGTTGAGCGCCAGCAGGTTGGTCTGGGCGGCGATCCCCTGGATCAGTTCCGCCACGTCGCCGATGCGGCCGACCGCCGAGGACAGCGATTCGATGGTGGTCTCGGTCCGGTTGCTGGCGGCGACGGCGGCGCGGGTGACGCCGGCGGCATGGCCGACCTGATTGCCGATTTCCTCGATGGACGCGGAGAGCTGCTCGGCGGCGGACGCCACCGCCTGGGCGTTGCTGAGCGCCTGGGCCGCCGCGGCGGCGACGTTCTGGGCGTTGGACCCGACCAGCCCGGCCGAGGTCGCCATGGCGCCGGCGTTGCGGTCCATCTCCTGCGTGCGGGCGGCCACCCGCTCGACCGCGCTGCGGCTTTCCTGCTCCACCGTGTCGGCCATCGACTGCAGCGCCTTGCGCTTCTGCGCCTCGCCCTGGATGCGCTGATGCTCCTGCTCGGCACGCAGACGCTCCGCCTCGGCCATGCCGTCGCGGAAGACCAGGACGGAGCGCGACATCGCGCCGATCTCGTCCAGGCGGTTCACGCCGGCGACGCTGGCGGCCAGATCGCCGGAGGACAGCGCGGTCATCACCTGGCTGAGCTGGCCCAGCGGACGCAGCAGCCGGCGCGACACCAGATAGCCCGGCACCGCCAGAACCAGGGCGCAGATCACCACCAGCATGGTGGCGAAGCGCATGCTGTCGTCGAAGGTCTTGAACACCTCCGCCTTCTTGATTCCGACATAGAGGATGCCGACCGGCTTGCCGGCCGCGTCCTTGATCGGGTCATAGGCGGCGTAATAGGGCTCGCCCAGGATATCGACCATGCCGCGGAAGGGAACGCCCTGGCGCAACACCGACTCATAGGCCGGCCCCTGCGCCAGCGTGGTGCCGACGGCGCGGCTGCCATCGGGCTTGGTGACGTTGGTGGCGATGCGGCGGTCGCCCAGGAACAGGGTGGCGGTGCCCCCGGTGATGCGCTTGATCTTGTCGACCACGAGGTTGTTATCGTTCATCACGACGCCGTCCAGCAGCAGCTTGCCATCGGCGACGGTAACGTTGCCGCCGCGTTCCTGCAGCGACGACCACGCAATGTCCATGCTGAGCCGCTGCATCTCGATCGCCTGCCGTTCCAGGTCGCGAACGATCACCTGACCGATCGCGAACAGGATGGCGGTGCTGAGGACCAGCATGCCGAAGAGGTTCAACAGCGTGACTTTCGTGGAGATTGAAAGCCGGCCGACAAGGGCGCGCAGGGCATCCATGAGTGCCATCCACCAGGAAACATGTTGCGGGTGCGAAGTCGCAATCGCGCCGCACTATGCCATCCCGGTTTAGGCTGCATTCATTTAAAATACATACGAACCCTGCGGCAACTTGTCGCCTTACAGGACCCGCATGGATTCAACCTCCGAGCGATTTTTTTGGAGGTGCGGCGTGATCGAATCTTTCATGCCGCCTTGGGATGCCGACACAAATCAGAACAGCCGCGCGCCGTCCGGCACCGCCTGGTCCGGGCCGACCAGCACCACGGCGCCGTCGGCGTCGGGCAGGCCCAGGCACAGCACCTCGCTGGTGAAGGGGCCGATTCGCTTGGGCGGGAAATTCACCACCGCCAGCACCTGACGGCCGACCAGCGCATCGGCGGCGTAATGGCTGGTGATCTGGGCTGAACTGCGTTTGGTGCCGATCTCGCCGCCGAAGTCGATGGTCAGCTTGTAGGCCGGCTTGCGTGCCTCCGGAAAGGCATCGACGGCGCGGATGGTGCCGACGCGGATGTCAACCTTGGCGAAGTCGTCGTAGGAGATGGTCATGACGGGTCCGATGCGGTTCTTACGGTCGGCGCCAGGGTAGCGCGGCGGCACCGGCATCGGAACCGGGAAGGCAGATCGGGACCGTCCGGCGCAAACGAAAAAGGGGCCGCCGGTGGCGACCCCTCTTCGCTGATTTCCGGCAAACCGGAGAGGATCAGGACTTCGCCTTGGCGATGGCGGCCTTGACCTCGTCCAGGCTGTCCGACACGCGCTTGGTCAGGATCTCGGCGGCCTCGGTGTTCGACTTGGCGATCATCTCGCTCAGTTCGCGGATGTTGGCCAGCGACTTCTCGAAAGCGGCCTTGACCAGATCGGCCTGCTTGGCGGCCTTCTCTTCCGGGGTGCCGGCGGCGGTCAGTTCACCGACGGCGCGGTTCACGTCCTCGGCGACGGTGCGCAGCACTTCGGCCTGACGACGGACGATGGCCTGGAAGCCTTCGAAGGCCAGCTGGTTGGCAGCGGTCACCGCCTCGATGTTGCGGCGCTGGCTGGCGATGATGGACTCGACGTCCACACCCGGCACCTTCAGGTCGCCCATCATCTTGGACGGATCGAATTCGAGGAAGGGGTTACCGCTGATCTTGGCCATGTTTCTCATCCCGGTATCGGTGTTTGCTGCCCGTATCTGAATACGGACATGTTGCGTCGCAACATTACAGAGGGCGACTATGCAGAGTGCCGAAAAGTTAGTCAATCCGTTATTTTGCGCCGCAGCATAACCTGGGCGGGAGAAAACCCCCGCCACGGATCGCCCACACGTCGCTAAATGCCTGACGACATGGACTCTGTTCCCGACGACCGGCCCAGCGGCCCGCGCCGGCTGGTCCAGCGGCAGAAGGTCGCGCCCCAGCGCTCCGCCCCGCGCAGCGCGTTGTCGAGCGCCGCCATGGTGCGCGACAGGTCGGCGCTGTCGTCGTTCAGGAACACCCGCATCACCCGCGCATGGACGGTGCCGAGACCGGCGACCAGCGCCGCCCCGCCGCGCTGGTCCGGGTCGATCCCGGCAGCGCGCAGCATCCAGGCCATCGAGCGGCCGAAGGCGCAGGAGAAGGCCAGCGCGGTCGCAGGGTCGGCCGGCAGGTCGCGCACCACCGACCGCAGCCCGTCGCGGAAGGGGCGCAGCGCGTCGAAGCGGCGCATCATCACGTCGAACAGCCGGTCGCGCGCCGATTCGGTCGGGTCGGCGGCGATATCGCCGGCAAGGACGGTTTCATCGGCGACCCGCGACACCGCGGCCAGCAGGTCGGCGCGCCCGCGATAGCGGTGATGGAAGCGCGACAGCGGGATGCCGGCGGTGTGCGTGACCTCCAGCAGGCTGACGCGGCGCCAGCCCTTCTCGGCCGCCAGCCCCATCGCCGCCGATGCCACGGCACGGTCGAGGGCGTCGGGGTCCGCAAAATCCCGAGCTGGGTCTGAGCGGAAGCTGTTGTCTTCAGGCTTGTCGGACGACATGTCGGACATGGCACCACCTCCAGGCGACAGGGATCGCCTGATAAAATGGTGTGCGGACGGGCGAACGTCACCCGTCCACCCCCTTCAGTTATGCCTTGCGCACGGTCTCCACCCGGCCGCCGGTCATGCTGACCAGATCGGCGGGAGTCAGGCGGAAGACGGCGTTGGGGGTGCCGGCGGCGGCCCAGATGGTCTCCAGCCGCAGCAGGTCGTCGTCGATCAGCACCAGAGGCGGCACGGCATGGCCGATGGGCGGAACGCCGCCGATGGCGAAGCCGGTCGACTCGCGGACGAACTCCGGGTCGGCGCGCTCGATCTTCTCGCCGATCAGCCGGCCGACCGCCTTTTCGTCCACCCGGTTGGCGCCGCTGGCGACGACCAGCACCGGGCGTCCGGTTTCCTTGGTGCGGAAGATCAGCGACTTGGCGATCTGCGCCACCTCGCAGCCGACCGAATTGGCCGCGTCTTCGGAAGTGCGGGTGCTGCCTTCATGCTCGACCACATGATGGCCGAGGCCGATGCTGTCCAGAATGACCTGGACGCGGGCGGCGGAGGGGCTGAGCGTCGTCATGGCGTCGGCGTCCCTTCAACCGGCCAGTTCGCGCGACCGCCGGGTGGCGGCGGCGATGGCGGCGGTCATCACCGGCTGCAAACCTTCCGGCGCCATCAGCACCTCAAGGGCGGCCTGGGTGGTGCCATTCGGGCTGGTCACCGCCTTGCGCAGGTCGGCGGCCTCCTGCGGGGAGGCGTCGAGCAGGGCGCCGGCGCCCGACACGGTGGCGCGGGCCAGCCGCATCGCCAGATCGGCGGGCAGACCGGCGGCCTCGCCGGCCTTGGCCATCGCCTCGACCAGGAAGAAGACATAGGCCGGGCCACTGCCCGACACGGCGGTGACGGGGTCGAGCAGTCCCTCGTCCTCCACCCAGGCGACATCGCCGACGGCGCGCAGCAGGCGGTCGGACAGGTCACGCTGGGCGGCGCTGACGCGGGCGTTCGGAACGGCAACGGTCATGCCGCGGCCGATGGCCGCCGGCGTGTTGGGCATGGAGCGAACGACGACCGCCCCCTCCCCCAGCTGCCGCTCGAAATAAGCAATGGTCTTGCCGGCGGCGATCGACAGGAAAACGGTATCGGGACGAACCAGGGCGCGGTAGGACGGCAGCGCGTCCTCCATCACCTGCGGCTTCACCGCCAGGACGATCACGTCGGGAACGAAGCCGTCCGGCAGGGCGTCGGCACCGGAGGCCAGGGTGACGCGGGCATCGCCGGCCACCGATTGCGGCAGGCCGGCGCGGTCGACCACCACGACGCGCGAGGCGGTTTCGGCGGCGAGCCAGCCGTCCAGCATCGCCCCGCCCATCTTCCCGCAACCGACCAGCAGCAGCGACGCACCCGATTCCGCCGTCATGACCCTGCCCTTCCCCTTCGATTCAGTTTTTTGCTTACGCTTCGCCCATGGTGTCGAGAATGGCGGCGGACACCGCCTCCGACGCCGATTTCCCGCCCCAGATCACGAACTGGAAGGCCGGGTAGAAGCGCTCGCACTCCGACAGGGCGATCTCCACCAGATCCTCCAGCTGTTCCACCGCAGCGCCGCGCGACCCGCGCAGCAGCATGGTCTGGCGGAACATCGGCGTGTGCTCCTCCGAGCAGACGTCGAAATGGCCGAGCCACATGCGGCCGTTGACCTCGGCCAGCAGCTCGGCGACGGCGGTGCGGCGGGCGGCCTGGACCTTCATGTCGAACTGGCAGGAGAACTGCATCGCGCTGACGTCCGGCTGCCAGACGAAATACAGCCGGTAATCGCACCAGCGCCCGCCGATCTCGACGACCAGTTCATCCTCGGTCGCGCGGTCGAAGGGCCATTCGTTGGCGGTGACGATCTCCTCGACCACGTCGAGCGGATTGTGGGCGGAAGTGGTGGTCTCTACGGCGACTGCCGACATGTGCGCGTCCTCCTGTGAAGGCGCTATGGGCGGTACCGTTCACCCGGACCGCAACGACGCGCCGGCGTTGGCGCGCGGGTCCGGGGCAATACCCCGAAGATGATGGAAAGGCGGGCTGGGCCAAAGCCGGGCGAAGCGCTGCCGCGGACCGCCCCGGCCGCTGCACGCGCCGCGGGATGACGGCGCATGACGACGGGAAGGAGCGTCCGGTGGGTGCGGCGGCGCTGCCGCTCAGGGTGCCGGGGAGGCGGTGGTGTCGGGCTTGCCCTCGCCTGCCGCGGCAGGCTTGGCCGGCTCGGATTCGGCCACGGCGGGGACGCCGGCCGTCTCGACCACGACCGGCAGCGGTGCCTTCGCGGCGCTCAGCGATGCGACGGTGGCCTCCAGCGCGGCAAGCCGCTCGGCCATCGCCTCCTGCTCCTCGCGGGCCTTGGCGGCCATGGCGCGGACAGCCTCGTATTCCTCGCGGCTGACAACGTCCATCCGCGACAGAACCCGTTCGAGCTGGGCCCGCAGTTGGCCTTCGGCCTCTTCGCGCAAGGACGAGAAGGCGCCGAGCGCGCCACCTGCCACACGGGCGAGGTCGTCCAAAATCCTGTTGTCCACCTGCATCGCTCTGACTTCCGGTTACCGTTCGTTCATTATGGACGCCACACGCCACGACTTCAACGCCCTTGGAACGCCCGTGACCCTTGTGGGCAGGACGTCCTTTCGGCCGGGCCTCATTTGTTGGGCGCGGCTGCGTTGAAGTGGTCACGCAGGGCCTTCAGGTCCAGCGTCTGGGTCGGCGCGGCCCAGGGACCTGCCATGCGCAGCGTCAGCGGCGGCAGATCGCCGTCCGCCTTTACCGCCAGGGTCAGGCCGAGATCCACCCGCTCGTCGGGAATGGAGACGGTGCCGGTCAGCGTGCCGTCGGCCGGCGCGGTGGTCAGGCGGGCGTCCTCCGTGCGGATCACCCCCTTGTCGATGGCGAAGCGGGCATCCAGACGGTCCAGCTTGGTCTCGCCGCCCTGCAGCGCGCCGGCGACGGCGCCCAGCACCTCCTGCGTGCGCTCCGCCCCGGCGAGGCGGCTGCGCAATGCGGCGAGGTCGACGCCGCGCAGCACGCCGCCCGACGCCACCGCCCGGCCCCGGCCGGTCAGGCTGCGCAGCAGCGCATCGCCGCGGCCGCGGCCCGACAGCGTCACGTCGAGATCGACGGTACCGCCGCTGAGGCCAAGCCCGGCGAAGCCGGACAGCGCGCCGCCCATGTCGGCCTTGATGACGGTGAGGTCGGCATCGAGCTTCGGCGCCTGCCCCGGCACGGCGGCGAGCCGGCCGCTGAGACCGATCTGACCGCCCTGCCATTCGCCGTCCAGCTGCTCCAGGGTCGCGACACCGTTGTCCAGGGTCGCGCGCAGCGCCGGCTGAACGATGCGCTGGCCCGCCACCGTCAGCGAGGTGGAGGTCAGGCCGAGCCGCCCGTCCAGCGACTGCATCCAGCGAAGGTCCGACAGCGGGTCGGCGGGCGGGAGGTCGGCGGCGGGATCCGCGGCGGTGGTCGCGGTGCGGCCGGCGCCGTCGCCGACCAGCGGCGCGTTGCGCAACCGGTCGAGGTCGAGGTCGCCGGTCTGGATGTCGGCCTGGAAGGCGGTCCGCTCCGCCTTGCGGTCGAGGGTCAGCTTGCCGCGCACGGGGATGCCGGCGACCAACCCCTGGAGATTCTTCAGGGCGGGGGACGACGCATTGCCCGACAGCTCGCCATAAAGGTCCAGCGGGCCATAGGCGCGGGCAAGGCCGCTGTCGGTGAACAGGGCGGCGATGCGGCCCATTTCCGGATGGGTGACGCGCAGCTTCAGGTCGGCTTCGGGCTTGCGGTCGAGGCCGAGCAGGGCGCCGCCGGCCTCGACCGTGCCGCCGAGCATGCCGGCAGACGCCTCCACCGCCAGCCGCTCGCCGTCGCCGGCCAGCCTGGCCTTGACGCTGACCGCGCCCAGACGTTCCGGCACCGGCAGGCCGGGCGGCCAGGACACGGCGCTGGGCAGGCCGCCGAGCGACTTGGCATCCGCGGCCAGGGCGAGGTTGACGCCGCGCAGCGGGATCAGGCTGGCGACCTGCCCGTCGATCCGCGCCTGCAGGCCGGCGATGTCCTCCACCTTGGCCTCGCGCACCGTCAGCGCGCCGGACGCGACCGTGGCGTCGAGGTGAAGCCCCTGGACCGGCAGACCGCCGACCGTCAGTTGGCCGACCCGCAGATCGAGGTTGGCGTCGGCGAGGCCGAGCAGCCGCTGCGGGGTCTGGCCGCCGTCGGAGGAGGAGGCGCGCGGAGCCGGCTGGGCCTGGGTTTGGGATGCGGGCTGCGTGGGAGCGGGATCGGCCGGCAGGTAGCCGTCCAGGTTCAGACGGTCGAGCTCCAGCCGCGCGCCGAAGGCCGGCCGGCCGCGGTCGACATAGGCGACGGCGCCGCTGAGCCGGCTGCTGTCGAAGCGGAAATCCAGGCCCGACAGCTCGAAGCGGTCGGCATGGCCCTGCAGCCGGGCCGACAGCGAGGCGCGGCGCAGCCGGTCGGCCGGGACGCCGCGCGGATCAAGCTTCGCCCACTCCAGCAGGGCGCGCAGGTTGTCGGCATTCGCCTCCATCCGCAGGTCGAGCGTCGGCTGCCCGCCCGGCGTCGTCACCTCGCCCGCCGCGACGAAGTCGGAACCGCCGGGCAGCAGCGCGCTGACGCGGTCGATATTGAGCCGGCCCGCCGACAGGCTGGCCTCGATCCGGCCCTGGCGCACCACGCCGCGGTTGTAGCCGATGGCGTCGATGGCGACGTCCAGCTTCGCCTCCACGCCGGTCGGCAGCGCGAAGGACGGAGCCGGCGCCTTGTCGCCCGTGGCGGCGGCGGTGCCGGCGGCGGGAGCGGGCGTGCCCCGGCCGCTGCCGCTGCTGGCCGCCGTGCCGTTGCGTCCGCCCTGGGCCAGCCAGGAATCGAGGTCCAGGCGGTTGACGGCGAGGGTCAGTTCGGTGCGCGGACTCTCGCGCTTGGCCGGGTCGCCGGCGCGCAGCGTGGCGTTGCCGGTGGCCCGCGTGTCGCCCAGCTGCGCTTCCAGGCCGGAGAAGGTGGCGAGGCTGGTCCCCGCCTCCACCGTCGCACGCAGGCTGAAGGACTGGCTCAGCGCCGCGGGAGCCCAGCCGGCGGCGGGGGCGTCCACCAGCTTGGCGAAGTCGCTGCCCTCGGCGCGCAGGTCGCCCTGCACCTTGGACCCGCCGCCGGCGTTGGTCCCGCCATTGCCGCCGGTCAGGATGCCGGCGAAACGCAGGGTCGCGTCGGTGTGCGGCATCGACAGGGTGGCGCGCACCGGCACCGCCGCCCCTTCGGTGAAGCGGCCGGCGGTCGCCTCGCCATGCAGGGACAGGCCGCGCAGGCGGAAATCGCCCTGGAGCTGGAAGGGGCCGTTCAGGCTGCCGGCGGCGATGCGGGCGTTCAGCTTCTCGACCGTCTCGGTCCGGCCGTTGCGGTCGTCGCGGTAGATGATGGTGCCGTTGTCGATCATCACCTGATCGAAGCTGACGGCGGAGACCAACCCCTCGGCGGCACCCAGACCGTCGCCGGCGCGGGGGCCGGCGGTGGACAGGTCCCAGTTGATGCGGCCGTCCTTCAGCACCTCCACCACGAAGGTCGGCTCGACCAGCGCGATGCTCTCCACCTGGATGCGGCCGCCCAGCAGGGGGCCGAGCGCCACGCGGGCGTCCAGCTTCTTCAGGCGCACCATGTCTGGTTCGGCGGCGCCGGCGGCGTTGGCGAGCCGGGCGTCGCGCACGGTCAGGGCCGGCGACGGCAGCAGCGTGAAGCCGACGTCGCCATGCAACTCCACCTGCCGGCCGGTCGCCTGCGACACCCGCTCGGCGATGGCGCCCTTATAGGCGTTCCAGTCGATAAGGCTAGGCGCCGCCAACAGCAGGCCGGCCAGAACCGCCAGTCCGGCCAGTGCAGCGATCAGGATCTTCTTCACCGGGTTTCCGCCTTCCCTGCGACCGGCCTTGTCGTCGGCCGAGCCCCTTTGCCACGTCGATACAAAGACTCGTTCCCCCACCCGCCGCACCGTCCGCTTCCGGTGCGCGCCGTCCTTCGGTAAGCTAGCGCCCGCAGAAGAAACAAGCAATTTGGGCAATCCCACGGCCAAGTCGGGGCCGGCCCGAATTTTTTCCGCAAAATTTGCCGTCCGCCGACCGCACCGACCGGCCGCGCGGCGCCCGAACCATTGAAATCAGCCATCGGAGACCGTGCCATGGGCGACGTGGTCAACCTCAACCGTTTCCGCAAGACCCGCGACAAGGCCGAGCGCGCCAAGGAAGCCGAGGCGAATCGGGCCCGATTCGGCCGCACCAAGGCGGAGAAGGAGCGCGACCTTAAGGAGGCCGAGCGGCGAACTCAGACTTTGGATGGACATAAGCTTGACGGTGAAGACTGAGCGGTCAGGACGAAAGCACGGAAAAGACCAAGCTTGGGAGTGGGAATAACCTCAGCTCTTTTGTTACTATTGGGTATGCCAATAGTTCCCTATTGCGACTATCAGCGGGACTGTGTGAGAGTGCCCTAATGAGCGCCGGCGGGCGCTGTCCTTGGGTTCTTGGGGAGGGCCGTCAACATGGTCGACATGACGTCGTTTCGCGGATCGGTTCAATCGCCACAGACGCACACCCCCGGCCACACTCCCGCTTGGCTGCCGCCGATCCGGTCGGTCGAGATGGACCGTCCGTGGGTCTGGCTGGCGTCGGCCTGGCAGGACATGATGGCGGCGCCCGGCATCAGCTTCGCCTATGGCGCGCTGGCGGTGATCTCCAGCCTGGTCCTGGTCGTCGGGCTGGCGTCGCTGGACATGGAATATCTCCTGCTGCCGATGGCGGCGGGCTTCATGCTGGTCGGGCCGCTGTTCGCCGTCGGGCTGTACGAGACGAGCCGGCTGCTGGAGCTGGGGGAACGGCCGACCTTCGGCAAGGTGGTGGCCGCCTATCGCCGCAACGGGGTGCAGATCGCCGGGGTCGGACTGGTGCTGATGCTGGCGATGCTGGCCTGGATCCGCGTCGCCTTCCTGATCTTCGCCCTGTTCTTCTCCGGCGAGCCGCCGGCGCTGGACCAGCTGGTCGACCGCATCTTCTTCTCGGCGGAGACCATTCCGTTCCTGCTGACCGGGACGGTGTTCGGCGGGATCATCGCCACCGCGGTGTTCTCCATCGCCGTGGTGTCGGTGCCGATGCTGCTGGACCGCGAGACCGACGTCTTCACCGCGATGGCGACCAGCATCGCCGTGGTGCGCGCCAACATCAAGCCGATGATCGCCTGGGGCTTCCTGATCGCCCTGTTCATGAGCGCCGGGATGGTCACCGCCTTCCTCGGGCTGGCGATCGCCCTGCCGGTGATCGGCCATGCGTCGTGGCACTGCTACCGCGATCTGGTCGGCATCGGGCGGTAAGATAAACGCTTGGAAGCAAAGGCCCTTCCCACCGGGGGAAAGGCCTTTTCCTTTTGTGCCTCAACCCTTCCTGAAGAAGGCCTCGGCCGCCGATTTCTGCGCCTGCTTGGCGGCGATGGCGGCGCGGGCGCGGTCGATTTCCGCCTCCAGCGTGGCGATGTAGGCCTCGATCTCGGCCACGCCCATCACGGTCAGGTCCTTGGGCGCCGGCTTGGCCTTGCGCGGTTCCAGATCCTCGAAACGGTCGTCGATGGCCATGGTGTGGGTCCCTCCCCTGCCACTTTGTCCGCCTTGTCAGGCTGCATGGGCAAATCTACCTTTCGGGCCGGACATTGCCAAACAGACAAAACCGAAGGGACGACCGCCATGGGCCTTGCCTTGCCCGACAGCATGCGCTGCGTCGAGATCACCCAGCCCGGAGGGCCGGAGGTGCTGCGCCCGACCCGCCGCCCGGCGCCGGTGCCCGGTCCCGGCGAGATCCTGGTGGAGGTCGCCGCCGCCGGGGTGAACCGTCCCGACACGCTGCAGCGCCAGGGCCGCTACGACCCGCCGCCGGGCGCGTCCGACCTGCCGGGGCTGGAGCTGTCCGGCACGGTGATCGCCATCGGCGAAGGCGTCGAGAGCTGGGCCAGCGGCGACAAGGTCTGCGCGCTGGTGGCCGGCGGCGGCTATGCCGAATACTGCGTGGTGCCGGCGGTGCAGGCCCTGCCCGTCCCCGCCCCGCTGTCGATGGTCGAGGCGGCGGCGGTGCCGGAGACCTTCTTCACCGTCTGGACCAACGCGTTCGAGCGCGGCGCCCTGAAGCGCGGCGAGACCCTGCTGATCCATGGCGGGTCGAGCGGCATCGGCACCACGGCGATTCAGCTGGCCAAGGCCTTCGGCGCCACCGTGTTCACCACCGCCGGCAGCGACGACAAGTGCCGCGCCTGCGAGGAACTCGGCGCCGACCGCGCCATCAACTACAGGACCGAGGATTTCGTCGCGGTGATCCGCGAGGCGACCGGCGGACGCGGCGTCGACGTGGTGCTGGACATGGTCGGCGGCGATTACATCGCCCGCGACATCGACATCATGGCGGTGGACGGCCGCCACGTCTCCATCGCCTTCCTGCAGGGGTCGAAGGTGTCGCTGAACATGGCGCCGGTGATGACCAAGCGGCTGACCCTGACCGGATCGACGCTGCGCGCCCGCCCGGTGGCGGAGAAGGGCCGCATCGCCGCGGCGCTGCGCGAGCATGTCTGGCCGCTGCTGGAGTCCGGCGGCATCAAGCCGCAGATCCACGCCACCTTCCCGCTGGAGCAGGCCGACGAGGCGCACCGGCTGATGGAAAGCAGCGCGCATATCGGCAAGATCGTGCTGACGGTGGGGCCGGAGGCGGCCTGATTTTGCGCTTTTCTTCGCCGTATGGGCGCCGTCGGGCTTGCCATCAACGGGCAAGACAGGTTAGCAGAGGCGAGCGGGCGGCCGGGATTTCCCGGTGCGCCTGCGCAAGCATGCTTACGCGGACCGGTATTCGCCCTATATCGTGGTGACGAGAATGGGGCGGCCGCCACGGGGGTCACCCTGGGGCCGCGAAGCCGCCCCCGCACCGCATAACCAGTTCGAACGACCGGCCGCACCACCCGCCAGCGGGTGCGACCGGTGAAGAGTTTGTCAGGAGGGATGATGGCACTGCCCTTGATGCCGAAAGCGACAGCCGTCTGGCTGGTCGAGAACACGTCCTTGTCCTTCGAGCAGATCGCCGCCTTCTGCGGCATGCATTCGCTGGAAGTCCAGGCCATCGCCGACGGCGAGGTCGCGGTCGGCATGGTGGGGCTGGACCCCATCGCCAACGGCCAGCTGACCAAGCAGGAAATCGAGCGCTGCGAGAAGAACCAGGACCTGCGCCTGAAGCTTCTGGTCGCCGACCTGCCGCAGGTCGCCTCCCGCTCCAAGGGCCCGCGCTACACCCCGATCACCAAGCGCGGCGACAAGCCCGACGCCATCGCCTGGCTGCTGAAGCACCATCCGGAGCTGTCGGACACCCAGGTCTGCCGGCTGATCGGCACCACCAAGCCGACCATCGCCGCGGTGCGCGACCGCACCCACTGGAACGTCGCCAACATCAAGCCGCGCAGCCCGGTGATGCTGGGCCTCTGCTCCCAGCGCGAGCTGGAAGAGGCGCTGGCGCTGGCCATCCGCCGCGGCGGCGTGCCCCGCCCGCCGGAAGAAGCCGCCGAGGACTTCTATGGCGAGAACCGCGACGACGACAGCTATTCCGAACAGGAAGACGCTCGCTGAGAGGATATCCCTCTCCCGCCCCGGGAGAGGGAAGGGGCCCATGCGCAGCATGGGAAGGGTGAGGGGTGAGGTGCGAAGCCATGCGCTTCTGGATCCTTGAATTACCCCTCACCCTCCCCACGCCTTCGGCGCGGGTCCCCTCCCTCTCCCGGGACGGGAGAGGGCTTGATTAGGGCACGGAAAACCCCATGACCGATCCCGCCACCCCTCCGCCCCGGCTCGTTGTCGGCATCAGCGGCGCGTCGGGGGTGATCTATGGCATCCGCATGCTGCAGACGCTGCGGCGGATCGGCGTCGAATCGCATCTGGTCGTCAGCCGCTCCGCCGAAGTCACGCTGGCGCATGAAACCGCCATGAAGGTGGCGGAGCTGCGGGCGCTGGCCGATGTCTGCTATGCCGCAACCGACATCGGGGCGGCGGTGTCCAGCGGCAGTTTCCGCACGCTGGGCATGGTGGTCGCGCCCTGCTCCGTCCGCACCATGAGCGAGATCGCCAGCGGCGTCACCTCCACCCTGCTGACGCGGGCGGCCGACGTGGCGCTGAAGGAGCGGCGGCGGCTGGTGCTGATGGTGCGGGAGACCCCGCTGCATCTGGGTCATCTGCGCACCATGACCGCGCTGGCCGAAATGGGGGCGGTGATCGCGCCGCCGGTCCCCGCCTTTTACGCCAAGCCGCAGAGCATCGACGATCTGGTCGACCATTCGGTCGGGCGGGTGCTGGACCTGTTCGGACTGGACGCCGGCAACCTGCGGCGGTGGGGCGAACGGCCGGCGGAGGCCTGACCGGCCGCCGCCGCGACCGGCTTGTTGCGGCACTGCGCAACAGGCGGCTTGGTGCGCGGACGCAATGCCGTTATACCGCTGTCGATGATTCATGACGCGGAGCCGGCAACGCCGCCGGCCGGCAGCAACGGGAACAGGCCGATCATGCCCTTCAGCAGCAAACCGAGCGAGCCCATCCGCCAGCTACTGGCCGGCATCAAGGCTTTCCGTGCCCGTTATTACGAGCGTCGCCCCGACAGCATGCGGCAGCTGGTGACCGAAGGGCAGCACCCGGAGGTGCTGGTGATCGGCTGTTCCGACAGCCGCGTCGATCCCGCCCTGCTGACCATGGCTGAGCCGGGCGAGTTGTTCGTCGTGCGCAACGTCGCCAACCTCGTCCCGCCCTACCAGCCCGACGGCGCCTATCACGGCACCTCGGCTGCCATCGAATATGCGGTCAAGTCGCTGAAGGTGTCGGAGATCATCGTGCTGGGCCACGCCCAGTGCGGCGGCATCCAGGGCCTGATCCGGCTGCGCGCCGGCCAGAAGGCGGAGGACGACTTCGTGTCCCCCTGGGTGTCGATCGCCGGTTCGGCGCTCGACCCCTATGTCGGGCCGGAAGGCTCCGAACAGGCGCGGGCCGATGCGGAAAAGCTGCAGAACACCCCGGCGGTGATCGAGCGGGCGGCGGTGCGCGCGTCGGTCGACAATTTGATGACCTTCCCCTTCGTGCGCGACGGGGTGGAAGCCGGCACGCTGAGCATCCATGGCTGGTGGTTCGACATCCAGACCGGCGAGATGTGGGCGATCAATCCCACCACCCGCCTGTTCCAGCCGTTCGAGTAACGATCGGCGAGTAACGATCAGCCGAAGCACAGGCGCGGGAATTTACCGGCGCCCTGCCCTGTTGAAGGCGAAGGAACGCTTTTTCTTCGCCACCACCAACCGGGAAGGGAATGCCATGAAGACCGCGCTTCGAGTTCTTATCGTCGCCGCCGTGCCGCTTGCGCTCGCCGCCTGCAACCAGACCAGCAGCAGCGGCAGTGGCGGCGGACTGTTCGGCGGCAGCGGCGGCGGGTTGTTCGGGTCGGGAAATTCCGATTCGTCCTATGCCCGCAACGGCCGCTGCGAGGATCCGCGCTACAACACCTCCAACGGCGGCCGGGCCGAGGCCGGGACCGACGATTACGACTGCTCGCGCTATGGCGACGGGCTGAAGCGCTGAGCCAACGCCGCCAGTTCCGCAGCCATGCGCCCGGCGACCGATGACCAGTCGCCGGGCGCCGGCTGCCGGAACAGGCGGGCGGTCGGATACCAGGGGCTGTCGTCGCGGCCGGTCAACCAGCGCCAGTCGGGCGAGAAGGGCAACGCCAGCCACAGCGGCACGCCAAGCGCGCCGGCCAGATGGGCCGGTCCGGTGCAGGACGACACCACGAGGTCGAGGTTCGCCATGATCGCCGCGGTGTCGGCGAAGTTGGCGATCTCCGGCCCCAGGTCGGTGAAGCCGTCCGGCAGGACAGCGTCGGCGAGATCGGCGCGGCCCGGCCCCATCTGCAGGCCAAAGAAGCGGCAACCCGATACGTCGAGCAGACCGCGCAGGCCGGCCAGCTTGGGTGAGCGCTCCTCGTCACCGGGGAAGCGCGGGTTGCCGGCCCAGACCAGTCCGACGCGCATCGTGTCCTGCGGCCCCAGCCGGTCGCGCCAGCGGGCGACACGCAGGGGATCGGGGCGCAGGTAGGGGACATCGGCCGGCACGCTGTCCACGACGGTGGCGAAGGCGCGCGGCAGGCTCATCAGCGGGCATTCGAGGTCGAAGGGCGGCAACGGGTCGCCGCGGGCGATGACCTGCGCCGCGCCCTCGACGCCCGGCATCAGCTGCAGCAGGGAGCGCTGCACCTCCAGAACCACCCGGCCGCCGCGGGCCGCCACCAGCGGGACATAGCGCAGGAACTGCAGCGTGTCGCCGAGCCCCTGTTCGGCATAGAGCAGGATGGTCCGGCCATTCAGCGGCTCGCCGCGCCATGTCGGCTGATTGAGGCGGCGCCAGGGCGGTTCGGCGCGGTCGTCATGGCGGCGCCAGTCGAACTCCGGCCAGCCGCGCGCGTAATCGCCGGCCATCAGACAGGCGAAGCCGAGATTCCAATGCAGGCCGGCATCCTGCGGACGCTCTGCCAGGGCGCGGTCGAAGTCGGCCGCCGCCTCTGCCGGGCGGGCCATGGCGATCAGGGCGGTGCCGCGCGCCGCATGCAGCGACGAATTCGGCGACGGGCCGGGCCGCAGCCGTTCGGCCGCCGTGAAAGCCTCCAGCGACTCCGCGAAGCGGCCGAGCTTGGCCAGGACGGCGCCCAGCACCTCCCACGCCTCGCCGGCGTTCCGGTCGAGCGCCAGCGAGTCGCGGGCGGCGGCTTCGGCCTCGGCCCAACGGCGTTGCGCGGCCAGCGCGGCAGCCAGGGTCGCGTGCGCGACGGCGGAACGGGCGTTCAGGCGAAGCGAGCGGCGGGCGCAGCGCTCGGCCGACACCGCATCGCCGGACGACAGCAGGGCGGCGGCCCGGTTCGCCAGCGCGTCGGCATGGCCGGGCGCCAAGGCCAGGGCCTTTGCGGCGGCCAGCAGCGCCGCCTCCGCTCGCCCCAACCGGCGCAGGGCACCGGCGCGGCTGGCATGGGCGTCGGCAAGGTCGGGCAGCAGGCGCAACGCCCGGCCGTAGAGCCGCACCGCGCTGTCCAATGCAGCAGCGGACTGCTCCACCCCGGCGAGGTTGGACAGGCCGCCGGCCCCATCGGGTCGCAACGCCACCGCAAGGCGCAGGAGGCGCCCGGCCGCGCCGAACCGGCCGGTCTGGGCGGCGAGCACGCCCAGCAGTTCCATGGCGTCGGCATGTTCCGGATCGGCGTCGAGGATGCGGCGATAGATGTCCTCCGCCTCCGCCACCCGGCCCGCCTGATGGTGGTCGAGGGCGATCAGCAGGGCCTGCGACAAAGTAACCATCGGAACTCTTGCGGGTTGGCGGACGCGCTGCCGGGATGCAGATCATGCCCCGGCGCCCCTCCCCGGTCCAGCCGGACACGGTCGGAAATCGTCGCAAACGGTCACAGAATCAGGATTTTCCCTGGATTGTCATGAGGCTGACGCATCGCTATTGTCCGCGCCGCATTCCAAGGAGCGGACCATGACCTCCCGCCCAATCCGGGCAATTTGCCAATCCGGCCTCCGCCGGGCCACTCTCGCCGCCGTCCTGATGCTGGGAGTCGGAATCGGCGCCGCGCAGGCCAACGAAGGCGCCAAGTCCAACGGCTGCCCGTGGGCGCAGGACGTGACGCTGGAGATCAACGGCAAGACCCTGACGCTGAAACAGGACGTCTTCACCACCACCAGCGCCGAGCCGATCGAGATCGAGGCCTTCAAGGTGGTCCCGCTGGTCGACCAGCTGAAGCTGCGCATCATCGGCCCCAAGGGGCGCGAGTGGGAAGCGGCGCTGACCCGTCTGGTCAGCGGCAAGCGCTGCAGCGCATTCTATGCGGGCAAGCCGGTGCTGGTGTCGAACGTCACCCGCAATCCGGACGAGCTTATCTTGAACAGGTAGGCGGTCTAACTCAGCACCCCCACCAGTTCGTCCAGCGCCGGGTCGCCGCCGGGAACCAGCAACGCCATGTTGGCGGCGGCCATTTCAACGCTGCCGCCCGGCTGCGGTTTGAGCCCGCCGGCGGCGAACAGGCGGTCCTGCTGGACGCGCTCGGCCTCCAGTTCGGCGGCCTTCATGCGGCGGTAGAGGGCGTCGTCCTCCGCCTTGGCGCGGCGGCGCAGGGCGCGCAACGGGCGCACCATCTCGTCGCGCCAACCAGACACCGCGCCGTCGATGCGGGCGAGATCCGCGGCGGACAGGCGGATGCCGCACTCCAGCCCGGCCCAGGCGGCGAACAGCAGAACATTGACGTCCACCCCGCGCCGGTCCTGCAGGGCGAGGCAACAGGCGGGCACCCCCGGCCGTCCGTAGATGGCCAGGGAGAAGTCCCAGAAGGGGTTCGCCGACAAAGTCATCGGCTTCCGGCGCCCGGTCAGTCGCCGAAGCTGATGTTCAGGCCGCGGGCGGTCTTCACCAGCGCGCCATCCAGCTCGACACAGGAGTAATGCTCGATCGCCTCGGTGATCGGCACGTCGATGACGCTGCGGTTGGACCAGGCGACCATGCGGTTGAACTTGCCCTCCGCGATCAGGTCGACGGCATGGACGCCGAAGGCCGACGCGATCAGGCGGTCGCGCGGGCTGGGCATGCTGCCGCGCTGGACGTGGCCCAGCACGGTCACGCGGGTCTCGGCCCCGGTGGCGTCGGCGATCTTCTCGCCGATGTAGTCGCCGATGCCGCCATAGCGCTTCTCGCCGCCCTGCAGCACCTTCTTGACGCCGGAGCCCTCCAGGGTCTTCACCGCCTCCGACACCACGACCAGGGCGAAGTTGCGGCCCGAGTCGCGGACGTCCTTGATCTTGGCGGCGATGCTTTCGATGGAATAGGCGATCTCCGGGATCAGGATCACGTCGGCCCCGCCGGCGATGCCGGCCGCCAGCGCGATATGGCCGGCGTCGCGGCCCATCACCTCCAGAACCATCACGCGGTGGTGGCTGGCGGCGGTGGGCTGCAGACGGTCCAGCGCCTCCACCGCCACGGCGACGGCGGTGTCGTAGCCGACCGACACCTCGGTCTTGCCCAGGTCGTTGTCGATGGTCTTGGGCACGCCCACCATCGGGAAGCCGCCCTTCTGCGCCAGCTTGTGCAGGATGGCGAAGCTGCCGTCACCGCCGATGCCGATCAGCGCGTCCAGGCCGAGTTCGCGGTAGCCGCCAATGATCTCGTCGGACCGGTCCTTCAGCGTGCCGTCGGGCATCGGATAGGCGAAGGGATCGCCGCGGTTGGTCGTGCCCAGGATGGTGCCGCCCTGGCGCATCATGTGGCCGTCGACACAGCCGAGATCGAGCGTCTGGTACTGCACCGGACGCTGGAGCAGGCCCTGGGTGCCTTCCTTGATGCCCAGCACCTGCCAGCCATATCCGGTGGCGCGGTGAACCACCGCACGGATGACCGCGTTCAGCCCGGCGCAATCGCCGCCGCTGGTCAGGATGCCGATGCGCTTGCCGGCTTTATTTGGGGCAGTCATTGAGAGTTTCCCGTCCCGTTCGCCTGTTCATTGAAATGGACCACCATGTTACCGGAACAGGCGTTTCCCGCAATCATTGCCGGTATCCGCAAAGGAGGCATCGTGCCGACCCCCTCGCCGCGGAGATATCCCGGATGGCCAAAGGATCGAACCGGCGGTTTGCCGGTGCCGTGCCGCCGGATTTCTGGTATAGTCCGGCCCGCCCAGCCAACGGGTCACCCGCAAGAGCACCCCCGATCCACCCGGGGCAACGGCCATTCCTAACGGGCGCGATGAACGAGCAAGAGATTTTGAAGGAAAAGCTGGCGAGCTTGCGCAGCGAGCACCGCGACCTGGACGACGTCATCGCCCGGCTGGTCGAACGCGCGCCCTATGACCAGCTGCAGATGCAGCGGCTGAAAAAGCGCAAGCTGATGCTGAAGGACCAGATCATGGTCCTGGAAAGCCGGCTGCTGCCGGACATCATTGCGTGATCGCCTGATGGTCTCCTCTCCCCCAGGGTAAGGGAGACCCAGGGTAAGGGAGATCCAATGTCCCCTCACCCCTTCTTGGGCACGGTGAAGAACTGGATGCCCATCTGGAAGCTGCGGGCGATGTTCTCGGCCTTGCCGATCAGGAAATTGGCGCCCTCGGCCGGCAGGACCTCGTGGGCGGTCTCGCGGAACAGGCCGAGCCAGCGTTCGAAGTGCGGCGGCTCCAGCCCAAGCGAGATGTGGACCGGCATCGGGCGGCCGTCGTAACGCTGGGTCAGCAGGGCGATGGACGACCAGAAATCCATCATCTTGCGCAGATGCGGCTCCCAATCGGTGATGGCGCGGCCGAAGATCGGACCCAGTTCCTCGTCCTTCATGATCTTGCCGTAGAAGGTCCGCACCAGCGTCTCGATCGACGCCTCGTCGATGCCGACGGCGGCCATCCGCTCCTCCGCCATGGCGGCGCGGATGTCGCGGTGCTCTTTGCGCCGGTCGTCGTGGTGATCTTCGGTGGGAGCGGCGTCGGTCATGCGTTGGGTCCGGTTCTGGGAATGAGCAGGGTCTATCCAGTCCATATAAGGCGGCACCATAGGTGGAACCATGTTTCACCGGAAGGGCCGGAATGTCGCAGCCGCAGGCTCGGATTCCTCAAGTCCGGGCGTGGCGGTGCGGCGCCGCCTCTGGACAGGCGCCCGACTCTTCCTATAATGCGCCGCTTTCCGGACCTTGAGGAAAGCGCCAGGCCGTGACTGCCGACCACTCCCCGAACAGCACCCCCTCGGCTGCCGGCGCCCAGCCGCTGGTCGGCATCATCATGGGCAGCCAGTCCGACTGGACGACGATGAAGCACGCCGCCGACACGCTGGCGGCGCTGGGCGTCCCGCACGAGGTCCGCATCGTTTCCGCCCACCGCACCCCGCACCGGCTGGTGGAATACGCCACCACCGCCAAGGCGCGCGGGCTGAAGGTGGTGATCGCCGGAGCCGGCGGCGCCGCCCATTTGCCGGGCATGGCCGCGTCGATGACGCCGCTGCCGGTCTTCGGCGTTCCGGTCGAAAGCCATGCGCTGAAGGGCATGGACAGCCTGCTGTCGATCGTGCAGATGCCGGGCGGCGTGCCCGTAGGCACGCTGGCCATCGGCAAGGCCGGCGCCATCAACGCCGCGCTGCTGGCCGGCTCGGTCATCGCGCTGATGGACCCGGCGGTGGCCGAGGCGCTGGACGGCTGGCGCGCCCGCCAGACCGCCGCGGTGGCCGAGGCCCCTGTCGACGATCCGACCTAATCAAGAGAAAGTCAGACCGCCATGACCGGCAAGCCAACCGGCACCCCACTGCCCCGCCTCGCCCCCGGTTCCACCATCGGCATGCTGGGTGCCGGACAGCTCGGCCGGATGACGGCATTGGCCGCCGCGCGGCTGGGCTACAAGACCCATGTCTTCGCTCCCGACGCGGCCGACAGCCCGGCGGCGCAGGTCAGCGCCGCAGCGACGGTGGCGGACTGGGACGATCTGGAGGCGCTGGAGCGCTTCGCCCGCTCGGTCGATGTGGTGACGCTGGAGTGGGAGAATGTGCCGGTCGCCACGGCCGAGCATCTGCGCCGCTTCACCAACCTGAACCCCGGCCCCAACGTGCTGTCGGTGGCGCAGGACCGCATCGCCGAGAAGAGCTTCGTTAACTCGCTCGGCATCGCGACGGCACCCTGGCGCGCGGCCAACAGTGCCGATGAAGTCGCCCGCGCGGTGGCGGAGGTCGGTCCGCGCTGCGTTCTGAAATCGACGCGGCTCGGCTATGACGGCAAGGGACAGGCGCGGCTGGACAGCGGCAGCGATCCGGCGGCGGCCTGGGCGGCCATCGGCGGCGGCAAGCCGGGGGTGGAGGGCATCGTCGAGGGCTTCGTCACCTTCGCCTGCGAGGTGTCGGTGATCGTCGCCCGCGGCGCCGACGGTGCGATGGTCGCCTATCCGGCGGTGGAGAACCGCCACAAGGACGGCATCCTCGACGTCACCATCGCCCCCGCCGCGGCGGACAAGGTGTCGGACGAGACCGCGGCGGAGGCCGACCGCATCGCACGCCGCATCGCCGAGGCGTTGGATTTGGTCGGCGTGCTGGCGGTGGAGATGTTCGTCACCGCCGACGGGGCCGTGCTGGTCAACGAAATGGCGCCGCGCCCGCACAATTCCGGCCACTGGACCATGGACGCCTGCGCCACCTGCCAGTTCGAGCAGCTGGTGCGCGCGGTCTGCGGCCTGCCGCTGGGATCGGTGGAGCGGGTGGCCGACGCCGAGATGACCAACCTGATCGGCGACGACGTGCTGCGCTGGCCCGACCTGCTGGCCGAACCCGGCGCCCGGCTGCACCTGTACGGCAAGACGGAGGCGCGGCCCGGCCGCAAGATGGGCCACGTCAACCGGCTGTTCGCGCGCCGCTGACGGTCCGTATCGCTTAAAGACCTGAAGGCCCCGCCGACCGGACCGGTCGCGGGGCCTTTTTCATGCCAGGGTTCATGTCGGGGCGGAATTCGTTCTCGCCACGGCCGAACTGCAGCCACTGCACGCGCTGCGCCGGTGGATGGGCATCATCCGGTTCTTCGGCCGCGACGAGATGGAGGAAGGATGCCGGGCCGCACGGCCGGGCACAATCGTGAGAAGGTTCAACCGCTGGGCGCAGGAGGCGTACTGCCCCGGCGGCACCCAGCCGGTGGCAGGGAAGTCCAATCCGTGTGGCGGATCGCGCCATCGGCGCTATGGCCGTCGCACAATCCGGCAAATCCGCACTCCCCAGCAATTGCACATCCGACGCAAGAAATCCGACCGGGGTAATCGCCGGCCATCATTCGAAATAAACCGCATTTTCGACTGTTTGGTTGCGCGCCCGGCATTTACGTTCACCCGGCGGTAAGCAGGAGCAATTTCCTTACCTTCCGAAGGAATAATCGGCCGCAACTTTAGCATCGGCAATCGACATGACCTGACTGAATTGACGCCCCAATTAGGAGAAACCCAATGCGTTTCCCAGTTCTGGACGGCTGGCGCGGCTTATGCGCCTTATTCGTGGCTTTATTCCATTTTAGCGCTTTTGGAACTTTTTATCTCAATCCGTTTGTTCGAGGCAGCTATCTGTTTGTCGACTTTTTCTTCGTTCTCAGTGGTTTCGTCATCTCCCACGCCTATTTCGGGCGTCTGAACTCGGCCCCGGATACCGGGACCTTCCTGGTCCGGCGGTTGGGCCGCGTCTGGCCCCTGCACGCGGCCACGCTGGTCGCCTTCATTCCGCTGGAGATCGTCAAGGCGCTGGCGATCCACGGCGAGGCCGCGGCTTTCACCGGCCGCTTCGCGCCGTCATCCATCCTCAGCAACCTCTTCCTGGTCCATTCACTGGGCGTCGAGGGCGAGCTGACCTGGAACATGCCGAGCTGGTCGATCAGCGCGGAGGTCTTCGCCTATATCACCTTTGCCTTGGTCTGCCTGCTTGCCCGCCGCACATGGCTGGTGACGGCGGCCGCCGTGGCGCTGTCGTCCGCCGGGGCCTTCGTCGTCATGGGATGGTCGGACCATTACATCGACACCAGCTTCGACCTCGGCTATTTCCGCTGCCTTTATGGCTTCTTCGCCGGACACGTCGTCTATCGGCTGTTCATAGCCGCCCGCCGCGCCGGACTGGAGAAGCTGCCGGCGGCGGGATTGATCGAGGCGGCCAGTCTGGCCGCGGTGGTCGCTTTCGTGGCAGCGGCGCATGGCAACGCCCTGTCCTTCGCCTCGCCGCTGCTGTTCGGCCTGGTGGTCTGGGTGTTCGCCTTCGAGGGTGGATTGTTCTCGCGGCTGCTCGCCAAGGGGCCGTTCCAGTGGCTGGGCGCCCGCTCCTACTCCATCTACATGGTTCATGC
>CBFGPE010000111.1:0-25201 GCA_965650625.1 uncultured Azospirillum sp. | reverse complement strand
AAATGGTGGAGCCGAGGAGGATCGAACTCCCGACCTACGCATTGCGAACGCGTCGCTCTCCCAGCTGAGCTACGGCCCCACACTCACACCGTGGCGTCTTCGTCGCCCCGGCGTGGCGCGGATATTGTCCATCACAGGGGGTGCTGTCAAGCGCTTGATTCAGAAAAAATGAAGCGGGCGTGGGAGGGCGTAGGACGGCCCATCCGTCGCAGGCCGCCCGGCCGATCTGCGGGCCGCCGTACTGGACAGGTCTCCGCGCTTATGCTTAGGGTGCCCGGAAAAGGCTGGCGCCCGCAGCGCAACGCTCTGCGCGCGGCCGTCGCAAAAACCGCACTGGAGCTGGCCCGGCATGATCGCGCTGTATTTGCTCATCAACACCATCCTGGACCTGTTCTTCTGGGTCCTGATCCTGTCGGCGATCCTCAGCTGGCTGGTTGCCTTCAACGTGGTGAACACGCGCAACCGCGCGGTCTATCTGATCGGCGATTTCCTGTACCGCATCACCGAGCCGGTGCTGCGCCCGATCCGCCGCGTCCTGCCCAACATGGGCGGGCTGGACCTGTCACCGATCGTCGTGCTGCTGGCGATCTCCTTCATCCAGAACCTGATGGCGCAATACTGGCCGCGCTTCTGACCGTGGCGGCATCCTCCCCCATCGAGGCGGTGGCCGACGGCCTGCGCGTCGCGCTCCGGGTGACGCCCAAGGCGTCGCGCAACGCGGTGACCGGGACGGCCGACACCGCAGGCGGGGGGAAGGTCCTGAAACTGGCGGTCACGGCGGTGCCGGAAAACGGCAAAGCCAACGAGGCCGTCATAAAACTGTTGTCGAAGGCATGGAAACTGCCCAAGACCAGCCTGACGGTGGTGGCCGGCGCCACCGACCGGAACAAGATTCTGCATGTGGCGGGCGACCCGGCGGCATTGCTGGCCCGGTTGTCGGCCCTGATCGACGATGTGGGTAGCGAGGGTGGAGAGTAGCATGGCGGACGCGAAGATCATCGACGGCAAGGCCTTCGCGGCCGGCCTGCGTGCGCGGGTGGCGGATGGCGTGGCGGCGCTGAAGGCCAGCCATGGCGTCACCCCCGGTCTGGCCGTCGTGCTGGTGGGCGAGGATCCGGCCAGCCAGGTCTATGTCCGCTCCAAGGAGCGGGCGCTGGTCGAACTCGGCATGAACAGCTTCGATCATCACGAGCCGGCCGACATGTCCGAAGCCGACCTGCTGGCCCTGATCGACCGGCTGAACGCCAATCCGGCGGTGCACGGCATCCTGGTCCAGCTGCCGCTGCCCAGGCACATCGACAGCCAGAAGGTGCTGGCCCGCATCGTTCCGGAAAAGGACGCCGACGGCTTCCACGTCGTGAATGCCGGCCTGCTCGCCACCGGCCAGCCGGGCGCCATCGTGCCCTGCACCCCGCTGGGCAGCCTGCTGCTGATCCGCGACACGCTGGGCCGCGACCTGAAGGGCAAGCGCGCGCTGGTGCTGGGCCGCTCCAACATCGTCGGCAAGCCGATGGCCCAGCTTCTGCTGCAGGCCGACTGCACGGTGACGATGGCCCATTCCCGCACCGTGGATCTGCCGGAGGAATGCCGCCGCGCCGACATCCTGGTGGCGGCGGTCGGCCGGCCGGAGATGGTGCGCGGCGACTGGATCAAGCCCGGAGCCACGGTGATCGATGTCGGTATCAACCGCGTCGCCGCGGCGGAGCCGGGCAAGACCCGTCTGGTCGGCGACGTCGCCTTCGACGAGGCGGTGAAGGTCGCCGGCGCCATCACGCCGGTTCCCGGCGGTGTCGGCCCGATGACCATCGCCTGCCTGATGCTGAACACGTTGGCCGCCGCCTGCCGCGCCGCCGGCGCGCCGGTGCCGGAAGAGGCTGCCCTTTGATCACCGTCCATGCCCGTGCCGAAGACGGGCGGGTGGTGCGCCAGCCGCTGGAACTCGGCGAGGAGTTGCCGGGCGGCGCGGTCTGGATCGACCTCCTGCGTCCGACGGAAGCGGAGCGCGCCCATGTCGGCGCGCTGACCGGCTGCGACCTGCCGACGCGCGAGGAGATGAAGGAGATCGAGGCCTCCAGCCAGCTCTATGTCGAGGGCGAGGGGATCTACATGACCTCTCCCATCATCTCGCGCGCCACCTCGCCCCATCCGGAGCAGGGCGAGCTGACCTTCGTGCTGACCCCGCGCCATCTCATCACGTTGCGCTACACCGAACCCTTGCCGGTCATCACCTTCGCCGCCCGCTGCGTCCGCCAGCCGGAACTGCTGGCGACGGGGGAGAGCGCGCTGTTCGGCCTGCTGGACGCGGTGATCGACCGGGTCGCCGACGTGCTGGAGCTGGTCGGCGGCCGCATCGACGAGCTGTCGGCCCGTGTCTTCGACGATTCGCTGGATGGCGGCGGCTTCGGCAAGGCGGCCAAGAAGCCGGACGAGTTGCAGGACGTGCTGCGCGGCATCGGCCGGGCCGGCGACCTGACCCACAAGGTGCGCGACAGCCTGGCCGGACTCGACCGGCTGGTGGTGTTCATGACCTCGGTCAGCGGCGGCCGGCTGAACAAGGACCAGAAGACCGCGCTGAAGACGATGACGCGCGACTTGCGCTCCCTGACCGAGCATGCCGGCTTTCTGGCGCACGAGGCGAACTTCCTGCTCGACGCCACGCTGGGCCTGATCAACATCGAACAGAACGCCATCATCAAGATCTTCTCGGTCGTCTCGGTGGCGCTGATGCCGCCGACGCTGATCGCGTCGGCCTATGGCATGAACTTCAAGCACATGCCGGAGCTGGACTGGGAGTTCGGCTATCCCATGGCCATCCTGCTGATGGTGCTGTCGGCGGTGGTCCCGCTCTGGTACTTCCGCCGGCGCGGCTGGCTGTAAGGGAAGAGTAGCCGCCGACGCGGGTGCGCCCGCGACGGCGCGTCGCAGCCGTTCAAAATCCTGATTTTGCGAGCGAAAGCGCTTCCGCAATACCTATGCGTGCGCCACAGTGGCGGCGCGGACGGGATGGCGGGCTGGCCGCCATCCCCGCTGCGCGCAAGGAGAACAGAGGATGAAGGAAATCCTCCAACTCCTGATCCTGGCGTTGGAGATCGTCAAGCGTCTGCTTGATCTCTTCAGCTAGCATCGGGCTGGCGGGCAGGGGATAGGAGCCCCTGCCCGCCAAGCCTGATATTGCCCTATCCATGGCTTTAGTCAACCGTCGGTATAAAAACCTTACCCCGCCAGCCCACCACCCAGCTCGATGCGGACCTCGACCACGCCGGGTTCGTCCAGGTTCTCCTTGCGGACGAATCCCAGCGCGCGGCACATGTTCAGCATGTTAGTGTTCTCGCGCAGAACCTCGCCATAGACTTCCCGGATGCCGCGCGAGCGGGCGTAATCCAGGATCTTGTTCATCAGGATATAGCCCAGCCCCTGGCCCTTCATGTCGGACCGCACCATCACCGCATATTCGGCGCGGCGGTTGTCGGGGTCGGCGGTGATGCGCACCACGCCATACATGATGGTCTCGCCGGTCTGCGGGTCGGGACCGACGGCGATCAGCCCCATCTCGCGGTCGTAGTCGATCTGGGTCAGCCGCGCCGCCGCCTGGTGCGACAGCCGCTTCAGCGGCGCGAAGAAGCGCAGGCGCAGGTCTTCCGCCGTCTGGTTCTCCACCAGATGATGCACCAGCGGCTCATCCTCCGGCAGGATCGGGCGGACGAAGAATTGGCGGCCGTCCTTGATGGTGATGCGGTCTTCCAGCGACTTCGGATAGGGCCGGATCGCCAGCCTTGCCGCCCCCGCCAGCACCGGCACGCCGACCTTGATGCGGGCGTCGAGCGCCAGCACGCCCTCGGCGTCGGCCAGCAGCGGGTTGATGTCCATCTCCGCGATCTCGGGGAAATCGACCACCAGCTGGCTGACCTTGTTCAGCGTCAGCGCCACCGCGTCCAGATCGACCGCCGCGCGCGAGCGGTAGCCCTGCAGCTGGCGGTGGATGCGGGTGCGGCTCATCTGCTCGGCCGCCAGCTTCATGTTCAGCGGCGGCAGGGCCAGCGCGTAATCCTCCACCACCTCCACGCCGATGCCGCCCTCGCCGAACAGCAGGACCGGTCCGAACATCTCGTTCTCGGTCATGCCGACGATCAGCTCGTAGGCGTCGGGGCGGACGGCCATCTCCTGGACGGTGAAGCCCTCGATCCGCGCCTCCGGCGCCAGTTCGGCGACGCGGCCCAGCATCGCCTCGGCCTCTGCCTTCACCTCGTCCGGACTGGTCAGGCCGAGAGCGACGCCGCCGACATCGGACTTGTGGGTGATGTCGTGCGACAGGATCTTCAGCGCGATCGGCCCGCCGATGACGCGGGCGGCGTTGGCCGCCTCCGCCGGCGTCTCGGCGACGCGGGTGTCGACCACCGGGATGCCGTAAGCGGCCAGCACGCGCTTGGCCTCATACTCGCTCAGCCACTCACGCTTCTCGGCCATGGCGCGGGAGATCACCTTCTTCACGGTGATCTCGTCGGGCTGGAAATCCTCCGCCACCGACGGTGGTGTCTCCATCAGAAGCTGCTGGCTGCGGCGGTAGCGCACCAGATGCATGAAGGCGCGCACCGCGTCGGACGGTCCGTTGTAGGTCGGGATGCGGCTGTCGGCGAACAGCTTGCGCGCTTCCATCGCCGACTGGTCGCCGATCCAGCTGGTCAGCACCGGGTGGCGGCGCCCCTTGTTGGCCTGCACGGTCTCCGCCACCGCCTGGGCGATGGCCTCGCTGTCGGTCAGGGCGGACGGGCAGTGCAGGACCAGCACCGCGTCGTTGCCGGTGTCCTGCATCAGCGCGTTCAGCGCCTCGGCATAGCGCTTGGGCGTGGCGTCGGCGCCGATGCGCAGCGGGTTGCGGAAGGGCGCGCCCGCCGGCTGCGGACCCAGCGCCTTGGTCAGCGCCTCCTGCGTCTCCGGCGCCAGGGCGGCGAGCTGGCCGCCGGCCTGGATCAGCTTGTCGGTGGCCATCACGCCCATGCCGCCGCCGTTGGTCAGGATCGCCAGCCGGTCGCCGGTGATCGGCACCCCGGTGCCCAGCGTGCCGGCGGCGTCGAACAGCTCGGCCAGATCGTTCACCCGCAGCACGCCGGCCCGGCGGAACACCGCGTCATAGACGGCGTCCGACACCGCCAGCGCCCCGGTGTGCGACGCCGCGGCCTCCTGCGCCTCGTCCGACCGGCCGGCCTTGATGACGATCACCGGCTTCTGGCGCGAGGCGGAGCGGGCGGCCGACATGAATTTGCGGGCGTGCGTGATGCTCTCGATATAGAGCAGGATGGCGCGCACCGTGACGTCGGAGGCGAGATAGTCCAGCAGATCGCCGAAATCGACGTCGCCGCGGTCGCCCAGCGATACCAGATGCGAGAAGCCGATCCCGCGCGACGTTGCCCAGTCGGCGACCGAGGTCAGCACCATGGAGCTTTGCGCCACCAGCGCCACGTCGCCCTTGCGCGGCGCCACCGGTGCGAAGCTGGCGTTCATGCCGCGGCCCGGCACCATGGCGCCCAGGCTGTTCGGCCCCAGCACCCGCATCAGATAGGGCTTGGCCGCGTCCAGCATCGCCTGCGTCTGCTCGGCCGACATGCCGTTGGTCATGACGATGGCGGCCTTGGTCCCGCGCTTGCCCAACGCGTCGATGGTCGCCGCCACCGTGGCGGGGGCGGTGCAGATGACGCCCAGGTCCGGTGTGATCGGCAGGCTGTCCACCGTCTTGTAGGTCAGCACCCCTTCCACCGCGCGTTCGGTCGGGTTGACCGGCATCACCGGCCCGTCGAATCCGGCCTGGAACAGGTTGCGGGCGACCACGGCCCCCACCGTGCCGGGCTTGCGGCTGGCGCCGATCAGGGCGATGGAGGCGGGCTTGAACAGCTTGTCGAGGTTGCGAACGGTCATGACCGGTTCCGGTGCTGGGAAAAGGCGCCGGCCCCAGTTTGCCACGGGACACCGACGGTTTTGATGACGAACAGCGACGGCCCGGACTTTCATCCCCGTCATTTGCTGCGGCGCAACATTACGGGCTGGTATGACCATTGGGCAAGGGGGCGTTTCGTCGCGCCTATGCAAAACCGCCCAAAGGGTCCGATGCGCACTTGCGGACGGGTGCCACCCCTCGCCAAGCTGTCGGCCGGACCAGTCGTCAACCTGCGCAAAGGAGCCTGTTCATGAAGGTCGGAATCGTCGGGGCCGGGTTCGTCGGCAGCACCGCCGCCTTCGCCATGGTGACCACCGGTGCGGCGAGCGAGGTCGTGCTGGTCGACATGAACGAGGCGCTGGCCCAGGCCCAGGCGCAGGACATCGCCCATGCCGTGCCCTTCACCCATGCCGTCACCGTCCGCGCCGGCTCCTACGCCGCGCTGGAGGGGGCGGGGGTGGTCGTGCTGTCGGCCGGCGTCGCCCAGAAGCCGGGCGAGACCCGCCTGGAACTGCTGGAGCGCAACGCCAAGGTGTTCGGCGCGATCATTCCGCAGGTGCTGAAGGCCGCCCCCGACGCCGTGCTGCTGGTCGCCAGCAACCCGGTGGACGTGATGACGCAGATCGCCACCCGGATCAGCGGTCTGCCGCGCAACCGGGTCATCGGCTCGGGCACCGTGCTGGACACCGCCCGCTTCCGCGCCCTGCTGGCCGAACAGCTGGCGGTGACGCCGCGCTCCGTCCACGCCCATGTGGTGGGCGAGCATGGCGACTCGGAGGTCCTGCTGTGGTCGAGCGCCACCGTCGCCGGCTTGTCCGTCGAGCAGGCAGCCGCCCAGCTTCGCCGCAGCCTGACGGCGGAGGACCGCGCCGCCATCGACGAGGGTGTGCGCCGCGCCGCCTACCGCATCATCAACGGCAAGGGCCACACCGCCTTCGGCATCGCCGGCGGGCTGGCCCGGCTGGTGTCGGCCATCGCCGCCGACGAACGGCTGGTGGCGACCTGCGCCATGCTGACCGACGATGTCTGCGGCGTGCCGCAGGTGGTGTTGTCACTACCCCGCGTCATCGGCGCCGGCGGCGTGGTGGACACCGTGCTGCCCAACCTGTCGGCGGAGGAGCAAGTCGCGCTCCGCCACAGCGCCGAAATCCTGAAGGAGGCGGCCGACGGGGTGGAGCGCCGGATGGGCTGGACCAGTTGACGCTACGTCACATGATCCGCTGACAAATGATCCCTCAGCCCCGCCGCCAACCCGTCGAAGACGGCACGGCAGCGCGGGGTGGAGCGCAGATCCTCGTGCATCGCGACCCACATGCCCATCGGCATGTCGAAGGCGTCGGGCAGCAGCCGCCGGAGGTCGGGGTTCCGCCGCGCCAGCGGGACTTGGCAGATACCGATGCCGAACCCGGCCTCGATGGCCGATAGCTGGGCCAGATGGCTGTCGGATCGCAGAGCGAAGCGCGGAAGGTCGATGGCCGGTGCCCGCCGCATCATGGCGCGGATGTCAGGCGTCTCGCGGTCGAAGCCGATCACGCTGTGGCGGCCGAGATCGTCCGGATACTGCGGAGTGCCGTGGCGGTCGAGGTAATCGCGGTGGGCGTGCAGTCCCAGCGCGATGCTGCCGACCCGGCGCACCAGCAGCGCCTGCTGGTCCGGCTCCACCATCCGTACCGCCACATCGGCATCGCGCTGCAGCAGGTCGTCGACGCTGTTGGACAGCACCAGCTCCACCTCCAGCGCCGGATGGCGGTCCCGCAGGCCGGCCAGGATCGCCGGCAGGATGCGGGCGCCGACCACCTCGCTGGCGGTGACCCGCACCGTACCGTGCACCTCCGCTCCCCAGCCCGACGCCGTGCGCCACAGGCTGGCCGCCGCCGCATCCAGCGCCTCCGCCTGCGGCTTCAGGGCCAGCGCCGCGTCGGTCGGGTCCAGCCCGCGCGGCGAGCGCACGAACAGGGATCCGCCGACCGCCTCCTCCAGCGCCGAGACATGGCGGGCCAGCGTCGGTTGCGTCAACCCCAGGGCGCGCGCCGCCGCCGACAGCGATCCTTCACGGATCACCGCCAGGAAACTGCGGTAGAGGTCCCAACTGGGTGGCGGCGGGTTCATCGATTTCAGTATAGCGACTCGCCGCAGTTCGACAATTCCGTTCAGCCATCCCTCGCCCCATCCTTTCCCATCATCAAGCGCAAGAGCGATGGAGGCAGCGATGGCACGGCAGGCGACCGGCACGGGCAGGACCGCCCTGGTTCTGGGGGCGACCGGCGGGATCGGCGGCGAAATGGCGCGGGCGCTGGCGGCGCGCGGCTGGACGGTGCGCGGCCTGCGCCGCAAGCCGGCGGAGGCGCCGCGATCGGACGGTATCGAGTGGGTGGTCGGCGACGCGATGAACGCCGCTGACGTGAGGACGGCGGCGGAGGGTGCGGCGCTGATCGTCCATGCGGTGAACCCGCCCGGCTATCGGGGCTGGGACCAGTTGGTTCTCCCCATGCTCGACAACAGCATCGCCGCCGCTTGCGCCAACCGCGCCCGCATCCTGCTGCCCGGCACCGTCTACAACTACGGCCCAGGCGTCTTCCCGCTGATCCCCGAGACGGCGGCGCAGAACCCGCTCACCCGCAAGGGCGCCATCCGGGTGGAGATGGAACACCGCCTGCACCGCGCGGTGGGGCAGGGCGCGCGGCTGCTGATCCTGCGCTGCGGCGACTTCTTCGGTCCCAAGGCCGGCAACAGCTGGTTCAGCCAGGGACTGCTGACGCCCGGCAAGCCGGTGACCCGCATCAACCAGCCGGGCCGGCCGGGGATCGGCCACCAATGGGCCTATCTGCCCGACGTGGCGGAAACGGCGATGCGCCTGCTCGACCGCGAGGCGGAGTTGAACGATGACGCGATGCTCCACATGGACGGCCATTGGGATGCCGACGGCGGGCAAATGGTCGCGGCCATCGCCCGCGCGCTTGGCGAGCCCGACCTGCCGATGCGGCGGATGCCGTGGTGGCTGCTGCGGCTGGCCGGTGTGGCGGTGCCTTTGTTCCGTGAACTCGGCGAGATGCGCTATCTCTGGCAAAGCCCGGTGCGGCTGGACAACCGCCGCCTGCTGGCCTTCCTGGGCGAGGAGCCGCACACGCCGCTGGACCTCGCGGTGCGCCGGACGCTTGAAGGGTTGGGGCATCTCCCTGCGCAGGCGGTGGACGGCTCCGGATCCAATCGGCTTCTATTCGGCAGCCATCGGCATCAGGATCAGACGTCCGATCAGGTCGGTTTTGGCTGAGGCGTGCTGGATGTCATAGCCGACCGGTTCGCCATCGGCACCGTAATCGACCATCACGTCCGGTTCGACCTCGACCGTCCGTTTCGAGGGTAGCGGACGAACCTCGATATAGAGGCTGTCGGTGCCGGGATCGTAGCTGGTTTTCATGACGTGTACTGCTCGTCAGGAAACGACCGAGCCTTTGGAACAAAGAACGCAGCCGGCGTCAGAACTTTGACGCCGGCCGCTTCATCGGCGATCCGAAAATCGCCGCTACCCTCAGACCACCGGACCCGGGGTGCCCTTGTTGGCTTCCAGGGCGCGGGCCAGGCCTTCCTCGATCTTCTTGGCGGCCTCTTCGGCGTTGCCCCAGCCGCGGACCTTCACCCACTTGTTCTTCTCGAGATCCTTGTAGTGCTCGAAGAAGTGGGCGATCTGCTCGATCACGATGGACGGCAGGTCGGTGTAGTCCTTCACGTCGGTGTAGAACGGGTGCAGCTTGTCGACCGGAACGGCCAGCAGCTTCTCGTCCTCGCCGGCCTCGTCCTCCATATACAGGACGCCGATGGGGCGCGAGCGCAGGACCGCGCCGGGGACGACGCCGTGCTGGCCGACGACGCAGACGTCCACCGGATCGCCGTCACCCGACAGGGTGTGCGGGATGAAGCCGTAGTTGCAGGGATAGAACATGGCGGTGTGCAGGAAACGGTCGACGAACACCGCGCCCGATTCCTTGTCGACCTCGTACTTCACCGGCTGGCCGCCGATCGGAATCTCGATGACGACGTTGACGTCCCAGGGGGGATTCTTGCCCGCGGCGAGCTTGCTCAGATCCATGTATCGCGTTCCTTCGACTGGCGTATTCAGGGCACGTTCTTGTTTCGGCGCCGATGCCCGGTCCGGCGCCACGCGGGGCGGGAGTTTAGGCGGAACGCACCCTGAGTCCAAGGAACTTGCGCTGGCCCTTGCGCAGGTGCGGCAAAGCGGCAACCCTGCCGGTCATGGCCCGCCCGATCGTCCTTCTCCTCACCCTTCTGGCTCTGTTGGCGCCCCATCAGGTCCCGGCGGACTCACCCCGTCATGGCATCGCCATGCATGGCGATCTGGCGTTGCCGCCGGACTTCGCCGCCTTCCCTTACGTCAATCCGGCGGCGCCCAAGGGCGGCACCATCCGGCAGGCGGTGACCGGCAGCTTCGACAGCCTGCATCCGCACATCGTCAAGGGCGTGCCGGCGCTCGGGATGGGCTATGTCTTCGAGACACTGCTGACGCGGTCGTGGGACGAGCCCTTCTCGCTCTACGGCCTGCTGGCCGACCGGCTGGAGGTGGCCGACGACCGCTCCGCCGTCACCTTCCACATCAACCCCAAGGCGCGCTGGCAGGACGGGTCGCCGCTGACCGCCGCCGACGTGCTGTTCTCGCTCGAAGCACAGAGGCAGCACGGCACCCCCAACCGCCGCCTGTTCTACGCCAAGGTCACGGTGGCGGAGGCGCCCGACCCGCAGACCGTCCGCTTCGTCTTCGCCGCCAACCCCGACGGCACCATCGACCGCGAGATGCCGCTGCTGATGGGGCTGATGCCGATCCATTCCAAGGTCTTCTGGGCTGGCCGCGACTTCAGCCGCACGACGCTGGAGCCGATCATGGGCAGCGGTCCCTACCGTGTCGCCTTGGTCGATCCCGGCCGCCGCATCGTCTATGAACGGGTGCGCGACTATTGGGGCCGCGACCTGCCGACGCGCGTCGGCCAGTTCAACGCCGACCGGCTGGAGTTCGACTATTACCGCGACGATTCCGTGGCGCTGGAAGCCTTCAAGGCCGGGCAGGGCGACGTTCGTTACGAAAGCGATCCAGCCAAATGGGCCACCGGCTACGACGGCCCGGCCCTGCGCGACGGTCGCATCATCCGCGAGGAGTTGCCGAACCACCGCCCCGAACCGGCGCGCGGCCTGATCTTCAACACCCGCCGGCCGGTCTTCGCCGATGTCCGGGTGCGCCGGGCGCTGGGGATGGCGACCGATTTCGACTGGATCGGCCGCAACCTGTTCCACGGTCTGCTGACCCGCACCGCCAGCTACTATCCCAACTCCGAACTCGCCGCCCGCGGCCTGCCGGAGGGCGAGGAGTTGCGGGCGCTCGAACCCTTCCGCGACCGCCTGCCGCCCGACCTCTTCTCCAAACCCTTCACCCTGCCCGACAGCGGGAACGCCAACGCCAGCGGCCCCGCCGGCCTGCGCGCCAACCGGCGCGAGGCGCTGCGGCTGCTGGAGCAGGCCGGCTGGCGGGTGCGCGACGGCCGGCTGACCAATGCGGCGGGCAACCGTTTCGCCTTCGAAATCCTGCTGTCCGATCCGTCGGAGGAACGGGTGGCACTGGAGTTCGCCCGCTCGCTGGAGCCGCTGGGGATCGAGGTGCGGGTCCGCACGGTGGACAGCGCCCAGTTCCAGGCCCGGCTGGAGCGTTTCGAATTCGATATGACCATGCGCTGGTGGGCGTCCACCCTGTCGCCGGGCAACGAGCAGCTCTATTATTACGGATCCGATGCGGCCGGGCAGGAGGGCAGCCGCAACCTCGCCGGCATCCGCGACCCGGTGGTCGATGCGCTCGCCCGCTCCATCGCCGCCGCCACGACGCGGGAGGCGCTGGTCGGCCGGGTGCGGGCGTTGGACCGGGTTCTGCTGTGGGGGAATTACATGGTCCCGCTGTTCCACAGCCCAGTGGACCGCATCGCCCGCCGGTCGACCCTCCACCGCCCCGCCGTCACCCCGCTTTATGGTCCGATGCTGGAAAGCTGGTGGGTGGAATAGCGTGGTGGCTTCGCTTGCGCTCTCCCGCGCCGCACCGCATCATCGCGGCAAAGAGAACGTCGATAACGACGAGACGGGGGAGTTTGCCAACCATGTCGACCGCCAAGCAGCGTTTCACCCTGGCTGCCGCAGCAGCCGCCTTCGCGTCCCTGGCGCTGGCCGCCACCTCCCTGACGGCGACGGCCCAGCCGCGCACCGACCTCGTCGTCGGCATGGCGCTGGAGCCGCCGCATCTGGACCCGACCGCCGGTGCGGCCGGCGCCATCAAGGAAGTCACCTACGCCAACCTGTTCGAACCGCTGCTGCGCGTCGATGCCGACGGCAAGCTGATCCCCGGTCTGGCGGAACGCTGGACGGTGTCGGACGACGGGCTGACCTACCGCTTCACCCTGCGCCCGAACGCCAAGTTCCATGACGGCACCACCGCCGATTCCGCCGACGTGAAGTTCACGCTGGACCGCGCCCGCGCCGCCGACTCCGTCAACGCCCAGAAGGCCTATTTCGCCCCGATCTCCACTGTGGAGACGCCGGACCCGCAGACGGTGGTCGTCACCCTGTCGCGTCCCGACGGCCTGTTCCTCTTCCACATGGCCAGCGGCGACGCCGCCATCGTTGCCCCGGAATCGGCGGCCACCAACAAGCAGAAGCCGGTCGGCACCGGTCCCTTCAAGTTCGACCGCTGGGTCGCCGGCGACCGCGTCGTGCTGGTCCGCAACCCCGACTATGACGGTGCGAAGCCGAAGCTCGACCGCGTCTCCTTCCGCTTCATCAGCGACCCCGCCGCCCAGGTGGCGGCGCTGAAGGCCGGCGACATCGACGCCTTCACCCTGTTCAGCACCTATGAAGCGCTGCCGGAGTTCCGCAACGACCCGAAATTCACGGTCGTGGTCGGCTCGACCGAGGGCGAGACGATCCTGTCGACCAACAACGCCCGCAAGCCCTTTGACGATGTCCGCGTCCGCCGCGCCATGGCCCATGCCATCGACCGCAAGACGCTGATCGATGGCGTGCTCTACGGCAACGGCGTCGCCATCGGCAGCCATTTCCCGCCGCACCGCGAGGGCTATGTCGACCTGACCGGCATGTACCCCTATGACCCGGCCAAGGCGAAGGCTCTGCTGGCCGAAGCGGGATATCCCAACGGCTTCGACACCACGCTGCGCCTGCCGCCGCCGCCCTATGCCCGGCGCGGCGGGGAACTGGTCGCCGCCATGCTGGCGGAGGTCGGCATCCGCGCGAAGATCGAGCCGGTGGAATGGGCGGCCTGGCTGGAAAAGACGTTCAAGGGCAAGGACTATGACCTGACCATGATCGCCCATACCGAGCCGCTGGACATCGACATCTACGCCCGGCCCGACTACTACTTCAATTACAAGAGCGAGCGCTTCAACGCCCTGAACGACGAGCTGAACCGCACCCAGGACCCGGCCAAGCGCAACGCGCTCTATGGCGAGGAGCAGAAGGTGCTGGCGGAGGATGCGGTCAACGGCTTCCTCTTCATGCTGCCGTCGGTGACGGTGCAGAAGGCCGGCCTGACCGGCATGTGGGTGAACCGCCCGATCCAGGCTAACGACGTCACCGGCGTCTCGTGGAAGTAAGGCCAAGCAAGTAAGGATATATCCGCGTGCTTGCGTTCCTGCTGCGACGGCTGGTCAGCCTGATCGTCACCGTCTGGCTGGCCAGCATCGTGGTCTTCGCGGTGCTGCAGCTGGTTCCCGGCGACCCGGCCCTGCTGATGCTGGGCGTTAACGCGCAGCCCGACACGCTGGCGGCCCTGCGCGGCCAGATGGGGCTCGACCAGCCCGTCCTTACCCGCTACCTGCAGTGGGCCGGCGCGCTTGCCCGCGGCGATCTCGGCGTCAGCCTGACTTACGCCCGCCCGGTGGCGGAACTGGTGGCGGAACGGTTGGCGGTGACGCTGCCGCTGGCCCTGCTGTCGCTGGTCATCAGCACGGCTCTCGCCCTGCCGCTCGGCCTGCTGGCGGCAGCGCGGCGGGGCAGGGGCGGGGATTGGGCGGTGTTGGGCTTCTCGCAGCTCGGCGTGTCGATGCCCAGCTTCTGGATCGCCATCCTGCTGATCCTGCTGTTCTCGCTGACCCTGCACTGGTTCCCGGCCGGTGGATTCCCTGGTTGGACTGGGCCCGGCTGGGGCGGCGGCATCGGTCCGGCGCTGCACGCGCTGCTGCTGCCCGCCTTGGCGCTGGCGCTGCCGGAGGCCGCCATCCTCGCCCGCGTCACCCGCACCGCCGTGCTCGACACGCTGGCCGAGGACCACATCCGCACCGCCCGCGCCAAGGGCGTCGGCCGCGCCGCGGTCCTGCTGCGCCACGCCCTGCCCAACGCGCTGATCCCGGTGGCGACGGTACTGGGCCTGCAGATCTCCTTCCTGGTGGCCGGAGCGGTGGTGGTGGAGAATGTCTTCACCCTGCCGGGGCTGGGCCGGCTGCTCTACCAGGCCATCGGCCAGCGCGACCTGATCGTGGTGCAGGGGGTGGTCGTGCTGCTGGCCCTGTTCGTCGTGGTGGTGAACGCCCTGGTCGACATCGCCTGCGCGCTCGCCGATCCAAGGCCGAAAGGATTGTCGTCGTGAGGCGGCGTCTCCCCCTCTCCCTCCATCTCGGCGCCGCGCTGACCCTGCTGCTGGTCGCCATGGCGCTGCTGTCGCTGCTGTGGACACCCTACCCGGCGGAGCAGGTGCGGGTGGTCGCCCGGCTGAAGCCGCCCAGCGCCGCCCATTGGCTCGGCACCGACCATTTCGGCCGCGACGTGCTGTCGATGGTCATGGTCGGCGCCCGCAATTCGCTGACCGTCGGTGCTGCGGCTGTCGGGCTGGGGCTGTTGGGTGGGGTGCCGCTCGGGCTGCTCGCCGCCGGGCTGGGGCGCTGGGGCGACGAGGTGGTGGCGCGGCTGGGCGATCTGGTCTTCGCCTTTCCCGCCGTGCTGACGGCGATCCTGCTGACCGCGGTGCTGGGGGCGGGGGCGGTCAACGTCGTGCTGGCCCTGGCGCTGTTCAACGCCGCGGTGCTGGCCCGCGTCACCCGCGGCGCGGCGCTGGCGGTGTGGCGGCGGCCCTTCGTCGGCGCGGCGCTGGCGCTGGGGCGGGGTCCTGCGTCGGCGACGCTGGTGCATGTGCTGCCCAACATCGCCGGCATCGTCGTGGTCCAGGCCACCGTCCTGTTCGCCGTCGCCATCGTCAACGAGGCGGCGTTGAGCTACCTCGGCCTCGGCATCCAGCCGCCCAGCCCCAGTTGGGGCCGGATGCTGGGCGACGCCCAGACCTACCTGTTCACCGCGCCCCTGCAGGCGGTGTTTCCGGGGGTGGCGATTGCGCTGAGCGTGATGGGGCTGACGATGCTGGGCGACGGGCTGCGCGACTGGCTCGACCCGCGGCACCGGTCTTCGGGGGTGATGTGAGCGCTCACCCCACCTGCCGCGTCCGCTCCGACAGTTCGATCAGCTCCATCAGCTCGTTGCTCTTCCAATAGCGCGACTTGCCGACCTCCGTGCGCGCGGTGGCGACGAGGTCGTCGATGATCGCCTGCTCTTCGGTGCCCAACTCGCCGCCGCGCTCCAGCCGGTGCGACAGCAGGCGGGTCATGTTGTGGCTGAAGGTGGGGATCCAGGCGCTGATGCGCTGGCCGAACACGCCGGCGATGCCGTCGATGCGCAGGAGATGCTCCATCCGCTCGTCCAGCGGATCGGTCTCCTCGAACTTCATCGCCTTTTCGACATTGGCGCGCAGCTCCTCCAGCAGGCTTTCGCGCCACTTCACCAGATCGTAGGTCTCGAACCCGAAATCGCGCGACATCGCCTGCCAGCGCCACAGCAACCGGTCGAGCCAGACGATGTCGGCATGGTCGATCACCGGCTGGCGCCGGGCGGCGGCGGCCTGGGCGGAGCGTTCCATCGCCACCGCGGCGACACGCGACCCGATGATCTTCGCCGCCTGGGTCCAGGCATTGCGGAAGGCCGGCTCGCTACGGCGGTCCTCCATCAGCCCGGCCGAGGTTGCGGCATGGACCAGCTGGTCCAGACGCTGCACCAGCGCCTCCAGCCGCGCCTTCTCCTTGGCGCTGGGCCGGATGGCGGAGCCGGGGACCCGGTCGTTCAGCTTCAGGATGACGGTCAACGCCGCGGTCAGCGCGCGGGTGACGCCGATGAAGTGGCCGGTCAGCGCCGCGGTCATGGCGTCGCCGCGGCCGGGATCGACGCCGCTCTGCCGGATATAGAGCGCCGCCACCGGATAGTTGCGCTTCACCGTCAGCACCGACAGCGGCAGCAAATTCGCCAGATCGTCGCCGCAGCGGTCGCGCAGCTGGTCCGTCGCGTCCAGCAGCCGGTCGGCCAGCCGGTTCGCTTCCGCCTCGCCGCTGCAACTGGCGGGGAACTCCTCCAGCCGGTCGGCGACCGGCTTGCCGGCCCCCTCGGCATGGGTCAGCACCAGATGCATCAGCCGCAGCGTGTTGACGTCGATGGTCGGCGTCTTTTCCAGGAATCCCGACATCAGCCGGGTGCGGCGCGGCCGGTTGCGCGACATGCCGGCCAGCAGTTCCTCCGTCGCCTTCTTGTTGGCCAGCACGGCGTCCAGATGCTTCACCGCGGCGACGCGCATCCGCTCCTTCATCACCATGGCGACGGGGGAACGCAGGATGCGGTCGATCACCTCGCCGCGCGCCATCTCGTCCAGCGTCTCCTGCGCCTCGACCGCCAGCAGCGGGAAGGCGTCGCGGCTCAACGCTTCCCACAGGGCGCCGACATCGACCCGCTGCAGCATGCCGGGGATGGCGACGCCGCCGTGATAGAGCACGTCGTCGTCGATCAGGAAGGCTTCGAACAGGTTGGTGAACAGCCGTCGGGCGCGGTTGGTGCGCTGGCGGTTCAGATACTCGATGACATATTGGCGGACGAGCTGAACCCGGTCGGTCGGCTCGCTGTCCATGCCCTCGATCTCGCTCAGCAGGCTGTAGACGAGGCTGGCCGGCAGCCGCGCCACCAGGGCGTCGATCTTGTGCCGCAGCTCGTCCTGGTGCAGCTCGTCCGGGCGTATTTCGTCGGTCATGCGCGGGCCGCCACGCGATGTTGGGAAGCGATGGCGGGCGCGGAGGCGCCGCCGCGCGTCATTTAGGACGCAAACGGTAAATTTTTATGTAATGACCCGGAGAAGACACGGGTTCCAGGCGCGGCCCCCGCCGGATGGGGGCGGCCGCGCCGTGGACGGAACCGCTCAGCCCTGCCGCAGCTTGGCGATCGGCTGCGAGAACTGCAGCTCGATGTCCCAGGGGAAGTGGATCCAGGTGTCCTGGCTGACTTCGGTGATGAAGGTGTCGACCAGCGGCCGGCCGGCCGGCTTGGCGTAGACGGTGGCGAAATGCGCCTTCGGCAGCATCTTGCGCACGACTTCCGCCGTCTTGCCGGTGTCGACCAGGTCGTCGATGATCAGCCAGCCCTCGCCGTCGCCGGCGTTGGCGCCCTCGACACCCTTCAGCACCGTCGCGTTGCGCTGCTGCTGGTGGTCGTAGCTGGAGACGCAGACGGTGTCGATCATGCGGATCTCAAGCTCGCGCGCGATGATCGCCGCGGGAACCATGCCGCCGCGCGTGATCGCGATGATGCCCTTCCACGGGCCGCGGTCGATCAGGCGCCAGGCCAGCGCCTTGGCATTGCGGTGGAGCTCTTCCCAGGACACCGGGAAATGCTTGTTGAAGGGGGCTTCGGCCACGGGACTGACTCTCCAAAAACAGCAAGCGCACTGTATAACCCAGCCGCCGCCGCCCGGCAATCGGGGGCTATTTGCATGCCTATGCCCATCCGCCGCAGGGCCGCCGAAAATTCGTGAAAAAAGCGCTTGCGGGGCAGGGGGGCTTTGAGTATGTTGCGCGCCTCGACGCCGACGGCCCGCCGCCGACGCCGGGATCAAAGAAGACACAGCGCGCCCGTAGCTCAGCTGGATAGAGCATCAGACTACGAATCTGAGGGTCAGGAGTTCGAATCTCTTCGGGCGCGCCATCTTCCCAAACAACTGTTTCGAATGCGATTGGGCGGCCTCTGGCCGCCTTTCGCATTTTCGGGCCCAACTTTTCACGACTTGCAGTCTTCACGGTTTGCAGTTTTGTGATCCGCCTGCTTTCGATCCGCGAGGACCGGCGGAACGGCGCGGGACCGCAGCCCCGCACCCATTCCTCGTTCATCATCCAAGCGGTCAGGCGCGCCGGATTTCGCCCAGGAATCCGCCGACATCCTGCTTCAGCTGCTCGGCCTGACGGTTCATCAGCTCCGCCGCCTGCAGAACGTCGGAGGCCACGCTGCGCGACTGTTCCACCGTTCGGGCGAGGTCGGAAATGCTGCTGGAGATGCGGGTGGCGGCGGTCGCCACCTCCTGCACGTTGCGGGCGATCTCGTTGGTCGCCGCCCCCTGCTCCTCCACCGCGGCGACGATGCCGGTGGTGACGCCGTTCATCTGCCGGATCACCGTCGACACCGACCGCACGCCCTCGACCGCGTCCTGGGTCATGCTCTGGATGCGGGCGATCCGGTCGGTGATGTCCTGGGTCGCCCGCCCGGTCTGGGTGGCGAGGCCCTTGACCTCGCTGGCGACGACGGCGAAGCCTTTGCCCGCCTCGCCGGCGCGGGCCGCCTCGATGGTGGCGTTCAGCGCCAGCAGATTGGTCTGGCCGGCGATGTCGCCGATCAGGGTGACGATGGCGCCGATGGCCTCGCTGGCTTCGGCCAGTTCGACGATGATCTGGTCCGTCCGCTCCGTCCGCTGGATGGCGTCCTGCGAGATGGTGGCGGATTCCGCCATGCGCCGGCTGATCTCGCCGATCGAGGCTGAAAGCTCCTGCGCCGCGGCAGCCACGGTCTCGACGCCGGCCGACGCTTCGTGGGCGGCGGCGGCGACGGTGCCGCTGTCGCCGGCCGACTGCTGCGAAATCCGGGTGACCTCGGCCGAGGCACCCATCATATGGGCAGCGGCGATTTCCACCGACTCCAGGCTGACGCCGACCCGGCCGCTGAAATCGCCGCACAGCCGGTCGACCGTCGCGGTGCGGGCGGCGGCGGCCTGCTGCGCCGCGATCTGCGCCTGGACCATTTCGGCATGCTGGCGCCCGTTGTCGCGCAGCACCAGCAGGGCCTGCTGCATGCGGCCGATCTCGTCGCCGCGCCCGTCGTTCGGCAGGTCCACCTCGTAATCGCGGTGGGCCAGCCGGTCGATCGCCACGGTCAGGCTGTGGATCGGCCCGGTCACCCGCCGCCGCACGAACAGCAGTCCGGCGACCGACAGCCCGACGGTCAGCGCCAGGATGGTGGATTGGAACAACAGCTCGCGCTGGGCCTGCGTCTGCTTCCAGTCGGCATGGGCGACCATCTCGTCCAGCGCGGTGGTGACGAGGTTGTTGAGCGCCCCCTGGTCGGCCGCCTCACGCTTGATCCAGGCTTCGGCGGTGATGTCGGGCTTGCCGCCGGTGGACAGCGCGTCGAGGACGATCTTGCGCCGGGCGCCGCCGGTTTCGAAGAACTGGCGCTGTGCGGTCTCCACCGTCTCGACGATGGGCTTGGGCGTGTCCGGGCGCTTCGCCGCATCGGCGATCAGGCTCCAGGCCGTGTCGACCCGGCCGCGCTCCTCCGCCGCCGTCGTGATTTCCGCCTTGGTCAGGGGGCGGCCTTCGCTGAGGGCGGCGCTGGCCGACAGCAGTTCGGTGGAGGTCCGCAGCCGGACGATCCAGGCGGCGCGCTTCACGGCCAGCAGCTGGTCGGTGGTCGGATCGACCAGGACCATGCCGGCATCGACGGCGTCGGTTGCCGCCTGCACGCTGTCGAGATAGGCGTTGGTGACCTTCGGCCAGGCTTCGATGACCGTGGGATCGCGCGTGGCCTTGGGCGAGCGGATCGCCGTGTCCACCCGCCTGCGGATGTCGTTCAGGGCGTCGTGGCTCGCCCGGATGGCCGCCGCGTATTTCCCGAAGCTGGCCGGGTCGAGCCGCTCCAGCGCCGCCATGCCGGGGGCGAAGGCGGCCTCGGCCTTGGTCCGCAGGTCGGTCATCGATTTCACCGCAGCCTCATCGGCCGCCGCCTCCCCCCGCAGGGGTACCAGCGTCGTGGCGCGTTCCAGCCTTACCGAGCGCAGGGCCTGATAAAGCTGCCGGCTGGTCGTGGCGAGCGTGGCGACGCGGCTGGCCCCCTGCTCCTTGCGCGCCGCATCGATCAGATCGGTGACGCTGGTGAAGACCGCGAGCAATCCGATCACGCCGATCACCAAGCTGAGAACCGCTTTGAGCGATGTCTTCCGAAATTCAATCATGGCTTTTCACACTTCATCTGTGTTCACGGAGATATCGCTACGCGGTCCGGAGATTTTTATTTACGCTTTCTGGTGTTTTGTCTGAGATCTCAGCTTGTAAGCGGCTTGGCGTCCAGGTCCAGCCCTTGTTCGAATGAATGGCTGAGCGGGAATTCACTGCATTTTGTATAAAATAAGAATACTGCTTGGCCCCTTTTTCGGGGAATTTGCCAAGCTATGCTCTGTCCCGACGGGAGGCTATTCAGAGGTAACGCTTATGTGACCTGATGGCGCGACGATATGTCACGATGCTCGGCGTCGCAATTACCATGTTCCGAAGTTGTCGTTGCCCTTTCAGCAATGCGGAAGGAAAAGCCGTGACGGATGGGCATCGACATGCGACCGCATTTTTGAAGAAAAGCGCTTGCAGGGCAGGGGGGCTTTGAGTATGTTGCGCGCCTCGACGCCGACGGCCCGCCGCCGACGCCGGGATCAAAGAAGACACAGCGCGCCCGTAGCTCAGCTGGATAGAGCATCAGACTACGAATCTGAGGGTCAGGAGTTCGAATCTCTTCGGGCGCGCCATCTTCCAAAAACCAAAGTTCGACACGCAAGGCCGCCTCCGGGCGGCCTTTGTCGTTTGGCGTGTCGTTTCACGACTTCGTCGTGCTGGCGCAAGCACCGGTGGCTCCTCTACACTTGTGGCCCGCCCCACTGGATGCATGGCCATGCCCCGCAGCGACTTCTATCCGCCCATCGACCCGTTCCAGACCGGCACGCTCGCCGTCGACGGGATCCATACGGTCTATTGGGAGCAGGCGGGCAATCCGCGCGGCGTGCCGGTGATGTTCCTGCATGGCGGGCCGGGGGCCGGCGCCTCGCCCACCCACCGCCGCTTCTTCGACCCCGCCCATTACCGCATCGTCGTGATGGACCAGCGCGGCGCCGGCCGCTCCACGCCGCTGGGGGAAACGCGCGAGAACACCACCGAACGGCTGGTCGAGGACATCGAGACGCTGCGCCGGCACCTGGGAATCGAGCGCTGGCACCTGTTCGGCGGCTCCTGGGGCTCGACGCTGGCGCTGGCCTATGCCGAAACCCATCCCGACCGCTGCCTCGGTCTGATCCTGCGCGGCATCTTCCTGATGCGGAAGGCGGAGATCGACTGGTTCCTCTATTCCATGCGCATCCTCTTCCCCGAGGCCTGGGCCGCCTTCGCCGGCCACATCCCGGAGGACGAGCGCGACGATTTGCTGGAAGCCTATTGGAAGCGGCTCGATTCGGCCGACCCGATGGTGCGCATGGCCGCGGCCCGGGTGTGGAGCATCTATGAGGGCAGCTGCTCCTCCCTGCTGCCGTCGCCCGACCTGATCGCGGCCAGCGGCGAGGACCGCCACGCCCTGGGGCTGGCGCGGATCGAGGCGCATTACTTCCGCTCCAACCGCTTCACGCCGGAGGACAAGCTGCTGCGCGACGTCTCCCGCATCCGTCATCTGCCGGGGGTGATCGTCCAGGGCCGCTACGACATCGTCTGCCCGGTGATCTCCGCCGACGCGCTGCACCGCGCCTGGCCGGAAGCCGACTACCGCATCGTCCCGGACGCCGGCCACTCCGCCATGGAACCCGGCATCCGTGCCGCGCTGATCCAGGCGACGGAGCGCTTCAAGGAGTATCGGTGAGGGCTTTAACTTCCATCCCACCCACCCCACACTCTGCCGATGCCTGAACTTCCCGAAGTCGAGACGGTGTGCCGGGGCCTCGCCCCGCATCTCGAAGGCCGGCGGCTGGTCCGTGTGGAGCAGCGCCGGCCCAACCTGCGCACCCCCTTCCCGCCGCGCTTCTGCGAACGGCTGACCGGCCGGCGCGTCGAGTCGGTGCGGCGGCGGGCCAAATACATCCTGATGCATCTGGACGACGGCGGCGTGCTGATCGCCCATCTCGGCATGTCCGGCCGCATGATCATCGCGCCCGAACGCCCCGATGCCTTCGACAAGCACGACCATGTGGTGTTCGAGACCGACGCCGGGACGGTGGTGACCTTCAACGACGCCCGCCGCTTCGGGCTGATGGACCTGACGGTGGCCGACGCGCTGGGCGACCACCCGATGCTGCGCAATCTGGGGCCGGAGCCGCTCGGCAACGAATTCTCCGGCCCCGACCTCGCCCGCCGTCTGGCCGGCAAGATCACCCCGATCAAGGCGGCGCTGCTCGACCAGAGCATCGTCGCCGGGCTCGGCAACATCTATGTGTCGGAGGCGCTGTACCAGTCCGGCATCCTGCCGACCCGCACCGCCGCCAGCCTGACGGCGGAAGAGGTCGACCGCCTCGCCACCGCGGTGCGCGAGGTGCTGGAGCGCGCGATCGCCGCCGGCGGCTCCTCCTTGCGCGACTACCGGCAGGCGTCGGGGGAGCTGGGATACTTCCAGCACCAGTTCGCCGTCTACGACCGGGAGGGGGAGGGCTGCCCCGATTGTGACTGCGACCGCGCCCGGACGGGGGGCGTTCAGCGGATTGTACAGTCCGGCCGCTCGACTTTCTTTTGTGCGGCGCGCCAACGGTGATATAGCTGGGGCATGACGGCTCTACCGGCCATGCTCCGGGCGGCGTCCGCCGCTTTCCTCCTTGCCGGCCCCGCGGTCGCGGGCCTGGGGAGTTTTCTCGTTCCCATTCCGCCGGCTCTTGCAGCCGACTCCGGACCGTTCGTCCCCGGCTTCACCGACGTTCCGGTGATGCCCGGGCTGGCGACCGCCGAATCGGAACCGCTGGTCTTCGACAAGCCGGGCGGGCGGATCGTTCAGGCCGTGCTGTCGGGGGAGGTGCCGCGTCAGGCGGTGCTGGCCTTCTACGACCAGACGCTGCCGCAGCTTGGCTGGCGCCGGACCGCCGACCGCGTCTTCGTCCGCGAGGGCGAGGAATTGCGGCTGGAATTCCCCAAGCCGGCCAGCCGGCAGGCCGCCACCGCCGTCCGCTTCACTTTGACGCCGCGCTGACTGCGGGAACACCCGCCATACTCGCGCGACCAGAGATCGAACACCCTAACAACCACGAGTCCCGGAGCAACCGGGCTCGCCCCATCGGGAGAGTGCTGCAGCCATGTCCGCAACCATGTCCTATGAAACCATCCTCGTCGAGACGCGCGGCCCGGTCGGCCTGATCACGCTGAACCGTCCGAAGGCGCTGAACGCGCTGTGCGACCAGCTGGTGACCGAGCTGGGCCAGGCCCTGGACGAGTTCGAGGCCGATTCGGCCATCGGCGCCATCGTCGTCACCGGGTCGGAGCGCGCCTTCGCCGCCGGCGCCGATATCAAGGAGATGGCCGGCTTCTCTTATATGGATGTCTACACTTCCAACTTCATCACCGCCAAGTGGGAGCGGTTGGCCAAGTGCCGCAAGCCGACCATCGCCGCAGTCGCCGGCTTCGCGCTCGGCGGCGGTTGCGAGCTCGCCATGATGGCCGACTTCATCCTGGCCGCCGACACCGCCAAGTTCGGCCAGCCGGAGGTCACCATCGGCACCATTCCCGGCGCCGGTGGCACCCAGCGCCTGACCCGCTTCGTCGGCAAGTCCAAGGCGATGGAGATGGTCCTGACCGGCCGCATGATCGACGCCGCCGAGGCCGAGCGCTGCGGCCTCGTCTCCCGCGTCGTCCCGGCCGCCGAACTGGTCGAGGAGGCGGTGAAGGTCGCCACCAAGATCGCCTCGCTGTCGCAGCCGGTCATCGCCATGGCGAAGGAAGCGGTCAACGCCGCCTATGAGACGACGCTGGCCGAGGGCATCCGCTTCGAACGCCGCCTGTTCCACTCGACCTTCGCCACCGAAGACCAGAAGGAAGGCATGGCCGCCTTCGCCGAGAAGCGCCAGCCCGGCTGGAAGAATCGCTGAGTCGCCGACACGGCGCCAACCCGGCGTTGACTCTGCCTGCTGAGCCGTCCCCTGCATCTTGCGGGGGACGGACCAGATCCCATCAAGATGTCGTTTAAGTACGATTAGTCAAAATCAACGGGCGACCACGCCTTGACTCGTAGTGCGCTGCCGCGTATAAGGCGCGCTCGCATCACGACAGCCGTGTCGTTCGGAGTAGGGTTTCCATGGCCAATCATAAGTCCGCTGAAAAGCGCATTCGTCAGACCGAGCGTCGCACGGAAGTCAACCGTGCCCGCATCAGCCGCATCCGTTCCTTCGTGAAGAAGGTCGAGGGCGCGATCCAGAGCGGCGACAAGTCCGCCGCCGCCGAGGCGTTCAAGTCCGCTCAGCCGGAGCTGATGCGCGGCGTGTCCAAGGGCGTGCTGCACAAGAACACCGTGTCGCGCAAGCTGTCGCGTCTGTCGGCTGCGATCAAGGCTCTCTGATCGAGTCTTCATCCGCTGGTTTCAAAAAGCCGCGCCCATGACTCGGGGCGCGGCTTTTTGCGTTTAAAGTAAATATGTGGATGCCTGACAATTGTCTTAGATTGTTCTTAGGGTCACGTATGAGATTCGGGATCGGCCTTGCGGTCAAAGCGGAGGTTTTTATCTTTTTGGGCCGTTCGCCATCTGTCCCATTGCCAGATTTCCGCGGCATGGTTAGACTTTTGATCCATTCGGCCGGGCGAATAAGGGTGATGCAACACTCTGTGGCCGGTTGAACACAGCAGTGAAATACTGAAGGTCTTACGCCGGATCAGGGCTTGTTGAGTCCCGGTCGTTCGCACGATCTTCTTTTACTTACAAGCTGTCGTGCTTGGGGCGGGATTTACGATCCCGTCGACTCTTGCGCGTCCTTTTTGGGTATAGTGTTCCGTTCGGGGTTACCCTTGCCCGGAGTCTTCCGGGCTGGACCGGACAGGCGGCTGTTCCGGTTGCAGAATCGGATACTTGGCCGGTTTTGAGGGCCGGTTTTGAGAGCCGGTTTTGAGGGCCGGTTTTGAGGGCCGGGTTGGGGCCGGTTGCGGGGTGATC
>CBFGPE010000110.1:0-25300 GCA_965650625.1 uncultured Azospirillum sp. | reverse complement strand
ACCTCGCGGCGACCTTCTCGCCGGAACTGGCCGACATCACCATCTACGTCATCGATGTGTCGGCCGGCGACAAGATCCCGCGCAAGGGTGGGCCGGGCATCACCCGCTCGGACCTGCTGGTCATCAACAAGACCGACCTCGCCCCGATGGTCGGCGCCAGCCTGGAGGTGATGGACCGCGACGCCCGCAAGATGCGCGGCGACCGCCCCTTCGTCTTCACCAACGTCAAGGCGGGCGAAGGGCTGGACGCCATCCAGTCCTTCATCGTCCAGCGCGGCGGCCTGCCGCTGCCGGGCTGATCCTCCTCCACAACTGGAAGAAGATTCGCGTTCGGGAACCTCCGGCTTGACCATGCTGTTCATACGGCATGAGACGATTCAAGCCGGAGGATGCCCCGATGATGCGCCCGACCCCCAGTAGGACCTTGGGTACGGCCCTGCTGCTGGCTGCGCTGGGACCCTTGACCATCGCCGCGCCCGCGCTGGCGGCCGACGACTGCGCGGCGGGGCTCGACCGGCTGGGACAGCAGGCGGCGGCGCTCGAAGCCGCCGGCCCCGGCACCCCCGCTCCGGTGACGCAGCAGGAAACCGCACAGCTCCGTGCCCTGCAGCAGGCGGCACAGGCCGCCGCCCAGAAGGGCAACGCCCCCGCCTGCCAGGCCATCCTGGGCGAGGCGGCGGCCCTGCAGGACTCCATCGCCCATCCGCGTGCGATCGCCGCCGACGAGCTTGAGGATGCCAAGCTGCGCAGCCCGGACGGCAAGGATCTCGGCAGCGTGTCCGAACTGATCATCGACCCCGCCAGCGGCCGGGTCGCTTATGCGGTGGTCGAGTTGGGCGGCTTCCTCGGCATCGGCGACAGCCATTTCCCGGTGCCCTGGGCGCTGTTCACCCCGTCCGGCGACGGCTATGTCCTGAACGTGCCGAAGGACAAGCTGACCAACGCCCCACGCTTCGACGAGAAGAACCGTCCGAACATGAACGACCGCCAATGGGCGATGGCGGTCCACACCTACTATGGCGTAGCGCCCTACTGGATGCGCGATTCGGCGACGCTGGCCGCCATTGCCGGCTCGGCGGGCGGTGGCGACGCCTCGGCCGGCCCGCTGCGCCAGGAGGTGCAGCGTCTGTCGCAGGAGGTGGCGCGGCTGAACCGTGAACTGCAGCAGGCCCGCGGCGCCTCCGGTTCCAGCGGCCAGGAGGGAAGCAGTCAGGGCGGTGCGTCTCAATCGGCACCGGGGGCTGCGTCCGGGACGCCGTCCGGGAACGGCATCCCCCAGCCGCCGGTTTCCCAACAGTGAAGCGATAACGATCCGATGGCGGACGATCCCCGACCGGGACCCGCATTCAGGAGGACCGACATGGAACTCTCTTCCATCACCGAAACGGCCCAGCGCAACCTGCGCGGCCTCAACGACCGCATTCACGGACCCAGCGGCGGTTACAGCATCAATGTCGGGCATACCGAGCGGTTGGCGTCGCTGGCCGGCGGCGTGCTGCTGGCGGCCCTTGGCCTGCGCCGCCCCAACTGGACCGGTGCCGCGATGGCGCTTGCCGGCGGTGCCCTGGTGGCGCGCGGCCTGACCGGCTATTGCCCCGGCAAGGCGATGCTGTCCGACTGGACGCACAACGACCGGGCGGCCATTCCGTCGCAGGATGTGAACCAGGGCGTCCATCCCTATTCCCGTCATCCCGGCGACATCTATGCAGAGGCGTGCGAGGAGGAGATCGTCGACGAGGCCTCAAAGGAATCCTTCCCGGCCAGCGATCCGCCGTCCTTTACGCCGGGTGTTGCCCGCTAAGGAGGCGGATTGCACAAGGGGCGTGACACCATATCAGAAATGTCATCAAGAAACGGCCTGCCGGTCCGACGCCGGCAGGCCGTTTTGATATGGATCAATGAAATACTGAAACAGCAGCAATTCTGCTTTTACTGAATGCTCCCCGAACAATGCTGCGCAATGATTGAGGCGCATGTGCGGAGCGAGCCCATTGCACGTTGCGGACCTCCGGTGATTGGTTTATGGTGCACTGCACAAGGAACGCCGTGTGATCTCACCCGGCGAAAGGCGGCCGGGGTTGCGGCCGCTCCTCTCGTCCCATTGACCGCAGGACAGTCCGCATGACCACGATCATTCCCGCCGCCGCCACGCTCGAAGGCAAGAAGGGGCTCGTCCTTGGCATTGCCAACGACCAGTCGATCGCCTGGGGCTGCGCCCGCGCCTTTCGCGCCATGGGTGCCGACCTTGCGGTCAGCTATCTGAACGACAAGGCCAAGAAGTTCGTCGAGCCGCTGGCCCAGCAGCTGGAGGCCGAAATCTTCGAACCGGTGGACGTCACCGGCGAAGGCCAGCTGAAGGCCCTGTTCGACAAGATCGGCGAGAAGTGGGGCAAGCTCGACTTCGCGCTGCACAGCATCGCCTTCGCACCGAAGGAGGACCTGCACGGCCGCGTCGTCGATTGCTCGCGCGAAGGCTTCCAGCAGGCGATGGACGTCTCCTGCCACTCCTTCATCCGCATGGCCAAGTATGCGGAGCCGCTGATGAAGGACGGTGGATCGCTGTTCACCATGTCCTATTTCGGCGCCAACCGCGTCATCGACAATTACGGCGTCATGGGTCCGGTGAAGGCGGCGCTGGAGGCCAGCGTGCGCTATCTGGCCGCCGAACTCGGCCCGAAGGGCATCCGCGTCCATGCCATCTCGCCCGGCCCGATCAAGACCCGCGCCGCCTCCGGCATCGCGCATTTCGACGAGCTGATGAACAAGGCCGCCGAGCGCGCGCCCGAAGGCCGTCTGGTAACCATCGAGGAGGTCGGCTACACCACCGCCTTCCTCGCCACCGATGGCGCCAAGGGCATCACCGGCGACACCACCTATGTCGATTGCGGGTACTCGATCGTCGGCTGAGATCTATCAACTTAAGTCTGCAGAACGGGGCGGGTGCGGCGACGCATCCGCCCCGCTCCGTTCCGGCTCGCCTCATGCGGGTGCGTCAAATTGCCGTGTGACGCCGGCGGCTGTTTGGGTGCGGTGGTAACACCATTCATAATCCTCCCCAACGGGGTGCCGGTTAAGGGGGGAGGCCGCAAGGTCATGGGCGCCATCACATGGCGACGGCAGTTGAGCGTCGGGCAGCCGGCCATCGACGACGATCACAAACACCTGATCGAGTATCTGAACGAACTCGACGCTGCGCTGGCCGCCCCGCGGTTCCAGCCGGTTCGCGTTGCCAAGATTCTGATCAAACTTCTGGAATACACCAAGGAGCACTTCGCCCGCGAAGAGCGGATCATGCAGATCGTGCATTACCCGAAATTCGACGAGCATGTCGCCATGCACCGCGCCGCGGTCCAGAAAGTCAGCGAGCTGTCGAACCAGTTCTCCAACGAACCCACCCACGAGAACGCCGAGAGGCTCTATAAATTCACTGCCGACTGGCTGGTCCGCCACATCATCCTGACGGACACGCAACTGACGCCCTATGTTCGCGGCGTGTGGGCGTGAGGCGTTGGAGGGACGGCAGGCAAAGCCTTACCCCACGAACTCCGCCACCCGGTAGCCCTGGGCGTAGAGCAGGGCGGTCAGGTCGCCATGGTCGACGCGGGCGCGGGCTTCGGCGGCGACCACCGCCTTGGCGTGGAAGGCGACGCCCAGACCCGCGGCCAGCAGCATTGGCAAATCGTTGGCGCCGTCGCCGACGGCCATGGTCTCCGCCATCGGCACGCGGTGCTCGCCGGCATAGGCCATCAGCGCCTGCAGCTTGCTGTCCTTGTCCAGGATCGGCTCGATCACCTTGCCGGTCATCACGCCGTCGACCACCTCCAGCTCGTTGCCGCGGTCGTCGTCGAAGCCGATCCAACTGCGCACCCGGCCGGTGAAGCAGCGGAAACCGCCCGACACCAGAACGCAGACGGCGCCGTTGGCGCGCATGGTGCCGACCAGTTGGGCCGCGCCCGGCATCAGGGTGGCGCGCTGCCACACCTCGTCGATCACCGTCTCCTTCAGGCCCTTCAGCAGGGTGACCCGCTCGCGCACCGCGTCCTTGAAGTCGATCTCACCGTTCATGGCGCGGGCGGTGATGTCGGCGATGTGGTCCTTCAGCCCGACATAGTCGCCCAGCTCGTCCAGCATCTCCTGCTCGATGATCGTCGATTCCATGTCGGCGACCAGCAGCCGCTTGCGCCGGGTCGCCGCCGGCTGGGCGACGATGTCCAGCGTGGCGCCATTCAGGGCATGGCGGATTGCCGCCTCCGCCTGCTCCGGCGCCAGATTGCCGAAAGGCAGGTCGCAGGCGGTGCCGGGAGCCAGCCAGTCCGGCGCGCCGGCATCGGCGCCCAGGCCCACCAGCGCCGCCTTGGCGGTCTGGACGGCAGCCTCGTCGAGCGTGGCGGTGCGGGGGGCGATCAGCGTGGCGACGGCGTTCATCGGCGGGTGTCCCGAGCAAAAGAGGGCCTTTGCGCGCTGCCTACCACAGCCGCGGGGTCCGGTCCAACGAAGCTTCGGCGTCGGCATGCGGAGGGGCATGCGGATGGGTGTTGCAAAGGAAGCGCCGTGGCCCCATGGAAGGGCGATGAACACGCTCACCGATGTCATCGTCATCGGCGGCCCGACCGCATCGGGCAAGTCGGGGCTGGCGCTGGCGATTGCCGAGGCGTTCGGCGGCACCGTCATCAATGCCGACAGCATGCAGCTCTACGCCGACCTGGACGTGCTGACCGCCCGGCCGCCGGCGGAGGATCTGGCGCGGGCGCCCCATCGCCTGTATGGCGTGCTGCCTGCGGCGGAACGCGGCTCGGCGGCACGCTGGCGCGACATGGCTCTGGCGGAGATCGCCGCCGCCAAGGCTGCCGGCCGGCTGCCGGTGGTGGTCGGCGGCACCGGTCTCTACCTGCGCGCGCTGATGCAGGGACTGAGCGAAGTGCCGCCCATCCCGGACGAGGTGCGCGCCGCCGCCCATGCCCGGTTGGCGACCATCGGCGGCGACGCCTTCCGCGCCGAGCTGGTCGCCCGCGATCCGGCATCGGCCAAGCTGAATCCCGGCGATACCACCCGCCTGACTCGCGCCTGGGAGGTGCTGGAGGCGACCGGCCATCCGCTGTCCCACTGGCAGAGCCAAACGGCCCAGGGCGCGCCGGAGGATCTGCGCTTCACCATCCTCGTGCTCGACCCGCCGCGGGCCGACCTCTATGCCCAGTGCGACAAGCGCTTCCATCTGATGATGGAGCAGGGCGCGTTGGAGGAGGTGCGGCGGTTGGACGCACTGGCCGAAGAGCAGGCCCTCGCCCCCGACCTGCCGGTGCTGAAAGCCCTGGGCGTGCCGGAGCTGCGCCGCGTCCTGCATGGCGAGATCCCTCTCGGCGAGGCCGTTGCGCTGGCCCAGCAATCGACCCGCCGCTATGCCAAACGGCAGGTCACTTGGTTTCGGCATCAGATTGTTGGCAAATTCTCTGATATGCTGGTAAGTGATACAGGACAGCATAGCTGCCATACCATCGATCTGCCTTGTTCGTCTGCGGTACGAAATGCAATGCTCGGCCGCCTGAGAACGATACTAAATTACTGATCCGAAGGAGAAGCACCGTGTCGGTTGATTGGGGTCATGTGTTCGCGGGCCGCGTGGGCGGCATGACGGCGTCCGAAATCCGGGAACTGCTGAAGCTGATCGACCGTCCGGAGATCATCTCCTTCGCCGGCGGCATTCCCGACCCGGACCTGTTCCCCAGTTCCGCCATCGCGCGGTCCTATGAGAAGATCTTCCAGTCCAACGCCGGTGCCGGCGCCGCCCTGCAATACTCCATCACCGAGGGCTACACGCCGCTGCGCGAATGGATCTGCGATTACATGGGGCGCAAAGGCGTCAATGTCGGGCTGGACGGCGTTCTCATCACCAACGGCTCGCAGCAGGTGCTGGAATTCGTCGGCAAGCTGCTGATCGGCCCCGGCGACAAGATCGTGGTGACCCGCCCGACCTATCTCGGCGCGCTGCAGGCCTTCTCACCCTACGAGCCGACCTATCTCTCGATCCCGATGGACGAGGAAGGGCCGGAGATGACGGCGCTGACCGAGGCGCTGGCGCAGAAGCCGAAATTCTTCTACCTCGTCCCCGATTTCCAGAACCCGAACGGCACCACGGTGACGCTGGCCCGCCGCCACGCCATCCTGGACGCCTGCGAGGCGGCCGGCGTGCCGGTGATCGAGGACACCGCCTATTGCGAGCTGCGCTATGACGGGGAGCATCTGCCGCTGCTGGCGGCGCTGGATTGCGAGCGCAATGGCGGTAAGCTGACCAACGTGATCTTCGGCGGCACCTTCTCCAAGACGATGGTTCCGGCGATGCGCGTGGGCTGGGTCAACGCGGCGCCGGAGGTGGTGAACCGGCTGGTGCTGATGAAGCAGGCGGCCGACCTGCATGCCAGCACGATCAACCAGATCGTCATGCACGACGTCGTCTCTCAGATCTTCGACAGCCACATCAAGCTGCTGCGCACCCAGTACAAGGAGCGCCGCGACGCCATGCTGGCGGCGCTGGACGAATTCGCCCCGCCGGGCGTCACCTGGACCAAGCCGGAAGGCGGCCTGTTCGTCTGGATCGAGGCGCCGGAAGGCGTCGACGGCACCGAGTTGCTGGCCCGCGCCATCAAGGAGGCCAACGTCGCCTTCGTCCCCGGCTCGGCCTTCCATGCCGACCGGTCGGGCAAGAACACGCTACGCCTGGCCTTCTCCGTCACCAAGCCGGCCCAGATCCGCGAGGGCATCCGCCGGCTGTGCGGGCTGCTGAAGGACGCCGCCTGACGGGCTGCGCGTTCACCCAGTCGCCCCTTTGGAACGGCGGCCGCGCTTCGGTGCGGTCGCCGTTTCCGTTTGCGGCAAGCGCCGGCGGGGCAGGGGGTGGGGCAGGGTGGCCACCTCCAATGGGCGCGCAACAATTGGAAAAACTGCGGCAAAAAAACTTTGCAAACATTCGCGAATTGGGTTGACCTATGACGGATGATTTGACTAATTTGCCCGTCCCAGCTCAGGCCATCGGGGCTAAGCCGTTGTTATGAACGGCATCCCCCTCGGCAGGGTTGGTGTTCCCAAGGAACCGGGCGCCCTAGAGGAGGCGCCCACATGAGAAGGTCGTGAGCGATGTCCGAACAGAAGCTGACCGGCGCCCAGATCGTCATCAAAGCCCTGAAGGATCAGGGCGTTGACATCATCTTCGGCTATCCCGGCGGCGCCGTACTTCCCATCTACGACGCGCTGTTCCAGCAGAACGACCTGAAGCATGTCCTTGTACGCCACGAGCAGGCCGCGGTTCACGCGGCGGAGGGCTACGCGCGCTCGACCGGCAAGGTCGGCTGCGTGCTGGTGACCTCCGGCCCCGGCGCCACCAATGCGGTGACCGGCCTGCTGGACGCCCTGTGCGACAGCATTCCGATCGTCTGCCTATCGGGCCAGGTGCCGACCCACCTGATCGGCAACGACGCCTTCCAGGAAGCCGACACCACCGGCATCACCCGTCCCTGCACCAAGCACAATTACCTGGTGAAGGACGTCGACAGCCTGGCCCGCACCCTGCACGAGGCCTTCTATGTCGCGCGCAGCGGCCGTCCCGGCCCGGTGCTGGTCGACATCCCGAAGGACGTGCAGTTCGCCGACGGCAGCTACGTCCCGCCGGCGGAGGTCAAGCACAAGACCTACCGCCCGCAGGTGAAGGCGGAGATGGCCCGCATCGAAGAGGCGATTGAACTGATCGCCAACGCCAAGCGGCCGGTCTTCTACACCGGCGGCGGCGTCGTCAATGCCGGCCCGTTCGCGGCGAAGCTGCTGACCCAGTTCGTCAAGACCACCGGTTTCCCGATCACCTCCACCCTGATGGGCTTGGGCGCCTTCCCGGCGTCCGACAACCAGTGGCTGGGCATGGTCGGCATGCACGGCACGTACGAGGCGAACCTCGCCATGTACGAATGCGACGTCATGATCAACATCGGCGCCCGCTTCGACGACCGCGTGACCGGCAAGCTGTCGGCCTTCTCGCCGGGCTCCAAGAAGATCCACGTCGACATCGACCCCAGCTCGATCAACAAGAACGTGGCGGTCGATATCCCGATCGTCGGCGACTGCGGCGCCGTTCTGGAAGACATGCTGCGCATCTGGAAGGCGCGCGCCAAGTCGCCGGACAAGGCCGCGCTGAAGGAGTGGTGGGGCAAGGTCGAGGGCTGGCGCGCCCGCAACTGCCTGAACTACAACCGCACCGAATCGGTCATCAAGCCGCAATACGCGCTGGAGCGCCTGCGCGAAGCCCTGCGCGGCAAGGACCACTACATCACGACGGAAGTCGGCCAGCACCAGATGTGGGCCGCCCAGTTCCTGCCCTTCGACCAGCCGAACCGCTGGATGACCTCGGGTGGTCTCGGCACCATGGGCTACGGCCTGCCGGCCGCCATCGGCGCCCAGCTGGCCCACCCCAACGCCATCGTGGTGGACGTGTCGGGCGAGGCGTCCTTCCTGATGAACATGCAGGAGATCGGCACCGCCGTGCAGTATCGCGCGCCGGTCAAGATCTTCATCCTGAACAACCAGTATATGGGCATGGTGCGCCAGTGGCAGGAGCTGCTGCACGGTTCGCGCTATTCCCAGAGCTACTCCGAAGCCCTGCCGGACTTCGTGAAGCTGGCGGAGGCCTGGGGCTGCGTCGGCCTGCGCGCCACCACGGTGGCCGAGGTCGATCAGGTGATCGAGAAGATGCTGGCCGTCACCGACCGCCCCTGCATCGTCGACATCGCCGTCGATCAGAAGGAAAACTGCTTCCCGATGATTCCGGGCGGCAAGGCCCACAACGAGATCCTGTTCGGTCCGGACGACAGCCCGTCCGACGCCACGCCGGAAGACGGCATGGTGCTGGTCTGATCGGCTGACGACGAACGAACGGGGGAATGGGTCTCATGGAAAACGCGATCGAAAAGCACACCATCGCCGTGCTGGTGGACAACGAGCCGGGCGTCCTCGCCCGCGTCATCGGGCTGTTCTCCGGCCGCGGTTACAACATCGAAAGCCTGACGGTGGCGGAGGTGAACAACGCCGAGCACCTGTCGCGCATCACGCTGGTCACTTCCGGCACCCGGATGATCATCGAACAGATCAAGGCGCAGCTCGGCCGGCTGGTTCCGGTCCACCGCGTCCACGACCTGACCGACGAGGGTCCGTCGGTGGAACGCGAACTGGCTCTGGTCAAGGTGGCCGGCACCGGCGACCGCCGAATCGAGGCGCTTCGCCTCGCCGACATCTTCCAGGCCAAGGTGGTCGACGCCACCCTGACCAGCTTCATCTTCGAACTGACCGGCACCACCGAGCAGGTCGACGACTTCGTCGGCCTGATGAGCCAGCTCGGCCTCGTGGAAGCCAGCCGCACCGGCGTGGTCGCCATGTCGAAGGGACCGGCGGCGTTCTGACGCTCCCCCCGAGGTCTCTTCGGGCTCCATCGCCGTCCGGCCCGTTCTGGGTTAGGATATCCTTCCGGTACGGCCGGACGGCGAGCAGTGGGGAACGGTCATGAAGATGCTGTCGGTGGAAGAGGCGAAGGACCAGCTCGGCGCATTGATCGAAGCCGCGAAGCGCGGCGAGGAGATCGTGCTGACCGAGAATGGTACGCCGGTGGCCCGGCTGTCAGCGACGGAAGCAGCGTCCGAACCGGTTTCCGAGGAGGAGCGCCGCAGGCAGGCAGGTGAGCGATTGCTCCGGAAGCTGCGCAAGGGCTATGACCTGGGTGGCCGTGACTGGACCCGTGACGATTTGCACGAGCGCGGTTCCTTGCCATGAGTCGACCGTTGGTCAGCTTCGACACAAACATCCTGTTCTATGCGGCCGACCGGCGGGACCTCACCAAATATGCAATTGCTCTGGATTTGCTGGAGAGAGCAGCGGTGCCGGGTTCCACTGTCGTGATTGCGGGGCAGGTGCTGTGCGAGCTTTATGCGTCGCTGACCCGGAAGCGAATCCTGCCGCCGGGTGAGGCATTGGACTTGGTTCGTGATTACGAGCAGACATTCCAGGGCCTTCCCGTTGCCACCGACTCCTTCAGGCGTGCCTTCGATGCAGTAGCCGCGCACGGATTGCAAATCTGGGATGCGGTCTTATGGGCAAACGCCGATGCGTATGGCTGTAAGTACCTTGTGTCTGAAGATTTTCAGGACGGACGGCGACTTGGCGGAGTCACTTTCCTGAACCCCTTCACCGCGGACGGACGGCTTTTGCTTGACGCGGCCTTGCCGCCGATGGACTAATCCGCCCCGCGCACTAATCGCTTCGTTCAACACCCGGCTAGTGAAATTTAAGGAACCATCTCCATGCGCGTCTATTACGATCGTGATGCCGACGTCAACCTGATCAAGGGCAAGAAGGTCGTCATCGTCGGCTACGGCAGCCAGGGCCATGCCCACGCCCACAACCTGCGTGACAGCGGCGTGAAGGACGTGCGGATCGCGCTCCGCCCGGGTTCGGCCACCATCAAGAAGGCCGAGACCGCCGGCTTCACCGTGATGACCCCGGCCGAAGCCGCCGCCTGGGCCGACGTCGTGATGGTTCTGACCCCGGACGAGCTGCAGGCCGACCTGTACCGTGACGATCTGGCCCCGAACATGAAGCAGGGCGCCGCCCTGGCCTTCGCGCACGGCCTGAACGTTCACTTCAACCTGATCGAGCCGCGCGCCGACCTCGACGTGTTCATGATCGCGCCGAAGGGCCCCGGCCACACCGTGCGCAGCGAATACCAGCGTGGCGGCGGCGTGCCGTCGCTGGTTGCCGTTCACCAGAACGCCTCGGGCAACGCGCTGGACATCGCCCTGTCCTACGCCTCGGCCAATGGCGGCGGCCGCGCCGGCATCATCGAGACGACCTTCAAGGAAGAGTGCGAGACCGACCTGTTCGGTGAGCAGGCCGTGCTCTGCGGCGGCCTGACCGAGCTGATCCGCGCCGGCTACGAGACGCTGGTCGAGGCGGGCTATGCCCCCGAGATGGCCTACTTCGAGTGCCTGCACGAAGTGAAGCTGATCGTCGACCTGATGTACGAGGGCGGCATGGCCAACATGCGCTACTCGATCTCCAACACGGCCGAGTACGGCGACTACCGCACCGGCCCGCGCATCATCACGCCGGAGACCAAGGCCGAGATGAAGCGCGTGCTGACCGACATCCAGGAAGGCCGTTTCGTCCGTGACTGGATGCTGGAATGCAAGGCCGGCCAGCCGTCCTTCAAGGCGATCCGCCGCCGCAACGCCGAGCATGAGATCGAGAAGGTCGGCGAGAAGCTGCGCGCTATGATGCCGTGGATCGCCGAGCGCCGTCTGGTCGACAAGTCGAAGAACTGATCTGGCGAAAGCCGCATCGGTCTGTTGAGAAGCGCGTCCCTTCGGGGGCGCGCTTTTCATTTGGCGGTCAGATGCTCTGGTGCGATGCCGAAAATCGTGGCGAACTCTTTGCTGCCGGTATCGGTGATCTCCACCGCGCGGCTGTCAGGGATGCGGACGATCCAGCCGCGCTCCAGCGAACAGGTCAGCAGGGCCGCGCCCAGCCGCCCGGCCAGATGATGGCGGCGCTCGCTCCAGTCCAGGCAGACCCGGCATAGCGGTCTGCGGTGCCCGCCCACTTCGGGCATTGCGAGACCCAGGCCGCCCAGGAAATCGCGGCCATCATCCGTCACCAGGGCGCTGCCGTCGTCGAGGATCACGAACCCGCGCTCGTTCAGCGTGTCGGCCAGTTTTGTACCGAGCCGTCCGGCGAGATGGTCGTAGCAGGTGCGGGCGGTCCGCAACGCCTCGTCCTTCGGGCCGGGCGGACGGTGGCGCCGCGGGCCGGCGGCTGCCACCGCCATCAGGCTTTCCATTGCCTGGGCGATGTCGGGGGAGGCCAGCCGGTAATAGCGGTGCCGGCCCTGGCGCTCCACCGCCAGCAATCCAGCCTCGCTCAATTTCGCGAGGTGGCCGCTGGTGGTCGGCGCGCCGACGCCGGCATGCCAGGACAATTCCCCGGCGGTCAGCGCCTGCCCGCCCATCAGGGCGGAGAGGATGTTCGCACGTGCCGGATCGCCGATCAGCGCGGCGATGGTGGCGATGCCGTTGGCGGAGGCGGTGGGGAAGGGCGGGCTGGTCATGTCCATCAGTTTAGGCCGCTTCGCCAGACCCGTCAGCCGCCGACGTTTCGTCCTCGGCCGAAGCGTTCGCGGCGGTCTTCCAAGTGCCGGGCTGGCATGGTGGGCCGGCTTGCAGACCGACGGAGCCATCATGACCATCCTTCCAGCCCCCGATGCCCCGGCTTGGCAGCCGAACCTGCGTGTCGAGCTTGCCTTGCTGCTGGCCCTCGCGACCTTGTGGGGAGCGTCCTACAGCTTCATCCGCATCGGCGTGGAGACGATCCCGCCCTTGACCTTCATTGCCGGCAGGACGCTGATCGCGGGAGCGATCCTTCTAGTGGTCATCCGCTGGCGCCGCCTTTCGCTGCCACGCGATCCGGCGCTGTGGCGCCGCTTCCTGGTTCAGGCCTGTCTGAACAGCGTCCTTCCCTTCACCCTGATCGCTTGGGCCGAACAGACGGTCGACGCCGGAACTGCCGTCATCCTCAACGCGACCACGCCGATCTTCGCGTTTCTCCTCACCCTTCTGTTCACCCGGCACGAGCCTTTGAGCATCCGGAAGGCGGTCGGCGTGCTCTCCGGTCTCGGTGGGACGGTTCTCATCATCGGGGTGGGGGCGGTGGATGGCATCGGCCGCGACCTTCTGGCGCAAGGCGCGATCGTCCTTGCCACACTTTGCTATGCCGGAGCCGCCATCTTCGGCCGCGTGTTCAAGGGACAGGACCCGGTCATGCCGGCCGCGGGAGCGCTGCTGTGCGGAGCGGCTGTCCTGTTGCCGGTCAGTCTGGCGGTCGACCGGCCTTGGACCCTGACGCCGTCCTTGGACTCTCTGCTCGCGCTCGCCGCCCTGTCGGTCTTCTCGACCGCGTTGGCCTTCGTTCTTTATTTCCGCTTGGTTCAAACCCTGGGATCGGTGCCGACCACCGCGCAAGCCTATCTGCGGGTGCCCATCGGGGTCGGGATTGGCGCACTTCTGTTGGGCGAGGCGCTGGAGCCGACCATGCTGGCCGGCTGTGCCGCGGTGGTGATTGGCGTCGCTGCGATGAGCATCCCTACCCGTCGGCGAAGGTGAGCCCGGCGGACCGATGTCAGCCCCGCGGCTCCGGCATTCCGCTCGGCGGCGGGGTTTCGGCGACGGCGGCGCGGCCGGGGTCGCGCTTCTGCGTTTCCAGCAGGATGTCGCGGGCAATCGGCGCCGCAGCGGTGGAGCCGCCGCCGCCATGCTCGACGAAGACGGCGCAGGCATAGCGCGGCGCCTGGATCGGTGCGAAGGCGACGAACAAGGCGTGGTCGCGCTCGCGCCAGGGCAGGTCTTCGTTCTTCTTCACGCCGCTGTTGCGCTCGGCCATGGTGATGCGGCGGACCTGGGCGGACCCGGTCTTGCCGGCCATCTCGTACCCGACCTCGGTGATGCGCGACTTGAAGGCGGTGCCGTTGGGGGCGTTCACCACCTCGGTCATGCCGCGCAGCACGATGTCGAGATTCTCCTTCTTCACGCCGATGCCGGGCCAGGCGGTCTGTTCGCCGCTGACGGTCTTGATCTGCTTGGTCAGGTGCGGCTTGACCGCATAGCCGCCATTGGCCAGCCGGCAGACCATCACCGCCAGCTGCAGCGGCGTCGTCAGCACATAGCCCTGGCCGATCGAGGCGACCAGCGTCTCGCCCATGTCCCAGCCCTTGCCCAGCGTCGCCTTCTTCCAGGCGATGGAGGGGATCAGACCGGCACGCTCATGCGGCAGGTCGATGCCGGTGCGGTGACCCAGGCCGAAGCGGTTGGACATCTCGGCGATGCGGTCGATACCGATCCGGCGCGACACGTCGTAGAAGAAGACGTCGCAGGAATGGCGCAGCGCGCCGACGAAATCGACCGTGCCGTGGCCGCCGCGCTTCCAGCAGTGGAACCGGTGGTCGCCCAACTCCAGGTAGCCGGGGCAGAACACCGTATGGCGGTTGCTGACCACCCCCGATTCCAGCGCCGCCAGCGCCGCCATCATCTTGAAGGTGGAGCCCGGCGGGTATTGGCCGACCACCGCCTTGTTGTTCAGCGGCGTTGCCGGGTTGGACAGCAACTCCTCCCACAGTTCGGCGCTGATGCCCATGGTGAACTGGTTGGGGTCGTAGCTGGGGTGCGAGCACAGGGCGTAGATGCCGCCGGTGTGCACATCCATCACCACCGCCGAGGCGCTGACCTCCTGCGACAGGCGTTCCTGCACGAAGCGCTGCAGGGCCATGTCGATGGTCAGCTGGATTTCCCGGCCCGACTGCCCCTCGTCGCGGGAGAGTTCGCGGATGACGCGGCCGACCGCGTTGACCTCCAGCTGGCTGGTGCCGGCGGTGCCGCGCAGCACCTTCTCGTGAAACTTCTCGATGCCGGCCTTGCCAATGCGGAAACCGGGCAGGGACAGCACCGGATCGCTGTTGCCGCTCAGCTCCGCCTCCGACACGGCGCCGACATAGCCCAGGATATGGGCGGTCGCGTCCGCCTGCGGGTAGTGCCGCAGCTCGCCCACCTCGATCGACACGCCGGGCAGATCGGGGGTGTTGGTCTCCAGCGTCGCCACCTGTTCCCAGGTCAGGTTCTCGCGCACGGTGACGGGGACGAACCGGCGCTTGCGATGCAGTTCGCGCAGCACGCGGCGGCGGTCGCCGTCGGTCAGCGGCACGATGCGGGAGATCTTGTCGAGCGTCTCCTGGATGTTGTGGGTGCGCTCCGACACGACGACGACGCGATAGTTCTGCTCGTTGACCGCCAGCGGCACGCCGAAGCGGTCGACGATGTTGCCGCGCGATGGCGCGATCAGCCGCAGGCTGATGCGGTTCTCCTCCGCCAGCATGGTGTAGCGGGCCGACTCGACGACCTGCAGGTAATACAGGCGACCGACCAGCGCGGACAGGCCGGCCAGCTTGATGCCGCCCAGCACCAGCGCGCGGCGCGCCAGCAGGCGGGAACGGTCGGTGTCGCGATCGATAGAACTCATGAGGTCCGTCGGGGCCCTTTACCCGTTCAGGAACGCGCGGTGGACGCGGATCAGCAGCCAACCCACCGCAGGAAACACAGCCACCGTCAGCAGGCCCTGGAACAGCGCCGGCAGGATCGACAGCGCGGCGGCGTCCAGCACCGAGAAGGCCAGCCATTGCAGCAGCACGGCACCCGCCATCACCAGCGTGAAGCCGAACCACAGCAGTGCGAAGGTGCTGGCCAGGAACACCCGGCGCTGGTTCAGCACCGCCCATTGGGCGACGACCAGCAGCAGCGCATTCACGCCCAGCGGTCCGCCGACCAGGAAATCCTGCAGCAACCCGATCAGAAAGGCCACCCCCGGACGCATCAGGTCAGGCCTGTGGATCGTCCAGTAATAGACCGAAACCAGCGTCAGGTTCGGCGCCACCGGGGAGTAGCCCGGCACCGGCACCGGAATCATGCCGACCAGCACCATCATCACCGTGACGGCGAAGGGCGCCAGATTGCGCCCGGTCTTGTCCACCTTCTGCCAGAAAGTCGCCGTCATATCGGCAATCCCCCGGTCGGCGGACTGTCCGTCCGGCTCACTTGCACATCCAGCTCACTTCGAGTCCGGCGACGGGTCCAGATCGGTGCTCGGCAGGCCGAAATCCACCAGACGCAGATATTCGACGCGCGACAGATCGGCGCTGGGCAGGACGCGGATGCCACGTTCGCTGACCGCGGTCACCACGCCGACCGGCAGGCCGGGCGGGAACAGGCCGCCGTCACCCGAGGTCACCACCCGCTCACCCACCTGGATCGGCGAGTCGGGCGGCAGGTAGAGAAGCTTGGCCTGGTCGGAATTGTCGCCGGCCAGGATCGAGCGCTGGCGCGTGTTCGACAGGATCACCGGAATGCGGGCGTTGATGTCGGTCAGCAGCAGGACGCGGGACGACCATTCGCCGACCTCGATCACCCGGCCGACCAGACCGGTTCCGGCCAGCGCCGCCTGTCCCTTGCGCACCCCGTCACGCCGGCCGGCGGTGACCACCAGCGTGCGGACGAAGGAACTGCCGGGCGTGGCGATGACGCGGGCGGCGATGTAGTTGACGGCCGGCTCCGGACGGACGCGCAGCAGGCTGCGCAGGCTGTTGTTCTCCGCCTCCAGCCGCAGGGCCGCCTGCCTCCATTGCAGCAGCCGGGCGTTCTCGGCCTTCAGCCGCTGGTTCTCGTCGAAGGCGTTCTCAAGTTCCACCGCGGACTCGACCACGCGCGCCGCCGTCGCGGCGGGGCGGGAAATGGCGTCCAGGATGGGGGCGAAGGCATCGGTCACGCGTGCGCGGGCGTTGTCCACCGAAACGGACTCGATCTTGCCCACCATCATCAGCGCGACGGAGGCAAGAACCAGCAGAAGGAAGGAGAAGCGCTGCGCGAGAGCCCGCAGAGGGGCGGCAAGGCGGATGACGGAGCCGGATGAGCGTGGCTTCACAGGAAATTCCCGTCCAGATACGCGGTCCGTCTCCGGTCCTCTACCGTTCTCAGAGAACGTGGGACCGGAGGCCTTCCAACCAGGGATACACCAATCAGTAGGCGCTGACCAAGACGTTTCGCAGCGTCTTCATCTCCTCCAGCGCGCGGCCGGTGCCGAGCGCCACGCAGGAGAGGGGATCGTCGGCGATCGACACCGGCAGGCCGGTGGCGTGGCGCAGGACGAAGTCCAGGTTGCCCAGAAGAGCGCCGCCGCCGGTCAGGACGATGCCCTTGTCGACGATATCGGCGGCCAGTTCCGGAGCGGTGTGCTCCAGCGCCACCTTCACCGCCTCGACGATGGCCGAAACGGGTTCGGCCAGCGACTCGGCGATCTGGCGTTCGGAGATGATCAGCTCCTTGGGCACGCCGTTCATCAGGTCGCGGCCCTTGATCTCCAGGATGCGGCCCTCACCGTCCTCGGGCGGACAGGCGGAGCCGATTTCCTTCTTGATCCGCTCGGCGGAGCCTTCGCCGACCAGCAGATTGTGGCTGCGACGGATGTAGCCGATGATGGCCTCGTCCATCTTGTCGCCGCCGACGCGGACCGAGCGCGAATAGACGATGCCGCCCAGCGACAGCACGGCCACCTCGGTGGTGCCGCCGCCGATGTCGACGACCATCGAGCCCGTCGGTTCGGTCACCGGCAGGCCGGCGCCGATCGCGGCGGCCATCGGCTCCTCGATCAGGAAGACGCGGCGGGCGCCTGCGGCCTCCGCCGATTCCTGGATCGCCCGGCGTTCCACCGCGGTCGAGCCCGACGGCACGCAGATGATGACCTGCGGGCTGGCGAAGCTGCGGCGGTTGTGAACCTTGCGGATGAAATGCTTGATCATTTCCTCCGCAACTTCGAAATCGGCGATGACGCCGTCGCGAAGCGGCCGGATGGCCTGGATGTTTCCGGGCGTGCGGCCAAGCATCATCTTCGCCTCGTCACCGACGGCGAGGACCTGCTTTTTGCCGCGCACGTTGGCGATGGCGACGACGGACGGTTCGTTCAGGACGATGCCGCGGCCCTTGACATAGACCAGGGTGTTGGCCGTCCCCAGATCGATCGCCATGTCGGCGGACAGAACGCCGAGCAGTTTGGAGAGCATGGAGCTGACGAACTCTATCAAAGCGGTTGAGACGGCCGAGCCGGCGGACTGGCATAGCATGCCCGCCAACGGTTCCATAGTCGAATGCGCCCGCACGCTCAAGCGGAGAGTGCGCCCGGCAGCCCTGAAACCTGCCGCGAAGACGGTCTCCGGAGGACCGGTGATCGCCGCGGCGCGGTGTCTGGTGATCGGGACATTGGCGGGTTAGGGTTAATATTCCGTCAACGGGCAGAAGCCCCGCGGTCAAGCCCGTTCCGATCCGCCGACAGCCCGGCAAGCCGGTGTGACCGTCGAAGTGTCTATCCTTGTCGATGAGGCGCCGCAATGGACTTTTGCCGGTCTTTCTTTCCGGTTCAGTGTTAATCCGTTGCAGATTTGGGTCCGAATTTCGCGGCAGGGGCGTGGTGCCCCTCCAGCCTGTCCATACAGGCGAGCAGAACGCCGGAGATCACAAAGGTCATGTGGATGATGACCAGCCACATCAACTCTTCGTGGGAGGTCTGCGACAGGTTCATGAAGGCCTTCAGCAGGTGAATGCCCGAGATAGCGACGATGGACGCGATCAGTTTCAGCTTCAATCCGCCGAAATCGACCTTGCCCATCCAGTCCGGCCGGTCCTCGTGATTGGCGACGTCGATCTTCGAGACGAAGTTCTCGTAGCCGGCGAAGATCACCATCAGCAGAAGATTGCCGGCGAAGGACATGTCGATCAGCGTCAGCACGGCCAGCAGCACGTCCTTCTCGCTCATCTCCAGCACATGCGGGATGATATGCAGGATCTCCTGCGTGAACTTCACCAGCAAGGCGCCCAGTGAGACGACCAGCCCGAGATAGAAAGGGGCGAGCAGCCAGCGGCTGGCGAAAATGATCTGTTCAAAGCGGCGTTCGATCATGGTGGGTTCGGCACGTCGTTGAGTGAGGGAGTAAGCACGGACTCCATCATGTGTCGCAATGCTGCGCCGCAAAATCAATCCGGCAGTTTCCGGGGTGCGCGTGGGGGAACGGGAACCGGCTTCGGTCATAGGGCCTGTCATCTTACCGTAACGTCCGGGCGCTATGGTGAGGGCTTTGCACAAGACCGCCGGGAAGGGTTTGGCGACCATGAAGACCTCCGCTCCGCACATCGTGTCCGCGTTCGAGGACGCGCTGAAGCGGCTGAAATCCGCCATCGTGCAGATGGCTGGCGCTGCGGAGACGCAGATCGACCAGGCGCTGACCTGCCTGGCCCAGCGCAATCCCGAATTGGCGCGGGAGATCGTGGAGTCGGATGCGCGACTCGACTCCTTCGAACATGACATCGAAGCCCACTGCATGCGCCTGCTGGCCCTGCGCCAGCCGGTTGCCGACGACCTGCGCGAGGTGATCGCGGCGCTGAAGATCGCCGGCAACCTGGAGCGCATCGGCGACCATGCCGCCAACACCGCCAAGCGGGCCGTCGCCATCTTCAGCCTGCCCGACGCCGGATCGATGGCGGGGCTGCCGCAACTCGGCCGGCTGGTGCGCGAACGGCTCAGCGCGGTGATCGACGCCTATGTCGACAATGACGGCGAGGCGGCCCTGCGCATCTGGCGCACCGACGACGAGGTGGATGCCCTTTACACCAGCCTCGTTGCGGAGGTGGAACGGTCGGCGTTGGCGGCACCGGACCAGTTCGCCGCCCATATGCACCTGATGATGATCGCCAAGAACCTGGAGCGGATCGGCGACCACGCCACCAACATCGCCGAGGTCGTCTATTTCGTCAGCACCGGCGAAGCCCTGCTGGACGAGCGTCCGAAGGCCGACCATTCCTATGACCCGGTGAGCTGAAACGGCGCCGCGCCGCAAGGCATAAGGCCATCGTGCGGCGCGTCACCGCGCCTATGGGGGATGGTAATTCCGTCGCGGAGCGATCACGTTATCGAAACGATGCTTCCGTCGCCCGCACACGAGACAAATCCCACCTGATGACCGACGACCTGATCCGCCTCTATGCCGCCATCCTCGACCGCCAGCAGATGGATCCGGCGCACTCCAAGACTGCGCGGCTGATCGCCGCCGGCCCGAAGAAGATCGCCAAGAAGGTGGGCGAGGAGGCGGTCGAGGTCGCGCTGGACGCCATGAACGAGGATCGCCAGGGCGTCATCAACGAAAGCGCCGACCTGCTGTACAACCTGTCGGTCCTGTGGGCGACGCTGAACATCCATCCGGATGACGTCTTTGCCGAAATCCGCCGCCGCGAGGCGCTCTATGGCATTGCCGAAAAGCTGCCGAAGACGGCGGCGGAGCGCTGACGCCGGCACTCCAGCTCTCAAGCGACCCCGAGTCCCTGCAGCAACGGCAGCCGCCGCTGTACGAAGGCCGCATGGCGGCGCGCCAGTTCCGCGCGGGTGGCGTCGTCCCCCTCGCATCGCTCGCCGTCGCGGCCAAGCACGACGCCGTCGGCCGATAGATGTCGCCAAGCGAAGGCGGCCGGCTCCTCGCCTTGCCGTGCGGCCAGAAGGAACAGCGCCTCGATCCGCGACACCGGCACGCCGGCGCCCAGAAGGGGCGAGGCGAGCTGCCCCGGCGTGTCGCCGAAGCGGTGGCGCTCCAGCACCGTGGCATTGAAGCGGTCGCTTGAGACTCTCCGTTCGGCAAACCCGTCGTCCGGCATCACCGGAGCCGCCAGCGACAGGCTGGTCAGCAGCACCAGCGCGCGCAGCACCGCCTCTTCCCCCTGCGCCGTCAGGGCAGACCGGGCGAGCAGCCCGTCCAGGCTCTGCGGCCCTTCGGCCAGCGCCTCAGCCAACGGCTGGTAAAGCGCCCGCGGGAAGGGCAGGCGGCCGACGGGCGTCGACGCGACCTCCGGCAGGTCATCGGCAGCCACCAGAAGCATGAAACGGGTCTCGCCCAGAAGCGCGCGCCGCTCGGCCGGACCCAGCCGCTCGCCGCCCTTCACGAACAGGTCGCGGCGGAAGCTGCGGTTGGTCATCACGTCGCGCAGGGTCTCCGCCTGGGCGGGGTCGCGCGCCTCAGCCGCCAATGCCTGCTGGGCGGGGGAGAGGGTGAGATCGTGCAGTTGCTCCATCGGTACGGCGGCACCGGCGAACTCCAGCTTCGCGCCAGCCAACTCGCGGGCCACGTCGGCATGGTAGAAGGCGGTCCAGTCGCCGTTCAGATATTCGTGGGCGATGTAGTTCGGCGATTTGTGGCGAAGCTGCTCGATCCGCTCCACCACGCCCTCGGTGTTGGCGAACCAGCCGCCGCCCTGCGCCGCCATCCGCGCGGCGAATTCCACCGCGCTGGCGATGCGATCGGGCAGGGGGCCGTCGCCCTCGGCGCAGCGCTCCACCAGCAGGCGGCGCAGCGGCATGTGGGCGAGCGTGCCGGGCAGGGCGTTGTAGCTGACGAAGACGACACCGCCCGGCGATAACCGGCGGCGCAGCGTGTCGAGCAGGATCGCGCGGTTCTCCGCGCTGACCCAGGACCAGACGCCGTGCAGGGCCACCGCGTCCAGCATCGGGCCGTCGCGGCGGGCGTACTCGGCGAAGCTTTCCTCCAGGAACTCGGCATTGGCCAGTCCGGCATCGGCAGCCAGACGGCGGGTGCCGGCGATGTGGGAGGGATTGAAGTCCATCGCCTCGAACCGCGCCGCCGGGTGGGCGCCGGCCAGCAGTGCGCTGGTCAGCCCATGGCCGCAGCCCGGCTCAGCCATGGTGAAGCTGCCGCGGCGCAGCGCCTCGGGCGGACGCCAGCCGCGCAGCGTCAGGGCGAAGCAGAGCAGGGCCGGCGACCAGTCGCGATAGACGGCGCGGATATAGTCGATGCCGCCGACATAGCCTTCGGTCCAGCCGCCCATCCCCGATCTCCCGTTCCGATGTCCCGTTTCGACAGCGCCGGTGTAGCCGCCGGGGCAGGAGTCCGGCCACCGAAAAGCACGTGCCAAAAAATTCACATGGGGTGCGTTTTTGCTATCGACAGGCCAAAAGCCCTTCGCTATAAACCGCGCCACACCGGCCGGGACAACGGCTTGGCCGGCGCGATGAACAGTCGGCTGATTTCAGCAAGGTTTCAGTCAGGTTCACCGAATCAAGAGATGGGCGCATAGCTCAGTTGGTAGAGCAGCTGACTCTTAATCAGCGGGTCCAAGGTTCGAGTCCTTGTGCGCCCACCATCCATAAGGGGCTGGAACCGAGCAGGTTCCAGCCCCTTTCCATTTCCGGGGTTCTGTTGGGGCCGGTGAGGTGACGGGCGTGATGCCCTCTCCTCAACCTTCCGCCTGCGCCAGGAAATCCGCGGTCACCCGGTCCATCGTTGCCAGATGGGTGTGGAACCAGTCGGGGAAATGCTCGGTCACATACAGGCGCGCGCGGGACTCGTTGCCCTCCTCCAGTTCGGCTTCCATGGTCGCGACCACCCTCAGGACGCGGGTGTGCTCTTCCTTGTGGCAATGCAGGGCGAAAAAGCCGTGCTGGGTCATCAGGGCGTTCTCGCGGGCGAAATGCTCGCGCAGATGCTTGGCGAAGGCGGCGAAGGGAGCCTGGAGCTGGCCGACCGGTGCGTCGCAGGCCGCCTGAAGCAGGGCGACGGAATCGACATGGTCACGGTCCATGACCTCGTAGCCGAGGAGGGGGACATTGGCAGAGGGGGCGGCTGAAGCGGCGGTGGGCGTGGTGGTCGCAAGCATGATGTTCGCTTCCAAAAAAGATGGCCTTCGGAGACGACGCTCCGAAGGCCACCATACCCGCACGCCTGTCAGGGTTTCTTGACGGCGGTCAAGACACCCGAATCGTCAGGCTTTCGCCTCGCCGGCCTCAAGCTCGTCAATGAAGCCGCGGATGACGCCGAGCCCCTTCTGCCAGAAGGCGGGGTCGGAAGCGTCCAGCCCGAAGGGAGCCAGCAGCTCCTTGTGGCGCAGCGTGCCGCCGGCCGTCAGCATCGCCAGATACTTCTCGGCGAAGCCCTTCTCTGCGTCCTGATAGACCGCGTAGAGCGAGTTCACCAGACAGTCGCCGAAGGCATAGGCGTAGACATAGAAGGGCGAGTGGATGAAGTGGGGGATGTAGGACCAGTAATGCCGGTATCCCTCGTCGAAACGCAGCGCCGGGCCCAGGCTTTCGATCTGCACCGCCATCCAGATTTCGCCGATGCGATCCGAGGTGAGTTCGCCCTCGCGTCGTTCGGTGTGGACGCGGCGTTCGAAATCGAAGAAGGCGATCTGGCGCACCACCGTGTTCAGCATGTCCTCGACCTTGCCGGCCAGCATGATGCGGCGGCGCTTCGGGTCGGTCTCCGCCGCCAGCAGGGCGCGGAAGGTCAGCATCTCGCCGAACACCGACGCGGTTTCCGCCAGCGTCAGCGGGGTGTCTGACAGGAAGTGGCCTTGGCGGCCGGCCAGGATCTGGTGGACGCCATGCCCCAACTCATGAGCCAGCGTCATCACGTCGCGCGTCTTGCCCTGGTAATTGACCAGCAGATAAGGGTGGACGCTGGGCACGGTTGGATGGGCGAAGGCGCCCGGCGCCTTGCCGGGGCGGACCGGGGCGTCGATCCAGGGGTTGTCGAAGAAACGCTTTCCTAAGCTGGCGAGGTCGGGGGAGAAGCGGCCATAGGCGCCGAGCACGATGTCGCGCGCCTCGTCCCAGGGAATGCTGCGGTCGGCGTCCTCCGGCAGGGGAGCGTTGCGGTCCCAGTAATCAAGATGGTCCTGGCCGAACCATTTCGCCTTCATCGCGTAATAACGGTGCGACAGCTCCGGATAGGCGCCCTTGACGGCGGAGACCAGCGCGTCGACGACTTCATCCTCGACCCGGTTGGACAGGTTGCGGGCAGAGGTCGGCGTCGGATAGTTGCGCCAGTCGTCCTCGATCTCCTTGTCCTTGGCCAGCGTGTTGGTGATCAGCGAGAACAGCCGCGCATTCTCGCCCAGCACCTTGCCCACCGCCTCGCCGGCCTCGCGGCGGACGGCGGGGTTGCGGTCGGACAGGCGGTTCAGCGCCTCCGCACAGGTCAGCTCCTTGCCGCCCATGGGGAAGCGCAGGCTGGCGATGGTCTCGTCGAACAGGCGGTTCCAGGCGGCGCGGCCGACGACGTGCTTTTCATGCAGCAGGCGTTCGATCTCGTCGGACAGCTGGTGGTCGCGGTACAGGCGGACGTCGCGCAGCCACGGCTCGTAATGGCGCAGCGCCGCCGACGCCTTCTGCTTGGCCGCCAGATCCTTTTCGTCCAGCCGGTTGATCTCCAGCGTGAAGAAGATCAGGTGGGCGGAGATGTCGTTCACCCGCTCCTGCGCCGACTGGTAGAACTTGGCGATGGCCGGGTCGACCATGTTGCCGTTGTAGACCAGCCCGGCATAGGACATGACGCGCGACAGCGTCTCGTCGATGTCCTCATAGGTGCGGATTGCCGCGGCCAGATCGTCGCCGTTCAACGCCGCCAGCTTGCCGGCGTAGCGCTCGCGGAAGGCCTTGCACTCCCGCTCCATCCGGTCCAGGTCGGCCTTCAGCTCCGGCGAGTCGGTGCCCGGGTAGAGGTCGCTCAGGTCCCAGGTGGGAAGCGCACCCAAATCGGGGGTGTCGTTTGCGGCCGTGGCGGCGCTGCTGGTCATCGAGTCCCTCCAGAGATTGGTTGGATCCATATAAGCGCACACTCGGCGCGGGCAAAGCCCTCATCGGGTGGGCGGGCTTTCCGACTCTCCGCCTGTGGGATGCAGCGCCCGCCGTCCGGCGCGCAGGGCCACGCGCGACAGCTCGGCCAGCGCGGTTCCGGCGATCCGGCTCTGCTGCCAATAGAGGGGCACGTCCAGCGGCTGACCGGGCACCAGCTCCACCAGACGGCCCGCCGCCAGATGGTCGGCCACCAGCGGGTCGGGGTTCATCCCCCATCCCAGCCCCGCCAGCGCCCCGTCGACGAAGGCATGGGTGGAGGGCAACCAGTGAGTCGGCGGAGTGGGCGCCTGTGCCGGATCACGGTCGTTCAGCACCATGCGCAGCCACTGTGCCTGCAGCTGGTCCTTGCGGTTGAAGGTCAGGCAAGGCGCGTTCGCCAAGGCCTCCGCCGTGACCCCGTTGGCGAAATGGCGGCGCATGTAATCGGGGCTGGCGGTGGCGCGGTAGCGGAGTGCGCCAAGCGGATGGCTGTTGCAGCCGGGGACCGGCGTTGGGCTGGCGGTGACGGCGGCCAGCACCTCTCCCTTGCGCAGCCATTCGGCGCTGTGGTCCTGGTCGTCCAGCACCAGATCGAACAGGCAGCCCGGCAGCTCGGCCATCGCCGCGACGAACCAAGTGGCGAGGCTGTCGGCATTCACCGCGATTCGCAGGGTGAGCGGACCGTCCGCCGGGCTCAAGCCGGGGAGAGCGCCGCGCAGTTCGCTTTCCAGCAGCGCCACCCGCTCCACATGCTGACACAGGCGCTGGCCGGCGGCGGTGCCGGTGCAGGGCTGGCCGCGCACGACCAGCACGGTGCCCAGCCGCTCCTCCAGCAGTTTCACCCGCTGCGACACCGCCGACGGGGTGACATGCAGCTGCCGCGCGGCGCGCTCGAAGCTGCCGGTGCGGATCACGGCGGCCAGAGCCGCCAGCAGCGGATAGTCCAGCATGGTTTAGCTCTGCTTAATCGGGCCAAGAATGATTAAGTACGGGAAAGGGGGCCGAGGTGGTAGCG
>CBFGPE010000109.1:0-25311 GCA_965650625.1 uncultured Azospirillum sp. | reverse complement strand
CCGGCCCCCGGTGGGTCGAGCGGCCCGGCCAATGCTCCGGCTGCCAACGCGCCGCTGGCGCCGCTCGGCCCCATCGACAACCAGGAACTGCTGCAGCATTTCGCCGAGCGCCGCGCCGAGATCGAGCGCCGCACCAAGGAGATGGAACAGCGCGAAGCCCTGCTGGCCGCCGCCGAGAAGCGGATCGAGCAGAAGGTGGCGGAGATGGAGAAGACCAAGGCCGACATCCAGAAGCTGATGGCCCAAGGCGACGAGAAGCAGTCGGCCCAGCTGGAAAGCCTTGTGAAGATCTACGAGACGATGAAGCCGAAGGAAGCCGCCCGCATCTTCGAGGAGCTCGACATGCCTGTTCTGCTGGGCGTGATCCAGAAGATGAAGGAACAGAAGACCGCCCCGATCCTGGCCGCCATGGACCCGGTCAAGGCCAAGGAGGTCACCTCGGCCCTGGTCGAACGCCGCGTGCCGCTGTCGGCGACGGTCACGGCGCCGAAGTAGAGCCGATCTTATTCGGTTAGGTTAGCCCCCCACCCTAACCCTCCCCCGCTGGGCGGGGGAGGGGATCAAGTGCTTGTTCGAAAAGGCTGCGGCAGTCCCTCCCCCGCCCAGCGGGGGAGGATAGGTGGGGGTCTAACTTCCCCACCCGTAATCCCGAACCCCTCACATGAACCGGTTGTTCTTCGGGAACCCGTTCGGCGGCATCTTGCCCTGGCCGGCACGGTCGCCCATCCAGCCGGTCAGATCGGTGACGGTGAAGTTGCGCTCGCCATTCTTCCAGCTCAGGCCCTCGGCCAGCGTGAAGGTCTTCACGTCGGCGACGCTGGCGTCCTTGTACTTCTGAAGCTGGACGCCCTTGCCGCGGGTCATCACCGGCACCTGCTCCAGCGGGAAGACGAGCATCTTGCGATTGTTGCCGATGATGGCGACGGTGTCGCCGGTCACCGGATGACAGATGCGGGCGGACTTGCCGTCCTCCAGGTTCAGCACCTGTTTGCCGGCGCGGGTCTGGGCCAGCACTTCCGCCTCTTCCACACGGAAGCCGCGGCCATCCTCCGACACCACCATCAGGGTGCGGCCGGGCAGGTGGCGGAACAGGTCGACGATGTCGACGTCGTTGCCGAGGTCGATCATCAGCCGGACCGGCTCGCCGAAGCCGCGGCCACGCGGCAGCTTGTCGACGCCGATGGTGAAGAACTTGCCGTTGCTGGCGAAGACCAGAAGCTTGTCGGTCGTCTCGCACCGCTCGATGAAGCCGCGCGAATCGCCGTCCTTGTACTTCACGTCCTCCGCCTCGGCGTCGGTCAGATGGCCGCGCACGGTGCGGATCCAGCCCTTGGCGGAGCAGATGACGGTCACCGGCTCGCGCTCCACCAGCGCGTCCAACGGCACCTCGATCACCGCCGGCGCGTCGGCCACGTCGGTGCGCCGCTTGCCGAGCGCGCCGCTGCCGAACTTCTTCTTGATCTCGGCGACGCCCTCGGCGATCCGCTTCCAGCGCAGGGCCTCGTCGCCCAGCAGCTCCAGCAGGCCGTTCTTTTCCTTGGTCAGGGCGTCGTGCTCGCGCCGGATCTCCATCTCCTCCAGCTTGCGCAAATTGCGCAGGCGCATGTTGAGGATGGCGTCGGCCTGCACGTCGGTCAGGGTGAAGGCGCGGATCAGCTCCTGCTTCGGCTCGTCCTCCTCGCGGATGATGCGGATGACCTCGTCCAGGTTCAGATATGCGGCGAGATAGCCGCCGAGAACCTCCAGCCGGTGGTCGATCTGCTTCAGCCGGTGGTTGGACCGGCGGACCAGCACCTCGTGCCGGTGGTCGAGGAAGGCCTGCAGCACCTCGCGCAGGTTCATCACCCGCGGCACATGGTCGGCGCCCAGCACGTTCATGTTCAGCGAGAAGCGGATTTCCAGGTCGGTCGCCTGGAACAGCGAGGCCATCAGCACCTCGGGATCCACGTTCCGGCTCTTCGGCACCAGGACGAGGCGGACATCCTCCGCCGATTCGTCGCGGACGTCCTCCAGCAGGATCAGCTTCTTGGCCAGCAGCAGTTCGGCGATCTTCTCGACCAGCCGGGCCTTCTGCACCTGATAGGGCATCTCGGTGACGACGATCTGCCAGGTGCCCTGGCCCAGCTTCTCCACCTCCCAGCGGGCGCGCAGGCGGAAGGCGCCGCGGCCGGTGCGGTAGGCCTCGATCACATTCTGCCGCGACTCGACCAGCACGCCGCCGGTGGGGAAATCCGGGCCGGGCATGAAGCCGACCAGCGTCTCGATCGATGCGTCGCGGTGCTTGATGAGGTGGCGCAGCGCGTCGCAGATCTCGCCGACATTGTGCGGCGGGATGTTGGTCGCCATGCCGACGGCGATGCCGCTCGACCCGTTGGCCAGCAAATTGGGGAAGTTGGCGGGCAGGACCGCCGGCTCGTCGCCGTCGCCGTCATAGGTCGGGCGGAAATCGACCGCGTCCTCGTCGATGCCCTCCAGCAGCGCCTTGGCGACCTCGGTCAGGCGGGCTTCGGTGTATCGCATCGCCGCGGCGTTATCGCCGTCGATGTTGCCGAAATTGCCCTGGCCGTCGACCAGCGGATAGCGGACGGAGAAGTCCTGCGCCAGCCGCACCAGCGCGTCGTAGACGGAAGTGTCGCCGTGCGGATGGAACTTGCCGATCACGTCGCCGACGACGCGGGCCGACTTCTTGGGCGGCGTCGTCGGTTCCAGCCGGAGCTGGCTCATGGCGAACAGCAGTCGCCTGTGCACCGGCTTCAGCCCGTCGCGCACGTCGGGCAGCGAGCGGGACATGATGGTGGACAGCGCGTAGCTGAGATACCGCTCGCCGAGCGCGTCGGCCAGCGGCTTTTCCAGAACTTCGGAGGCGGGGTTTTGCGGCTTCATGATGATGGGGTCTAGCAGTTTCAGGCGGAACGCGCTACCGCGTTCGCGTAACGTTCTCTCAAGCGTTCACGCGCGGGCGGCAGCGGCCCGTTCAGCACGTGGCGTTCCAGGAAATGCGCGGTCAGCCGCAGCCCGTCGGCCACCGCCGCCGGACCACCGCCGCCGCGCCCGGCCAGGAAGTCCGGCAGGGGAAGCAGCCGGTCGCGATAGGGCTCCCCCACCGACGCGGTCACCGCGCGGCCGGTGCGCGGACTGACGTAAGCCAGATAGTCATTGGCTCCCGACACCGCGCAACGGTCGAGGTCGAGGCCGAATCCAAGCTCCGCCAGCAGCCCGATTTCCCACCGCACATAGCTCTCGGCCCAGGCCGGGTGGTCGAGCAGGTCGAACAGGGCGAGCAGCCCGTCGAACAGGGCAGGGTGCGCCTCCCGTTCCGGCAGGGCCGCCTCCACCAGCGCGCAGGCGCTGATGAGCGCGGCCAGGGCCTGCGCGTCGTCGAAGAAGTTGGCGGCATAGCCCTTCACCGGCTCCAGGGTGAAATGACCGAGATGTTCCGGCAGACGGCCGCGCCAGCGGGCGTGGACCAGCGTCCCCGGTTCAAGCGTGCCGCGCTGGCGTGCCGACCGGCCGCCCATCACCATGCCGGCATGGCGGCCGTGCTCGCGCGTCAGCAGAGTCGCGACGGCGGACCCCTCCCCCTGGGGGCGGGTGGACAGAACGATTCCCTGATCGGACCAATCCATCGGTGCCGGCTTCGGATGAGGTGGCGAGCTATCCTAATATAGGAAAAAATTTCGCAGAAGGAACCCTCGGCAATCGGGATATCCGACCTGCGACAAGCATTTATGGTTTCTTCACCAAAACGCTCCTACAATCGGAGGCTCAACGGTGGGAGGCCCCACCAATCGCTGACCGCCGACGGGTCCGACGAGGGGTCTTGAACACCAACATCGACCGATATCTGCTGGCGGAAAAGGCCGGAACCGAAGGCGTCTGGGATTGGGACCTGCGTAGCGACACGCTGTATCTCTCCCCCCGCTTCAAGGAGTTCCTCGGGCTGCCGCCGGGCGATTCAGGCCGCGAATCAAACCGGCCGAACGACTGGCTGTCGCTGGTCCACCCGGAAGACGTCGACTGGCTCCATGCCTCGTTCGAGGCGCAGATGGTCGGGCTGTCCGTTCCCTTCCAGATCGAACACCGTGTCCGCCGCGCCGGCTCCCCCGCCGCGGCGAAGCCGCACTGGCGCTGGCTGGTCTGCCGCGGCATGGCGGTGATGGACGATTCGGGGGAGCCGATCCGGCTGGTGGGATCGGTCGCCGACATCACCGACCGCAAACATGCCGAACAGGAGTTGCGGCGCAGCGAGGAACGCTATGCGCTCGCCGCCGCGGCCAGCAACGACGGCCTCTATGACTGGGATCTGGTCACCGACCGCATCTATTACTCGCCGCGCTGGGCGTCGCTGCTCGGGCTGTCGCCGGCCGAACTGACCGACAGCCCGCAGGAGTGGCTGGGCCGCATCCTTCCGGCCGACCGGGCGATCCTGACCGACGCGATGGCGGCACTCGGTCGTGCGGAGACCGAATCGGAGGGCGAGGCGGCTTTCCAGGTAGAATACCGCATGCGCAACGCCGCCGGGGCGATCCGTTGGATGGCCTGCCGCGGCATCGCCGTGCTGGACGCCGACGGCAAGCCGACCCGGCTGGTCGGCAGCCAGGCCGACGTGACCGACCGCAAGACCGCCGAACAGCGCCTGCGCCAGAGCGAGGAGCGCTATGCCCTTGCCGCCGCCGGGGCCGCCGACGGGCTGTGGGACTGGCACATCGACAGCGGCGAGGTCTATTACTCGCCGCGCTGGAAGGCGATGCTGGGCTTCGAGGAGGCGGAGATCGCCGGCTCCATCGACGAATGGTTCCAGCGGGTCCTGCCGGGCGACCTGGACGGGCTGCGCACCGCGATCAACCTGCACCTGACCGGCGAACGCCCGCACCTTCAGCATGAATTCCGCATCCGCGACAAGGCCGGGCGGGAGATGTGGATGCTGGTGCGCGGATTGGCAGTCCGGAATGAGAAGGGCTGCGCCGTCCGCATGGCCGGCTCGATGACCGACATCACCGCGCGCAAGAAAGCCGAACAGCAGATCCTGTTCAACGCCGTCCATGACAGCATGACCGGCCTGCCCAACCGCACGCTTCTGCTGGACCGCATCGGGCAGGCGCTGGACCGCAACCGTCGCGCCGGCGCCCGGCCCTTCGCCACCATCATCATCGACCTCGACCGCTTCAAGGCGATCAACGATGCGCTCGGCACCAGCGCCGGCGACCGTGTGCTGCGCATCGTCTCCAGGCGCCTCGATGCCAGCCGCCGCGTCGGCGACACGCTGGCTCGGCTGTCGGCCGACGAGTTCGCGGTGCTGGTGGACGAACTGGACGATGCCGGCGATGCGCTGGAGGCGGCGGAGCGGATGGCACGCTCCATCTCGCGGCCGGTCACGCTGGAGGAGGGGCGCGACGTCGTGCTGACCGCTTCCATCGGCGTGGCGCTGAGCCAGACCGGCTACGACCGGGCGGAGGACATGCTGCGCGACGCCAGCCTCGCCATGTACCGGGCCAAGAGCGGCGGGCGGGCGCGCATCGACGTGTTCGACGCCAATCTGCGCCGGCAGGCGATGGCCGCCATGCGGATGGAGGCCGACCTGCGCGCGGCCCTGGAGCAGGGCCAGCTCTGCCTGCACTACCAGCCCATCGTCCTGCTGGAGACCGGCGCCATCGCCGGTTTCGAGGCGCTGATGCGCTGGAACCACCCCGACCGCGGTCTGGTCTCTCCCGCCGAGTTCATCCCGCTGGCCGAAGAGACCGGCCTGATCGCGCCGATGGGCCGCTGGGCGCTGGGCGAGGCGGTGCGGCAGCTGGCGGCGTGGCAGGCGCGGTTCCCCCGCGCCACCCCGCTGTTCATGAGCGTCAATGTCTCCACCCGCCAGTTCCGTGACGACGACATCGTCGGCGCGGTGCGTGACCTGCTGGACGCGGTACCGATCCCGCCCTCCAGCCTGAAGCTGGAGTTGACCGAAAGCCTGCTGGTCCAGGATCCGGACGAATGCCGGATGCTGATGCAGAGCCTGCGCGACATGGACGTCCGCCTGTCGATCGACGATTTCGGCACCGGCTATTCCTCGCTGGCCTATCTGCACAAGCTGCCGGTCGACGTGCTGAAGATCGACCGCAGCTTCGTCCGCGCGGTGTCGACGGGGGAGGGCAACGCCGCCATCGTGCAGGTCATCGCCGGCCTTGCCACCATTTTGCGGCTGGATTGCGTGGCGGAAGGGGTGGAAACGGCGGACGAAGCGGTGTATCTGCGCGATCTGTGCCAATACGCCCAGGGCTATCACTTCGCCCGTCCGGCCCTGCCGGAGGCGGTCGAGCGGCTGCTGGCCGCCGAGGACGCGCACATCGCCCTGCCAGCACCGGTGTAAGCCGTTGCGAGCCTGGAGTGCGATCGTTTCAGACGGAATCGTCTGAAACGTGAATCGCACGGAAAATCAAACGGCCAGAGTCCATCGGATGCTGGGTGAGCATCCGGTGGACTCTGGCGATTTGGAGTTTGCCTGATGTCCGACCGCACCTGCGGTGAATGCACCCTCTGCTGCAAGTTGATGGGCGTGCCCGAGCTGAAGAAGCCCGCCGCCAAATGGTGCGCGTCCTGCGACCAGGGCAAGGGCTGCTCGATCTACGAGGAGCGGCCGCAATCCTGCCGGAACTTCCAGTGCTTCTGGCTGATGGACGAGAATTTCCCCGACGAGTTCCGCCCCGACCGCATCCACGCGCTGGCCGCCTTCAACGACGTCAAGGACAGCTGCGTCCTCCATGTCGATCCCGCCAAGCCGCGCGCCATGGGCAGCCCCGAGGTGCAGGCGCTGACCGACGCGCTGCTGAAGGTCTATTCCAAGGTGTTTTTCCTGTGCGGCAAGGAAAGCGCGATGATGCAGCGCTGACGGCCGGGGCGCCTTGACGCCCCGGTTCCTTTACCGTTGAAGTCCGCTGTTGTGGACGCTCACCGCGTCCTCGATGCCGGCCGCCAGTATGCGGGCGACGCAGTCGTATCCGACGTCGTTCTGGTGGACGCCGTCGGGTCCGATCAGGTCGGCCATGGTCATCCCGCGGCTCTCCACCAGCGACCGCATGACGTCGAAGCGGTGGAACAGGCCGATGTGGTTGTCGGTGGCGATCCCGGTGATGCGGCTCAGCATCGGGGCGACGCCGGCCTTCTCCAGCATCTTCGGAGCGTATTGCAGGTCCATCAGCACCACATCGACCCCGGCGGCGCGCAGCCGCGCCACGCCCCGGCGGATGGAACGCTCGCTCAATCCCTGGTCGCCGTCGCGCAAAACCGTGTTGGCGCCGACTTGCCAGATCACCAGATCGGGCCTGGCGCTCAGCGCATCGGCCTCGATCCGCTTTTCGGTCTGGTCGTCGGTCTCGCCGTTGATCCCGCGGTTCAGCACCGCGATGTCGGCGTTGCGGAACCGCTCGCTCAGGTAATGGTCGAGCCGGGCCGGATAGGTCTTGTTCTGCGAACTCGCCCCCGCTCCGGCGGTGGAGGAGGAACCGATGGCGACGATCCGGATCGGCGCGCCGGCCGCGATGCGCTGGGCCATCTGCGGCAGGGGCGCCGACAATGCCGCGTCGCTGCGTGGAAGCTGGCAGCGCGCTGCGGGATCGGCGGCAAGGGCCGGAACGGACACCGCCAGGGCGGCGATCACGGACAGGACGCGGACGGCGTACGGCACAACAGGACTCAATTGCTTGCTCCGGTGCGCTCGCCGACCGGCAGGGGCACGATCATCGCCGCGACGCTTTGCGCCAGCAATTGTCCGATGCATTGGTGAACGAATTCATAAGCACGCTGCTTTGCTCTGCTCGATTCGTCGGCGAAATCGACCCGGCCGTCCTCCACCCAGTACCGCATGATGTCGTAGCGGGGAAAATGGAAGACATCGGAACTCTGGGCCAGCCAGGACATGTATGACACGTAGGGAGCGAAGTCGATCAACTGAGCGGTGTGCATGCTGTACTGCATGTCCATGATGACGATGTCGGCGCCGAGGCGTTGAACCTCGGCGATGCCGGCCTGGAGCGCTGCGCCGAAACTTTCCAGGTCCAGGCTGCGCATGGCGTCGACCGTGCCGGTCTGCCAGACGACCAGCGCCGGCCGCTGCTTCTCCACGGCCAGGGTCAGCGGGGCGACCATGGCAGGCGCCGCTTCACCGGGAAGGCTCAGCACGGTGGTATTGACCTCATGGCCGGGCAGGCGGCGTTTCAGCTCGCTTTCCAGCCGGGCGGGATAGCCGACGATGCCCGGCTTGGATGTCGGCTTGGCGGAATGGGCGATCAGGATCGACAACGGACCTCCGGCGGCAAGTCGCGCCGATGCCCGCGGCAGTCCGCCGCCGGGAGCGAGAACCGACTCCGGCACGGCGCAGGTGGGATCGACCGACTGGGCTGCCGCCGGCTGGCCGGCCATGACATGGTCCGGAGAAAGGAACAGCGCGGCCGCCAGCAGGATGGCCGTGACCGTCAGCATCCCTCGCCCCCGTCCTCCCGCCATTCCCCCCTCATGTGCCCATTTTCGTGGTGGCCGCGACCCGGTGGCGCCGCGCCCGTTCCGCCGACTGATACCAGTTCAGGAAGCGCGCCAGCAGCAGCATCGTGGCGATGCCGAACACGGTAACAAGGAACTGTGCGGAAAGCGAGCCGCTGACATGGACGAGCATGGTCTGCCCGGCAAAGGACAGCAGCACTCCCAGGCAGAACACCGGCAGTGATTGCCGGCCGCAGTCGAGCACCGGTGCGGCCAGCGGTCCGCGCAGCCAGGATGCTCCCGCCGGCACCAGCCACAGCATCAGATAGGCCAGGGCGAAGAAGTGCAGCAGCCGCAAAGGGTCGAGGTCGGTCTTGCTGATGGGATAGAGGATCTCCGTCACCCACACCGGGATCAGCGCGTGCAGCGGGGCGAATTTCCAGGACAGCGTCAGGAACAGGCCGGCCAGCAGGACTGCCCCGGCCCCTGCCGCCACCGGCGTCCGGAATCGGGTCAGCACGGCCCGCAGTTCCGGTTGGAACTGCAGTGACGCGCCCAGCACGAACAGGAATTGCCAGGTGAAGGGATTGAAGTACCAGACGCCGCCATCCGGGTATGTCGGCAGGTTCCATCCCCATTGCCGTGCCGCGAGGTACAGCGCGGCGGACCCGGCCAGCACCGCCAGCGGTCGGCGGCGCAGGGCTGGCAGCAGCAGTGGGAAGGTCAGCAGCAGCACGATGTAGAGCGGCAGAACGTCCAGGTTGGCGGGCCGGAACTTCAGCAGGATGGCCTGGGTCAGGGCGGTGACGGGGTCCTGGAAATAACCGGCGATGCCCATCTCCTCCGCGAACAGCGGGCTGTCGAAGGCGCGGGCGGTGTAGGCGATCTGCGTGGTGTAGGCGAAGAACAGGATGATGTAGGTGACGTACAGCGTCCAGCAGCGGTGCAGCACCTGCGCCGCCGCCATCGGCATCCCTTGCCGATCCAGTGTCCGGCCGTAGACCAGGGCCGCGGTGTAGCCGGAGATGAAGACGAAGATTTCCGTCGCGTCGCTCAGGCCGAAGTTGCGCGGGGTCGCCCAGGAGATCTGGTTGGCGGGGATGTGGTTCACGAAGATGAACCACAGCGCCAGACCGCGGAAGAAGTCGAGCCGCAGGTCGCGCGCAGCCGTCTCGTTCCTGCCGTCCGCCGATGTTGCGTCTTTCATGGCCGTCCAACCCGCAAGTGTCTTGCTCCGCCTTCGTGAACAATCCAGCCCGACCGGCGGTCCGCAGCCCACCCGCAAGGGTGTCGCTTTCCAGATCCCCGCCGTGATCCCTGCAAAAGATGGGTGTGCCGCCTCCGGATTCGAGAAGTCGGATGGCATAAGTGCTGCGGATGATTGCCGAGCCGTGGTTGAACGAGACCCGCGGCTTCGCGTCGCAGCGTTAAACCTCTGAAATACAGTCTTCAATTCCCGTTCGCGCTTGATCCCGACCGTTTGCTTCCTGCATAATCCGGTCAGCAAAAGAAAGCTGGGGCGGATCGGCCGGAAGGCCGGCGGCAAGCCCGGATGGACGGGAGGAAACGCACACCAACGTCGGGACGCCATGGAACCGGGCGGATGGCGCAATGCGCCGGTGCCCACCGGTTCCATGGTTTCCCGCGGTGCGCCGTCCGGGTCGGTCGAGCGTGCATCCCACTCATTCCCGCTTTCCCTGCTCACCCGGCATTGCCCGGTCCCGTGAGGGCCCTGGCATGCGCGGGTGCGGGCCGGCATGCCTTGGCAGGGCGTCCGCCGGTCCGGCGATAAGAACGCATAACAGAGAATGGACAAGGGAGCTTCTGCATGAAACGTCGTGCATTTCTGACCTCCGCCGGTGTGGGCGTTGCCGCCAGCACGCTTGCCGCCCCCGCCATCGCCCAGTCCACGCCCGAGATCAAGTGGCGCTGCGCCTCCAGCTTCCCGAAGAGCCTCGACACCATCTATGGCGGTGCGGAGTTCGTGGCGAAGCGCGTGGCCGAACTGACGGACAACAAGTTCCAGATCCGCGTCTTCGCGGCTGGCGAGATCGTTCCGGCTCTGCAGGTTCTGGACGCGGTCAAGGACGGCACGATCGAGTGCGGCCACACCGTCTCCTACTATTACGTCGGCAAGGATCCGACCTTCGCCTTCGACGCGGCGATGCCGTTCGGCCTGAACGCCCGCCAGCAGAACGCCTGGATGACCCATGGCGGCGGCAAGGAGCTGATGGCGGAGTTCTTCGCCGGCCACAATCTGGTCGCCATCGGCGCCGGCAACACCGGCACCCAGATGGGCGGCTGGTTCCGCAAGGAGATCAAGTCGGTCGAGGATCTGAAGGGCCTGAAGTTCCGCATCGGCGGCTATGCCGGCACCATCATGGCCAAGCTGGGCGTCGTGCCGCAGCAGATCGGCGGCGGCGACATCTATCCGGCGCTGGAAAAGGGCACCATCGACGGCGCCGAGTTCGTCGGCCCCTATGACGACGAGAAGCTCGGCTTCAACAAGGTCGCCAAGTATTACTACTATCCCGGCTGGTGGGAAGGCGGCCCGCAGGTCTCCATGATGTTCGGCAAGGACAAGTTCGAGTCGCTGCCGCCGGCCTACAAGGCGGCGCTCCAGGCGGCCTGCTCCGACGCCACGCTGGACATGCTGGGCAAGTACGACGTCCAGAACATGACCGCGCTGAAGCGTCTGGTCGCTTCCGGCACCCAGCTGCGTCCCTTCCCGAACGAGGTGATGCAGGCCTGCTATCAGGCTGCCATCGAAGTGTACGAGGACGAAGCGGCGAAGAACGAGAAGTTCCGCAAGATCTACGACGCGTGGAAGAAGTTCCGCGAGGAGGAGTATCTGTGGTTCCGCGTCGCCGAATACAGCTTCGACCGCTTCGTCTACGCAGCCCCGCCGCTCGAGAAGAAGAAGTAAGAAGTTCTTAGGGTGGGGGAGTCGGCTTCGATTGCCCCCATCCTAAACCTCCCCCGCTCTCAGCGGACCTATGGTCCGCCTGCTGCGTAGCTTTGTGCGAGAGCTTCGCAGGGGAGGGGATAAGCGCTTGGACGGGAGAGGGGCGGCAGTCCCTCCCCTGCGGAGCGGGGGAGGTTAGGTGGGGGCAAATCGAAGCCGACACTTCAAACCTCGATCACCAGCCCGTCATAGGCCGGCTCGACCCCCGCCGGCAGAATCCGCAGCAGGCTGTCGTAATCCATGCTGTTGTCCATGTGGGTCAGATAGGCCCGCCGCGGCTTCACCCGCTCGATCCATTCCAGAGTCAGCGCCAGATGGGCGTGAACGGGATGGGGCGGCTCGATCCGGCCGCAATCGACCATCCAGGTGTCCACCCCCGCCAGCGCCTCGAACGCGCGGTCGTCCAACCGCACCACGTCGGTCGAATAGGCGAAGCGGCCGAACCGGTAGCCGACCGTCCGCATATAGCCGTGGTCCTGCTCGAACGGCGTCACCTCCAGCCCCTTCACGCTGAAGGGCCCGGCAATCCGATGCGTGTTCAGCACCGGCCGGTAGAAGGGATAGCCCTCCGGCAGCGGATCGAAGCAGTAGGGGAAGCGGACCTCGATGTCCCGCAGATGCTCATCCCAGCCATAGGCGTCGATCGGCGCATGCATGTGCCGGCAGATCTCGCGCAATTCGTCGATGCCGTGGCAATGATCTGCATGCTGGTGGGTCCACAGCACGGCATCCAGCCGCGCGCAGCCGCTATCCAGCAACTGCTGCCGCAGGTCGGGGGAGGTGTCGACCAGCACCGACACTGTGCCGCTCTCCACCAGCACCGACGGGCGCATGCGGCGGTTCTTCGGATTGGCGGGATCGCAGCGGCCCCACTGGCCGCCGGGTATGCCGGCGATCACCGGCACGCCGCGTGACCCGCCGCAGCCGAGGACGGTCACGCGCATCGCGCCGGGTGATGCGCCGTCTACCGTCATGCAGCAGCCTTGTCGAACAGGCGGAAGAAATTGTCGGTGGTGACCCGCGCCAGTTCCTCCGCCGACACCCCCTTCACTTCCGCCACGCAGGCCGCGGTGTGGGCTACGTAAGCCGGCTCGTTGCGCTTGCCGCGGAAGGGGATCGGCGCCAGATAGGGCGCGTCGGTCTCCACCAGGATGCGGTCGAGCGGCACGTCCTTCACGATGGCGCGCAACTCTTCCGACTTCTTGAAGGTGACGATCCCCGACAGCGACAGGGTGAAGCCGTATTCCACCGCCTCTTCCGCCAGCGCCCGGCCGGAGCTGAAGCAGTGCAGCAGCCCCTTCACCTTTTGGCCGGCCGCTTCCTCCTTGACGATGCGCATGGTGTCGTCGTCGGCGTCGCGGGTGTGGATGATCAGCGGCAGGCCGGTCTCCAGGCTGGCGCGGATGTGCCGGCGGAAGCACTCCTGCTGCTGGTCGCGCGGGCTCTTGTCGTAGAAATAGTCGAGTCCCGTCTCGCCCAGCCCGATCACCTTGGGATGGCGCGACAGCTCCACCAGCTTGTCCACGGTGGTGATGGCGAACTCCTCCGCCGCCTGATGGGGATGGACCCCCACCGAGCAGAGGATGTCGTCATAGCGTTCCGCCACCGCCAGGATGCGGTCGAACCGGCTGATGTAGGTGCAGATGGTGACCATCCGCCCGATGCCGGCCTGCCGGGCGCGGTCGACGATCGCGTCCAGTTCCTCGGCGAAATCGGGAAAGTCGAGATGGCAATGGCTGTCGACGAGCATCAGGGAACTCAGGCCTTCGGTTCTTCGACGTAACGCGGGAAGACGCCCTGCGGCGTCGGCAGCGGCGTGCCGGCGGCGAGCGCCCCCGACGGACCCAGCGTGCCGAAGCCGCGCGCGTCCGGTCCCAGAGCCAGCAGGTCCAGGATCTTGGCGGAGCTGTCGGGCATCACCGGCTGGGTCAGGATCGCCAGATGACGGATCGTCTCCGCCAGCACATACAGCACGGTCGCCATGCGCGCCGGGTCGGTCTTCTTCAGCGCCCACGGGGCCTGTTCGTCGACATAGCGGTTGGCGTCGCCGACCACCGCCCAGATGGCATCCAGCGCCTTGTGGAAGGCCTGCGCCTTGAACTCCGCCCGGACGATGTCGAGCATGCCGTAGGCCGAGCCGAGCAGGGCGTTGTCAGCCTCGGTGAAGGCCCCCGGCGTCGGCACGGCGGCGCCGCAGTTCTTGCCGATCATCGACAGGACGCGCTGCACCAGATTGCCGTAATCGTTGGCGAGGTTGCCATTGATCCGGTTGACCATCTGCTTGTGCGAGAAATCGCCGTCATTGCCGAACGGAACCTCGCGCAGCAGGAAATAGCGGGTCTGGTCGAGGCCGTAGGTGTTGACCAGAGTTTCCGGCGCGATGACGTTGCCCAGCGACTTCGACATCTTCTGGCCTTCGATCGTCCACCAGCCATGGGCGAACACCCTCTTCGGCGGCTGCAGGCCGGCGGCCATCAGGAAGGCCGGCCAATAGACGGCGTGGAAGCGCAGGATGTCCTTGCCGACCATGTGCAGGTCGGCCGGCCAGTACTTGGCATACTCGCCCGCCGTGTCGGGATAGCCGACGGCGGTGATGTAGTTCGCCAGCGCGTCGAGCCAGACATACATGATGTGGGCGTCGTCGCCCGGCACCGGGATGCCCCACTTGAAGGTGGTGCGGCTGACCGACAGATCCTTCAGCCCCGACTTGACGAAGGACATCACCTCGTTGCGCTTGCCGGCCGGCGCGATGAAATCCGGGTTCTGTTCATAGAACTCGATCAGCCGATCCTGCCAGGCCGAGAGCTTGAAAAAGTAGGACGGCTCCTCCACCCACTCGCACTCGGCGCCGGTCGGGGCGATCTTCTTGCCCTCGGCATTGGTGGTCAGCTCGTCCTCGCCATAGAAGGCCTCGTCGCGAACCGAATACCAGCCGGCGTAGGAGCCCAGATAAATCTCGCCGCGATCCTTCAGCACCGTCCACAGCGCCTGCACCGACTTGACGTGGCGCGGCTCGGTGGTGCGGATGAAGTCGTCGTTGGAATAGTTCATCAGCGACACGAGATCGCGGAAATTCTGCGACACCCGGTCGGTGAACTCCTGCGGCGCGATGCCGGCCTTTTCCGCCGACTTCTCCACCTTCTGGCCGTGCTCGTCGGTGCCGGTCAGGAACTTCACGTCATAGCCGTCGAGGCGCATGAACCGGGCGAGGACGTCGCAGGCAAGCGTCGTGTAGGCGTGGCCGATGTGCGGCACGTCGTTCACGTAGTAGATCGGCGTCGTCAGATAGAAGGTCTTCGGCCCGGCCATTTGCGGCACTTTCTTTCAAGTCAGGTTCAACCGGCAGGTTCGAGAAACAACGCTAGGCGGCAGCCGCTTCCAGCGCCGCCAGTGCGTTCAGGACCACCTGCTTGCGGTCCAGGTTTGCGGATTCCGCGCGCGCGAAAAGACGCTGAACCTTTTCCCACACCTCCACCCAACGTTCAAGACCGCGGGCGTTGGCCAGCCGGGTCATCAGGGCGGCCTCGCCCGGCACCACCTCCGCCGGCCAGGACCCACGGGCGAGCGAACGGGCGAAGCGGGCGAGCCACCAGACCAGCAGCTCCGTCGCCGTCTCGAACATCCCGTCATCCTGCTTGCGGGTCAGCTTGTCGCCGAAGGCGTGCGCGGCGACGATGTCGATGCGCGGCAGGTCGGACAGCAGCCCGACCATCTCGCGGTACAGCGCCAGTCCGCCGGCATCGGCCAGATCGATGGCGCGGCCGACGCTGCCTTCCGACAGACGGGCCAGCGCCGGGCGGTCGTCGGCGGCGATGTCCGGCCGATGCTGCCCCAGCAGGTCGATCACCGTCTCCTCATCCAGCGGCTTCAGCGTCAGCTTGCGGCAGCGCGAGCGGATGGTCGGCAGCATGCCGCCGGGATTGTCGCTGACCAGCAGCAGCAGGGCGCCGGGCGGCGGCTCCTCCAGGATTTTCAGGATGGCGTTCAGGCCGCTGAGATTCATGCGGTCGGCGCCGTCGATCACCGCAACGCGCCAGCCGCCCTCAGCCGAGGTGCGGCGCAGGAAGGGGCCGATCTTGCGCACGTCATCCACCGCGATGTCGCGTTTCAGCCGGCCCTTCTTCTCGTCGCGCTGGCGTTCGATGGTCAGCAGGTCGGCATGACCGCCCGACGCCACCCGGCGGAACACCGGATGGTCCGGCCCGATGTGCAGCGAAGTGACCGGCGCCGCTCCGCCCAAGAGACTATTGCCGAACAGGCTGTCGCCCGGCGGGTCCTGCGCCAGGACGAAACGGGCGAAGCGGAAGGCCAGCGTTGCCTTGCCGATCCCCGGCGTGCCGCCGATCAGCCAGGCATGCGGCAGCCGGCCGGAGTTCCAGGCCTCCAGCAGAAGCCGTTCCGCCTCCTCATGCCCGACGAGGTCCGGGTTGCGCCGGGGGGCGAGCGCCTCCTCCGCGGCCGGTGCGGCGGCGGGGGCGGATGTGCGCGCCTTGCTCACGATTGCAGCCCCAGCCGGCCGGCGACGGCATCCCAAACACGGGTCTGCACGCCGTCCAGATCGGCGTCGGCATCCACCACCGCGCAACGCTCCGGCTCCCGCCGGGCGATGTCGAGGAAGCCGTCGCGCAGACGCTGGTGAAAGCCGATGTCCATCCGCTCATAGCGGTCTTCGCCACCATGGCGCGAGGCGGCGCGGCGCAGCCCTTTCCCGACATCAATATCCAGGATCAGCGTCAGGTCGGGGCGGAACTCGCCGAGCGCCGCCCGCTGCAGGGTCTCCACCAACTCGCGCCCCAGCCCCAACCCATAACCCTGATAGGCCATGGTGCTGTCGAAGAAGCGGTCGCACAGCACCCACCGCCCGGCCTCCAGCGCCGGCCACACCGTGCGTTCCAGATGGTCGCGGCGGGCGGCGGTATGCAGCAGCGCCTCCGTCACCGGGCTCCAGCGGCCGGTCTCGCCGGTCACCAGCAGGCCGCGGATCTCCTCCGCCCCCGGCGATCCGCCCGGCTCGCGCGTCGTCACCGTGTCGATGCCTTGGGTGCGCAGGGTCTCGGCCAGACGGCGCAGCTGCGTCGACTTGCCGGCCCCTTCGCCGCCTTCCAGCGTGATGAAGCGGCCACGGTTGGCGGAGGCGGTGAAGGAGGTCGGCATGGTCGTCACGATTACAGGCTGTTCCCGAAGACGAGATATTTGGCGGCGGCGAAGGCGCGGCCGACGAAGCCGGCCTTCGGCACGTCCTGCGCCGCAACCACCGGCACCTCCTTGCCCGGGAAGCCGGGGGCGGTGATGACCAGCTTGCCGACAGTGTCACCCTTCTTGATCGGGGCGGCAACCGGCGCGCTGCTGACCAGCGACACCTTCATGCCGGGGCGGTCGGCGCGGCGCATGGTGACGCTCAGGTTCTGCGGCACGGTGACGGGAACCGTCTCCTGCTCGCCCAGCCAGACCGGCACCTGCTCGATCGTCTCGCCGCCCTTGTAGAGGGTGTAGGAGGCGAATTCGCGGAATCCCCACTCGATCAGCCGGGCCGATTCGTCGGCGCGGGCCTGCATGCTGGGCAACCCGTTGACCACCAGTAGCAGGCGCCGCCCCTCGCGCTCGCCCGACGCAGTCAGGCCATAGCCGCCGGCGTCGGTGTGGCCGGTCTTCATGCCGTCCACGTCCATGCCGCGGTACAGCAGCGGGTTGCGGTTGCCCTGGTTGATGCCGTGGTATTTGAACTCCCGGATCGAGTAATAATGGTAGTATTCCGGGAAGTCCTTGATCAGATGCTCGGCCAGGATCGCCAGATCGCGGGCGGTCATATAGTGGTTGGGATCGGGCCAGCCGGTGGAGTTGACGAAGTTGCTGTTCTTCAGCCCCAGCTCGCGCGCCTTCTTGTTCTCCTGCTCGGCGAAGGATCCCTCCGATCCGGCCAGACCTTCGGCCAGCACGACGCAGGCGTCGTTGCCGGACTGGACGATCATGCCCTTGATCAGGTCATCGACCTTGATGTTGTTGTGAAGCTCTACGAACATCTTGGAGCCCTGCATCCGCCAGGCGCGCTCGCTGACCGGCAGCGTGCTCTCCAGCGTCAGCCGGCCGGTCTTGATCGCCTCGAAGGTCAGATAGGCGGTCATGATCTTGCTCATCGACGAGGGCGCCATGCGCTCGTCGGCGTTCTTCTCGAACAGCACGGTGTTCGAGGTCAGGTCGACCAGGATCGCCTGCTTGGCGATGGTGTCGATGGTCGCGGCCTGGACCGAAACCGCGGTGAAGCCGGCGCCAATCGTGGCCCCGGCCATCGCAATTCCGGCCGCAACGGCGACGGAACGGCCGAAAACGGCGCGCAGGCGGACGACAACAGCGTTCATGGCAACAATCCTCCAAGGGCACTCGGTACAGGCATTGGGTCACTGGCGCTCGCGAAGAGCAGCCGGGGTAAGCGTCGGGTGGACGGATCAATCCACCACGATTTTGGCCTCCGTAAGGCCGGCCTGGATGATCTGGTTCAGCAGGCTGTCGGCTCGATCCACGCTGTCCAGCGGGCCGACGCGGACGCGGTGCAGGGTCATGCCGGCCGACCGCGTCTGGCTGACGCTGGCGTGCTGGCCGATGGCGGAAAGCCGGGCGCGGGCCTTCGCCACATTCTCCTCGCTGCCGAAGGCGCCGACCTGCACATAGATGGCCTCATGGGCCCTCACCGGCACTTGCGCCACCACCGGGGCCGGCACGAAGCGTCCTTCTGACATACTGCCGGCGACCGTGGCGGGCGGGGGAATGGGGGCACCGATCACCGTCGGGCGGGCGGCCGCCAGTGTCGTCACCGGCCCGGCCGGCCCCGTCACCTCGATCCGGCCGCGCGGAGCGGCCTTCGGCGGCGGGCCGTCGAGTTCGGCCAGCATCGGGGCGGGCGTGCCCTGGCGCGCGGCGGCGGCGATGGCGCGGCTTTCCTCCGCCAGGATCTGCACGCGCACCTTGGCGGTGCCGGGACCGTCGAAGCCCAGCAATTGAGCGCCGCGGCGCGACATGTCGATGATGCGGCCGTTGGCGTAGGGGCCGCGGTCGTTGACGCGCACCACGATGGAGCGGCCGTTGTCCAGATTGGTCACCCGCACCAGACTGGGCATCGGCAGCGTCTTGTGCGCGGCTGTCAGCTCGTTCTGGTCGTAGATCTCGCCGTTGGCGGTGGTCTTCTCATGGAAGCCGGGGCCGTACCACGAGGCGATGCCGGTCTCGTCGTAGCTGTAATCTTCCTTGGGATAGTACCAGACGCCGTTGATCTGATAGGGCTTGCCCACCTTGTAGACGCCGCTGGTCGGAAGGCCCGAGCCGGTGACGGCGGGTTTCTGCGCGCAGGCGGCGAGCGCTGCCACGCCCACCAGCACGACGACCCTGCTCACCCCGCGCCAGCGACGCATCCGCCAAACCCCTTGCTTCCCCAAACCCGGCCGGAATGCCGGGGCGGCGGCACTCTAGCGGGTTGGCATCGCCGCGCCAATGCCTCGAACGCGGCAGAAACACGATGACACAGCCCATGCGCGGACCGGACCCTCAGGGGCCGGGAAACAGGCTTTCGGTGCGGCCCATCAGCCAATAGGCGGTCAGCCCGATCCACTCCCGCACCGCGTCGTCCAGGATCACCAGATTCTGGCCGAACTCGAACCGCAGGTACGGCTTGGCGTCGTGGCGGGTGCGGTAATCGACGGGGTAGGGGATGACCTCCCACCCGATCTGCCGGAAGATGCCGACCGACCGGGGCATGTGCATGGCCGACGTGACGAGGACCCAGCGCTCCCCCGGCGCCGGCTTGACCATCTCCTTGCTGAAGACCGCGTTCTCCCAGGTGTTGCGGGAGTCCGCCTCATAGATCACGCGGTCGGCGGGGATGCCGGCCTGAGCCAAGGCGGCGCGGGCGGTGACGTCCTCCTTGTACTCCTGCCCCAGCAGCCGGCCGGACCCGCCAGTGAAGACGGCCTTGGCTTCCGGATGACGGCGAACGAGGTCGGCGAAACCGAGCACCCGCTCCGCCGCTTCATTGACGGAGGGATCGCCGCGGTCGGCGGTGATCGGCGGGTTGACCGCGCCGCCCAGCATGACGATGCCGTCGATCCGCCCCTCCGGCTCCGCCCGCGGGAAGCGGTTCTCCAGCGGTACGGCGACCAGCGCACCCAGCCCGGTATACATGACCAGCAGAAGCAGCACCGCCGCCAGCGTCACCAACCGCCGCCCGGCGCGCTGCCAGCGCCGCGTCCGCAGCAGCACCGCCCCCAGCGCCACCGCCAGCACCAGCGCATTGCCGGGTGCGAAGACGCCCCACAGCAGCTTCGACAGGATGAAGGACAGCACCGGCACGCTCACGATGGTGAAGGGGGAGGGGGGCGGAGCATAAGCGGGGCGGTTGGGGGGAGTAACCGCGTCGGCTCCGATGCCGTCACCCCCCGGCCGGCGTACACAGCTCCACCAGGGTGCCGTCGGGACAGCGGATGAAGGACACGGTCTGGCCCCACGGCATGGCCTTCGGCGGTGCCAGCTCGGTGGCGCCAGCGGTCAATGCGGTGGCGTGCCCCGCCTCCACATCGTCGGTGACCAGGGCGATCTCGACGCCCAACGGCTTATCGCTGGTGCTGGCGAACACATAGCCGGCGGGGTGGTGCGACAATGCCAATTCCTGGCTGGCGAAGGACAGGGTGGTGGTGCCGGTGTCCAACTCGCCATAGTCGCCCGTTTCGGCGAGGAAGCGGCGGTTCAGCCCGAATGCCTTCTCGAAGAAGACCAGCGATGCGGCGACATCGGGAACGTAGAGAATCGTATAGCCGAACTTCATGACGGCCCTCACTTGAATGGGTGACCGGAGGGAGGCGACTCTATCACTCTCTGGCGCGGCGGTATCCCCATACCGATGCCGGCGGCAGATTGCGCAGCGTGAACCCCAGCCTCTCGCCCTTCAGCCCCAACGCCCCGCGGTTCAGCGGCGAATGCGGCATGAAGCTGTAGAGCAGGAAGCGTCCGCCCGGCCGCAGGATGCGGAAGGTGGCGTCCAGCACCCCGCGCTGGAACTCCAGCGGGAAGGTGATCATCGGGATGCCGATCACCACCGTCCCAACCTTGCCGCACAGCGCCTCACCCAGCAACTCGGGCGCCTTGCGGCAATCGTCGGCGATGACGGTGACGGCGGGGCAGCGGGCGCGCAGATGGCGGGCGAGGTCGCGGTCGATCTCGAAGCTGTAGAGCCGCTCGGCGGGGATGCCGGACTCCAGGATCGCGGCGGTGATTGGGCCGGTGCCGCCGCCGAACTCCACCACCAGCTCGTCGGCCTCGCAGCGGATCTCGCGGGTGATCCGACGGCGCAACGCCGGTGAGGAGGGGGCGACCGACCCCATCGCCCAGGGATCGGCCAGCCAACGGCGGAAGAACAGCCAGGATTCGGAAAGCGACGCGGGTGCGGTCCGATTCATCTGTGGGCCTCGCTGGATCGGGGCGGCCCATCCGCGGCTCGCCCTACAGCGGAGTTGCTGCCAGAAGTTGGTGACCTGCGTATGACAGCCCGCTCGCCACCAGCGTCAAAAACACCAGCGCTGCCACGGTCAGCCCCAGCCCGATGCCGATGGCGCCGCCGTCGCGCTCGATCAGCCCCAGCGAAATCAGCACCAGCGCGAAGCCCGGCAGCCAGCCGGTCAGCGGCAGCGGCACGATGCAGGTCAGCGTCAGGATGAACAGCAGAAGTCCGAACCAGCGTTCCTGATCGATGCGGGCGAGCCGGTGCAGCCGCGGCTTCAGCATCCGCTCGATCCCGGTCAGGCGCGGCATGGCGGCGTCCAGCGTGCGGGCCGCCAGTCCGGTGCCGATGGACCGCCTCAGCAGCCAGTCCGGCAGCCTCGCCCCGCGCCGTCCGAAGGCGAGCTGCGCGGCGTAGAGCACGATGGGCAGGTCGAACAGGCAGGACACGCCCAGCGGCACCGGCGCGATGGTCGGCAGCGACAGCGCCAGCAGGATGGTGCCGAGCGAGCGGTCGCCCAGCGCCCGGATCAGGTCGGCCAGCGTGACCCGCCCGGCCGGCAGGTTGGCGCGGAAGCGGGCCAGCACGTCCGACGTGCGCTCCTCCTCCACCGTTCCGCACAGGGCGGGCAGGGCGAGGGCGCCGTCGCGCTGCGCCTCGCCGACCTCATCGGCCAGCGGGTGGTCGATGTGGTGATCGGCGTTCAAACGCCGGCCTCCGCCGCGGCGCTCTCGTAGAGTTCGAGCGCCTCCAGCCAGGTTTCCTCTGCGGTCGCCAGCTTCTTCTCCACCGTGCCCAAATCGATCTGCAGCTTGGTCAGCTTGTCCGACGGGCCGCTGTAGAGCGCGGGGTCGGCCATTTTCGCCTCGATCTTGCGCTTCTCCTCGCTCAGCTTGGTCACCAGCGCCTCCGCGTCGGTGGCCTTGCGCTTCAAGGGCGCGAGCGCCGTGCGCGCCTCGGCGGCGGCGCGGCGCTGGTCCTTCTTGTTCGGCCCGGCGTCACGCTCCGCACCGCCCTTGGCAACAGCCCGCTCCGCCTTGGCGCGGTCGAGCAGATAGCGGCGGTAGTCGTCCAGATCACCGTCATAGGCCTGCACCGTGCCGTCGGCGACCAGCAGCAGCCGGTCCACCGTCATCTCGATCAGGTGGGGGTCGTGGCTGATGACGATAACGGCGCCGGGGAAATCGTTGATCGCCTCGATCAGCGCTTCGCGGCTGTCGATGTCCAGATGGTTGGTCGGTTCGTCCAGCATCAGGATGTGCGGGACTTCCCGGCTCATCAGCGCCAGCAGCAGCCGGGCCTTCTCGCCGCCCGACAGGTTGGAAATCTTGGTCTCCGCCTTCGCCTGGGGGAAGCCGAAGCGGCCCAGATGGGCGCGCACCTTCTCCTCCAGCGCCAGCGGCATGTTGCGCTGGGTCTGCTGGATCGGCGTCAGCGACAGGTCCAGCTCCTCGGCTTGGTGCTGGGCGAAATAGCCGATGCGCAGCTTGGACGAGCGGCGCATCTCGCCGGCCATCGGCTGCAGCCGATTGGCCAGCAGCTTGACCAGCGTCGACTTGCCGTTGCCGTTGGCGCCCAGCAGGCCGATGCGGTCCTCCATGTCGATGCGCAGGTTGACACGGCGCAGGATCACCTTGTCGCCATAGCCGATGCTCACCCCCTCCAGCGCGATCAGCGGCGGCGCCAGCTCGTCGGGGGGCGGGAAGTTGAAGACGACCTCCGGATCGTCCTCCATCAGCGTGATCGACTCCATCTTCTCCAGCAGCTTCAGGCGGCTCTGCGCCTGACGGGCCTTGCTGGCCTTGAAGCGGAAGCGGTCGACATAGGACATCATGTGCTTGCGCCGCGCCTCCTGCTTGGCGGCCATGGAGGCGATGCGTTCCTGGTTGGCGCGGCGCTGCGCCAGGAACTGGTCGTAATTGCCGCTGTAGGTGACGAGCTTGCCCTGGTCGATGTGGATCGTCGTGGTCGGCACCGCGTTCAGCAGCTCGCGGTCGTGGCTGACCAGCAGGATGGTGTGCGGGTAGTTCTTCAGATAGCCCTCGAGCCAGATGGTCGCTTCGAGGTCGAGGTGGTTGGTCGGCTCGTCCAGCAGCAGCAGGTCGGGGCGGGAGAACAGCACGCCGGCCAGCGCCACGCGCATCCGCCAGCCGCCGGAAAAGTCGGAGCAGGGCCGCTGCTGCGCCTCGGCGTCGAAGCCCAGGCCGGACAGCACCTGCGCGGCGCGCGACGGGGCAGAATGCGCCTCGATGTCCGCCAGCCTCGCATGGATTTCGCCGATGCGCATCGGGTCCGTCGCCGTCTCGGCCTCCGCCAGCAGGGCGGTGCGTTCGGTGTCGGCGGCCAGCACGGCGTCGATCAGCAAGGTCGGGCCGCTGGGAGCCTCCTGCGCCACCATGCCCATCCGCATGCCGGCCGGCAGGGTGACGGCGCCGGCGTCCGTCTGCAGCTGGCCCGAGATCAGCTTCAGCAGGGTCGATTTCCCGGTGCCGTTGCGCCCGACCAGCGCCACGCGATGCCCCTTGGGCACCACCGCCGTCGCGTGGTCGAACAACACTCGGCCGCCGAAGCGGAAGGTCAGGTCATTGATGTGCAGCATAGCGCGCGAGGATGTAGCACGAGGGGCCGCCGATTTGAAGCGGGGGCCGGCGAATGGCACGGCTTTGTCCCGCGCGGGACAGCCCGGTTGCCGGGCCCTGCGGCCGGGTGCCGGCCGACAAATTTGTTCGAACACGACCAAAATGGAGAACGGAGGCGTCAATCCCCCTTTTTTTAATTGAACGTTCAATTAAAAAAAATCAGGCTGTGCTCCTGGAATGATGGTGCTGCGAACCAATGCACCCTTGGACCCTGGGATCGGGAATCTGGGCTCTGGGCTCAGGAGGATGGGAGACAGGAGATGACGCGTTTCGGACGGCAGGCCCACTACATCCAAGGTCGCCCCGTTACAGGCGAGGGTGAGGAGCGCTTCGTCACCGTCAATCCAGCGACCGGGGAAACCCTGGCCGAGGTGGCGCAGGCGACATCCGCCGATCTCGACCGCGCGGTGGACAGCGCGCGGGCCGGGCAGGCGGTGTGGGCGGCGATGACGGCGATGGAGCGGTCGCGGGTGCTGCGCCGGGCGGTATCCCTGCTGCGCGAACGCAACGACACGCTGGCGGAAATCGAAACGCTGGACACCGGAAAGCCGCTGAGCGAGACGCGTGCGGTCGACATCGTCACCGGTGCCGACGTGCTGGAATATTACGCCGGCCTCGCCCCGGCGCTGGAAGGGCGGCAGATCCCGCTGCGCCCAAGCTCCTTCGTCTATACCCGGCGCGAGCCGCTGGGGGTGGTGGCCGGGATCGGCGCCTGGAACTACCCGATCCAGATCGCGCTGTGGAAATCGGCTCCGGCGCTGGCCGCCGGCAACGCCATGATCTTCAAGCCGAGCGAGGTGACGCCGCTGACCGCCCTTCATCTGGCGGCGATCTACAGCGAGGCCGGGCTGCCCGACGGCGTGTTCAACGTTGTCCAGGGCGACGGCCGGGTCGGAGCCATGCTCGCCACCCATCCCGGCATCGAGAAGCTGTCCTTCACCGGCGGGGTGGAGACCGGCAAGCGGGTGATGGCCGCGGCGGGCGGATCGACCCTGAAGGAGGTGACGATGGAGCTGGGCGGGAAGTCGCCGCTGATCGTCTTCGCCGATGCCGATCTGGACCGCGCCGCCGACATCGCCATGATGGCGAACTTCTACAGCTCCGGTCAGGTCTGCACCAACGGCACCCGCGTCTTCGTCCACAGCAGCATCGCGGCGGCGTTCGAGGAGCGGCTTCTGGCCCGCGTGCGCCGCATCCGCATGGGCGATCCGCTCGACCCCGACACCAATTTCGGCCCGCTCGCCAGCTTCCCCCACCGCGACAAGGTGCTGCGCTACATCGAAACCGGCAAGGCGGAGGGGGCGCGGCTGCTGGCCGGCGGCGGCGTTCCGGAGGGGGCCGCCTTTGCGCGCGGCGCCTATGTGGCGCCCACGGTCTTCACCGACTGCCACGACGGCATGACCATCGTGCGCGAGGAGATTTTCGGCCCGGTCCTGTCGATCCTGACCTTCGACGACGAGGAGGAGGTCGTCACGCGGGCCAACGCCACCAGCTACGGCCTTGCCGCCGGACTGGTCACCAGCGATCTGGCCCGCGCTCACCGGGTAATCCACCGGCTGGAGGCTGGCATCTGCTGGATCAACGGCTGGGGTGAATCGCCGCCGGAGATGCCGGTCGGCGGCTACAAGCAGTCGGGCATCGGCCGCGAGAACGGGGTCGAGACGCTCGACCATTACACCCGCGTCAAATCGGTTCAGGTCGAACTCGGCGCCTATTCGTCGGTGTTCTGAGCCCGCCGGTCACGGAAATCCGCCTTTCAGAGAAGG
>CBFGPE010000108.1:0-25468 GCA_965650625.1 uncultured Azospirillum sp. | reverse complement strand
CGCTGGAACCGGTCATAGGCACCGAGCGCGTAGCCGCCGGTGGCGACGAAATCCAGCACGTCGTCGAACTCGTCGCGCGTCATCGCGGCATAGGGGGCGGCGGAGACCACCTCCTCATACAGCTCGTCCGGCAGGAAAGGCGCGGCGCAGGCCATGCCGAGCAGATGCTGGGCCAGCACGTCCAGCCCACCCGGCCGCGGTGCCTCGCCGTCCAGCGTGTGGTCCTGCACCGCCTCCAGCGCGGCGCGGCATTCCAGCACCTCGAAGCGGTTGGCGGGGACCAGCAGGGCACGGCTGGGCTCGTCCAGCCTGTGGTTGGCGCGGCCGATGCGCTGGACCAGCCGGCTCGACCCCTTGGGCGCGCCGATCTGCACCACGAGGTCCACCGCCGCCCAGTCGATGCCGAGATCGAGCGACGAGGTTGCCACCACCGCCCGCAACTCTCCGCGCGCCATTGCACCCTCGACCTTGCGGCGCTGTTCCACCGCCAGCGAGCCGTGGTGCAGCGCGATCGGCAGATTGTCGTCATTGACCCGCCACAGCGCCTGGAACACCAGTTCGGCCTGGGCGCGGGTGTTGACGAACAGCAGGGTGGTGCGCTGGCGGCGGATGCGCTCGTAAATCTCCTTCATGGCGTGCATCGCCATGTGGCCGGCCCAGGGCACCCGCTCCTGCGAGGTCAGGATCTCCACCTCCGCCTGCGCGCCGCTGCGACCCATCACAAGCCGAACGTCGTCGGAGTCGCTTCCGTCATACCGGCCATGGCGCGACAGCCAGGCCAGCAGCCGTTCCGGCTCCGCCACCGTGGCCGACAGTCCGACCCGGCGGGCGGCGGGGGCGAGGCGCGACAGCCGGGCCAGACCCAGCGCCAGCAGGTCGCCGCGCTTGGTGCCGGCCAGCGCATGCAGTTCGTCGATGATGACGCAGCGGAGAGTGCGGAACAGCCGGTCGGCGTCGGTGTAGGACAGCAGCAGCGCCAGACTCTCCGGCGTCGTCATCAGCATGTGCGGCGGATGGGTGCGCTGTCGCTTGCGCTTGGCCTCCGGCGTGTCGCCGGTGCGGGTTTCCGCCCGGATCGGCAGCCGCATCTCGGCGATGGGCTGTTCGAGGTTGCGCTGGATATCGACCGCCAGCGCCTTCAGCGGCGAGATGTAGAGGGTATGCAGCCCCTCGCGCGGGCGTTCGGCCAGTTCGATCAGCGACGGCAGAAAGCCGGCCAGCGTCTTGCCGCCGCCGGTGGGCGCGATCAGCAGGGCGCTTTCACCCCGTTCCGCCGCCTCCACCATCGCGACCTGATGCGGGTGCGGCGTCCAGCCGCGCGACCGGAACCACGCGGCGACGTTGGGCGGAATCAGGGCGGGGGAGGGTGCATCCATGGCGGTCGGACTGTAACGGAACGCCTGGAACGGAGGAAGAACGAATTGGAGCGGGCAGCCTGCTGCATGGTCGCTGAAATGTGAGGGTCACCGCCGGCGGCTTGGCAGGTCACCAGCGCTGACCCGCGGGCACCTCGATTTCCTTCAATCCCAGAGCGGCGGCCATTTCCTTTCGGGTGGCCAGCCGGATGTCCCTGACCATCAGGAAACCCCGGATCATTGCGCCAATCCCGTACGCACCGGCCTCGTTGGACTTGACGATCACCTGCGTCGGATGACGGGTTTCGCCCTTGAAATCTTCCGATTCGAAATTGATGAAATTGTCAGGGTTGGCGACGACCGTCGTGTAATGCTCTCCGAAATCAAAAGCGAGCAAAATTCTGTCTTTCATAATTCCCTTGCCGGGCCGATAAGCACTGTCCTTGTCAAAGACCCAGAACGCCTTATCCGATGAACGGCCGCCATAGGAATATGTCAGCTTCTTACTTTTGTAATTCGGGATGTCAGGCGAATTGGCATCCGTCCAGCGGTAGACATAGGTCATGACATCCCCTATTGCTTAGTGACGCATGCCACGATTAGGCAGGGGATAACCTTTGGTATGCAACCATTATGAACTGTGCTGAATCGCTTTGTTCAGCGTCGAGGTTATTTCTCCAACGCAGCAAGTCTAATGAAGGGCATGCTAATCGGTCGCCTTCTTCACCCCAAAGCAATGCTCCGGCCCCGGGAAGGCGCGGCTGCGCACCTCGGCGGCGTAGGTCGCAGCGGCTTCGCCGACCGTTTCGCCCAGATTGGCGTAGCGCTTGACGAATTTCGGCCGGAAGGCGCCGAACAGGCCGAGCATATCGTCGGTGACCAGCACCTGTCCGTCGCAGGCCGGCGAGCCGCCGATGCCGATGGTGGGGATCGCCACCTCTTCGGTGATGCGGCGGGCCAACGCCTCCATCGTGCCTTCGATCACCAGCGTGAAAGCGCCGGCCTCGGCAATGGCGCGGGCGTCGGCGGCGATCCGTTCGGCGGCTTCGGCATCGCGACCGACCGCCTTGTAGCCGCCAAGCGTGTTGACGGATTGCGGCGTCAGCCCGACATGCCCCATCACCGGAATGCCACGGGCGGTCAGAAAGGCAACCGTCTCCGCCATCTCCTGCCCGCCTTCCAGCTTGACCGCCTGGGCGCCGGTTTCCGCCATCACGCGGGCCGAGGCGCGGAAAGCGGCCTCCTTGCTCTCCTGATAGCTGCCGAAGGGCAGATCGACGACGACGCAGGCGCGTTCCGACGCGCGGACCACGGCGGCGCCATGGGCAATCATCATGTCCAGCGTCACCGGCAGCGTGCTGTCCAACCCATAGACCACCATGCCCAGCGAATCGCCGACCAGCAGGATATCGACATGCGGATCGAGCAACCGGGCCACCGGAGCGGTGTAGGCGGTCAGGCAGACGATCGGCTCGCCCCCCTTGCGGGCGCGCAGCGCCGGGACCGAGTGGCGGGCGGTGAGGTTGGAAGCGCTCATGATCGGGTCTTTCCGAGGGCCGGCTGTTCGCTTGCTGATCGTTCAATACGCTGGTCTGGCAATACGCTTGACCGGCGGAGGGGTGAGGCAAACGAAATGGCGCAGATACACCAAAACCGCCCACGCGAGGATCGCGGGACGGTCGGGTGCAAGACACAAGGGGTCTTGGGCGCGCATCACACGCGCCCTTCGCAGTCGCTACGTGCGACCGACGATTAATAGCCCTCGCGTTCCATCCGCTTGCGGAGCAGCTTGCGGGTGCGACGCACCGCTTCAGCCTTCTCACGCGCACGCTTCTCCGAGGGCTTCTCGTAGTTGCGACGCAGCTTCATTTCACGGAAAATGCCCTCGCGCTGCATCTTCTTCTTCAGCGCGCGGAGGGCCTGATCGACGTTGTTATCTCGGACCAGAACTTGCACGTTTACCGTCACCCTTCCAAGTGTGCCGTGTTGCGCAAAGGCAACAAATAGGTATGCGCGGCGGGCGCACCCCTTGTGTGGGCGCAGTGTGTAGCATGCCCCACCGCCTTTGTGAAGGGGAGTCTTCGGCCCGCAAGCATAAGCCCGGCCGGAGCCACATGAATCGGTTGCTCCGGCCGCATTCACACTCCAGATATAGCGGCATGCCAGTGCTTCCAATCGCCCGGATGGGCAATCCCGTACTCCGCAAGATCGCGGAGCCCATCGCCGACCCGACCGATCCGGCAGTATGCCGGCTGGCGGCCGACATGATCGCCACCATGCTGGACGCCCCCGGAGTTGGGCTGGCCGCCCCGCAGATCGCGGAGTCGCGCCGGATCATCGTCTTCCGCGTCCCCGCCGACCGGGGCGAGGGGGAGGAGGTGGCGAACACCGTCCTGGTCAATCCTGTGATCGAACCGCTGACTGACGACATGGTCATGGGCTGGGAAGGTTGCCTGTCGATCCCCGGCCTGCGGGGGCTGGTGCCGCGCTATGCCCGCATCCGCTACCGTGGCTATGGGCTGGACGGCGCCCGGATCGAGCGGGAAGCGTCGGGATTCCATGCCCGCGTGGTCCAGCACGAGGTCGACCACCTGGATGGCGTGCTCTATCTTGATCGCATGGACGATCTGCGGCTCCTCGTCTGCACCGAGGAAATGCATCACCTCAACGCCGCGCTGGCCGCGGCAAAGGACGCGCCGACCCCCGCCTGAGGGTAAGCGCAGGGAGATTTGGCGATGAGCATCGACACGCTTCGCGACGAAATCCTGGTGGCCAGCCTGCCCAATGTCGTCTTCGACGGCTGGAGCCTGCAGGCTCTGCGCGACGGCACCGAGATGGCGGGGCACGAGCCGTCGGCGCTGCTGCGCGCCTTCCCCGGCGGCGTCACCGACGCGGTGGAGCATTTCGCCGACTGGGCAGACCGCCAGATGCTGGACCGCCTGGAAGCCCGGCCGCTGGCCGAGATGAAGGTGCGCGAGCGCATCTCTCTCGCCGTCCGCACCTATTTCGAGGTTCTGGAGCCCTATCGCGAAGCCAAGCGGCGGCAACTGTCCTATCTGGCGATGCCGCAGAACGTGGCGCTCGGCCTGCGGCTGCTCTACCGCACGGTGGACGCCATGTGGTTCGCCGCCGGCGACACCTCCACCGACTACAACCACTACACCAAGCGGGCGCTGCTGTCGGCGGTGGTCAGCTCCTCCACCTTCTATTGGCTGGACGACAAGTCGGACGACCATGCGGAGACCCGCGCCTTCATCGACCGCCGGCTGGCCGACGTGATGGCGGTGGGCAAGGCGACCTCGTCGGTCGGCAAGCTCGGCTCGATGCTGAACTTCCTCCCCAACCCCCTGCGCTTCGCCCGCCAGATGCGCCAACGCACCGCCGGCGCCCAGGCGAGCAACGCGACGATCCACATGGCGGACAATATCTGAGGGGGATCGCCCTCTCCCATCTCGGGAGGGGGCCTATTCCGCGACGGCGGGCTTTTTCCGCTTCGCCTTCGCGGCCTTCTTCGCCGCCGCGCGCAAGGCCGCCTCGAACCCGGACCGGGCCCAGGGCAGCAGTTCGTCGCGCTCATCCAGCGCCGAGTCGGGTGGCGGGTAGTAGGACAGGGTGGTCGGCTTGTCCGGCATCGGCCGGAAGGGCTCCAGCCCCAGTTCCGCGAAGGACGCGCGGTTCACGTCGTCGGCCTTGAAATACAGGATTTCGTCTGCGACCAGCGCGAAGGTCAGCCCGTCAATGGACAGGCCATAGCCGCCGAACATGCGGCGCACACGCAGATCGCCCAGCGGCGCCATCATCTCGCAGAGCGTGGTGACATACTCGCTGACCGGCTGGGCGGGCATTTTGGGAAACGGTTACTTCTTGCGGAAGGCGTCCAGGGCCACGACCTCGCCGCGCTTCGGCTCCTCGGCCGGGGCGGCTTCCTCCGCCTTTTCCTCGACGCGCTCGGCGGCGGGGCGGGGCGGCATGGTCGAGACTTCCGCCGATTCGGCGGCGGCCAGCGGCTGGAACTGCAGCGCGAAATTCACCGACGGGTCGGCGAAGGTCGTGATGGCGGCGAACGGAATCACCAGCCGCTCATGCACGTTGTTGAAGCTCAGCGTGACCTCGAAATGGTCGTCCGTCACGTCCAGACCGTAATACTGGAACTGCAGGACGATGGTCATTTCGTTCGGATACTGGGAGGCCAGGTAATCCGGGATCTCCACGCCGGGAAAACCGGTGCGGAAGGTCAGGTAGAAATGGTGATTGCCCGGCAAGCCGCGCTCGGCAACCTCGGTCAGCGCGTCGCGGACAACGCCGCGCAACGCGGTCTCGACCATGCGGTCATAGCGGAGCTGCTCTTTCGGCATGCTTGGGCGGGTCCCTGATAACGCGATCGGTCCGGCGTCCCGCCTTGGCCGAGGGCCGGCACGAAACGCTGGAAAAAGAGGTGTGGGCCTTCTGTTGCTAGGCGGCCCACGGCCCCACCCTTAGGCGCTAACCCTCGGGGATTAGGTTTAGGCTACCAGCCGCCGTTAGGCAGCGAGGCGAGCCTGAGCAACGTTGTCGTTGGCAACTATTGCAACGGCCCGATAACGGCGGAACCATGCCGAGCGAAAACCATGCCTTTACCACGCGTGTCGATCCTATTTCGCCCCCAACGACCCCGGTCAACGAGTCCGGTGTATGGTTGGTGGAGGCGCCGGGTACCGCCCCCGGGTCCACAACGCTTATTCCACAAGGCGTTTATCGCCATAGTCGGCGAACCGACGACGCGAATATAGGCACTCCCGCCCGGCAAGGGAAGGGGGTGTGTGCATGATCGCCGAATGCGTTGCGATGACGCGGGCGGAACCGTTCGTTCACCTTTCCCGACAGCCACGTGGTCTGATAAGACAACCGGCACCGTAACCCCGGAGTCACCATGCCGATCACGCCCGAGCAGCGCGACGAAATCGATCGCCTGCGCGCCGTCACCGCCACCACCCGCCGCGCCACCGTCCCGGCGCTGGAAGAGATCCTCTATCAGCCGCTGGAGGTGCTGGACCACGGCTTCGTCCGCGTCATCGACTATATGGGCGACGATTCGGCGGTCGTTCAGGCGGCGCGCGTTTCCTATGGCAAGGGCACCAAGAAGGTCAGCGAGGATTCCGGCCTCATCAAGTATCTGATGCGCCATCGCCACTCGACCCCGTTCGAGATGTGCGAGATCAAGTTCCATGTGAAGCTGCCGATCTTCGTCGCCCGCCAGTGGATTCGCCACCGCACCGCGAACGTGAACGAGTATTCGGCCCGTTACTCCATCCTCGACCGGGAATTCTACGTGCCAGCCCCGGAACAGCTGGGCGCCCAGGCCGTGGTGAACCGCCAGGGCCGCGGCGACGTGCTGGAGGGCGAGGAGGCGGCCAACGTCATGCGGCTGCTGCGCGAGGATTCCGAACGCGCCTACAGCCATTATGAAGAGATGCTGAACCACCGCGAGGACGGCAGCGTCATCGACCCGACCCGCCAAGGTCTGGCGCGCGAACTGGCGCGGATGAACCTGTCGCTGAACTACTACACGCAGTGGTACTGGAAGGTCGACCTTCATAATCTTCTGCACTTCCTGTCGCTACGCGCCGACAGCCACGCCCAGTACGAGATCCGCGTCTATGCCGACGCCATGCTGGACGTGGTGAAGCGCTGGGTCCCGGCGGTTTTCGAGTCCTTCACCGAATACCGCATGGGCGGCGCCCACCTGTCGCGCACCGGTCTGGACGTGGTGAAGCGCCTGCTGGCCGGCGAGCCGGTGACGCAGGAGGCCAGCGGCCTGTCCAAGCGCGAATGGCGCGAGTTGATGGATCAGCTCGGCCGTACCGAAGCTTAAGACGGAACTGAAGACGATGACGCCGGATCAGGCCGAAAGCATCTACCGCCAAGGCCTGATCGCTGCGCAGGCCGGCCGCTGGGCCGAGGCGCAGGACCTTCTCGCCCAGGCCATCACCGCCCGCCCCGGTGTCGCCGTCTGGTGGGCCAACTACGGGCTGGTTCTGGAAAGTCAGGGCGACGTTCCGGGTGCAGCGCAGGCCTATGCCGGGGCGCTGAACCTCGACGGCGGTCTCGCCATGGCGATGGACGGCCTGCTGGTGATGGCGGAGACGCTGGCCAAGGCCGGGCGCGCCGATCTGGCGGAGGGCTGCTACCGCCGCGCCATCGCGCTCAACCCGGTCACGCTGGCCGCGCTGGTCAATGCCGGCAATCTGCTGCGGGCGCAGGCCCGCAGGCCTGAGTCGGCAGCGCTGCACCGGCGTGCGGCGATCCTCGAACCCGACAGCTGGATCCCGCCCTACAACATCGGCAACGCCCTGGCCGAGATGAACCGGCCGGGCGAGGCGGACCGCGCCTATCGTGCCGGGCTATGCCTGGAGCCGTCGCGGGTGGAATTGTGGGCCAATCGGGCTAGTCGGTCGCTCGCCCCCCAGGCCCGCATCGGCGAGGCCTTGGCCGCGCTTGACCGTGCGCTGCGGCTGGCGCCCGGCGCCGATTCGCTGCACAGCGCCCGGCTGTTCCTGATGCAGTACGACCCAGCGCGGACGATGCCGCAGATCGCGCAGGCCCATGCCGATTGGGGCGCCCGCTATCCCGACCGGGCGGCCGCCGCGGTGGCGGCCCCGGCACCGAGGCTGCGTGTCGGCTACGTCTCCGCCGATTTCCGCGCCCACCCCGTCGGCACGTTTCTTGAGCCGGTGCTGGCCGCCCATGACCGTGGCGTGGTCGAGGCGATCTGCTATTCCAATACTGCCAACCCGGACGCCGTGACGGCGCGGCTGCGCGGTCTGGCCGACGGCTGGGTCGAGACTGCGGCGATGGACGACGCGGCCCTGCTGGAGCGCATCCGCGCCGACGGCATCCATATCCTTGTCGATCTGGCCGGCCATACGCTGGGCAACCGGTTGGGCGTTTTCGCCCGGCGGGCGGCGCCGGTGCAGGTCACCTGGGCCGGCTATGTCGGCACCACCGGCCTGCCGGCGATGGATTATCTGATCTCCGACCCGCGGCAGAGCCCGGAGGGGGCGGACGGCTGGGCCATCGAGGGCATCGTCCGCATGCCGGATGCCTATGTGCCCTGGTCGCCGCCGGCCGCCGCACCCGCCGTGGCGCCGTTGCCGATGATCGCGCGCGGCGCCCCGACCTTCGGATCGCTGAACGCCCTGCCCAAGCTGAACGCGCAGGTCGCCTCCTTGTGGACGCGCCTGCTTGCAGCGGTGCCTGGGTCGCGGCTGCTTCTGCGCACGCCCGGCCTGGACGATGCGGAGTTGCGGGCGCGGACGCTGGCGTTGTTCACCGCCGCCGGCGCCGATGCGGCCCGCATCGAACTGCGCGGTGCCGCGCCTCACGCCGAATTCCTGGCAACCTATGGCGAGATCGACGTCGCGCTCGACCCCTTCCCCTATTCGGGCGGGCTGACGACGCTGGAGGCGCTGTGGATGGGCGTTCCGGTGGTGACGCTCGGCGGTGACCGGTTCTGCGCCCGCCATACTTTGACCCACCTGACCTCTGCCGGGCTTCCGGCGCTGGCGGTCGAGGGGGAGGAGGCCTACATCGCCATGGCCGCGGCGCTGGTGTCCGATCCGGACGGGCTGGCGAGCATCCGCAGCCGTCTGCGTGACCGCCTCGCCGCCTCGCCGGCGCTGGACGGCGTGCGCTTCACCCGCGCGCTGGAGGCCGCCGTCGGCGCCATGTGGCAGCGCGCCGTGGCAGGGCAGGGGCAAGCGTCCTTCGCGCTGAACTTCGACTGAGGGCGCGGTGACCGACCGCCTCAGCCGCGGTCGTAATCGTCGTCCCGCTCTTCCTCATCCGCTTCCGCGGCGAGGCGGCGCTGGTTGGCCAGCATGTCGAGCGCGCCCTGCAGGATGTAGGCGGCGGCCATCTTGTCCACCACCTCGTCGCGCCGCTTGCGGGTCATGTCGGCCTCGCCGATCATGAAGCGCTCGACGGCCGAGGTGGACAGCCGCTCGTCCCAGAAGGCGATCTCGGCCTCCCAGCCAAGCAGGTCGGAACGCTCCAGCAGGTTCTTGGCGAAGGCGCGCACCGACTCGGCGCGCGGCCCCTCCGTCCCGTCCATGTTCAGCGGCAGCCCGACCACCAGCCCGCCGATGCCGTAATCGCGGATGGTCTTGCCCAACTCGCGCGCGTCCTGGGTGAATTTGGTGCGCTTCAGCGTGCCGATGGGGGATGCGACGATCAGTCCCGGATCGGCGACCGCCAGCCCGACGGTCTTGGTGCCGACGTCAAGGCCAAGCAAACGTTGGTTTTTGCCCAGCCGGGCCGCGAGTTCGGAGAGGGTATGGATCATGGCCCGACCATAAGGCCGCAGCCTTGTCACTGCAAGATCGCTTGAGTTGTTGTAAAAGATACTTATTCTTCTAAGTATGAGCAGCGCACTCTCCCTTACCGCCCTGTCGCACCGGCCGCTTGCCGACGCCGACATCCCCACCATCTGCGGGTTCCCACGCACCGCGGAGGAGTTGTATTTTCTGTTTCCGCGCGCGGTCTGGCCGCTGACCCCGGATCAGGTCCGGGCGACGCTGGGCCTGCGTCGTGACCCGACCGTGGTCACCCTGGCCGAGAACGGGCGGGAGCGCGTGGTCGGCTATGCCAATTATGCCACCTTCGAGGATGGCTGTACCGCCAGCATCGGCAATGTCAGCGTCGATCCGACCCTGCGCCGCCGCGGCATCGCCGAATATCTGGTGCGGACGATGATCGACCGCGCCTTCGATCACCATCACCTGCCCGAACTGACGCTCTACTGCTTCAACACCAACACGCCGGGCCTCCTGCTCTATGCCAAGCTCGGCATGATGCCGATCGCACTGGAGACGCGGGTGACGCCTTGGGGCGAGCCGATCGCACTGTTCAAACTGCGCATGGACCGCGCCAGCTGGCGCTCTGCGGCCCCCATCGCCGCCTGACCGGACAGCCTCTTGCCTCGCCTTTGGCCGCAATCGTTGCGGATGAGGCCGGCGGGTGATAGCTTCGCGGCCGATTTCCAATGTTTTGGAAGAGAGTAGAGGCATGTCGCTCGACAAGGCCACGGTGGCCAAGATCGCGCATCTGGCCCGCATCAAGGTGCCGGACGAGGAACTGGAATCCCTGGCCGGGGAACTGAGCCAGATTCTGACCTTCGTGGAACAACTCAACGAGGTCGACACGAAGGACGTGCCGCCGATGACCAGCGTGGCCGCGCAGAAGCTGCGCCGGCGTAAGGACGAGGTCACCGACGGCGGCTACGCCGCGCAGGTCCTGTCGAACGGTCCGGAGACGGCCGAAGGCTTCTACGTCGTGCCCAAGGTGGTCGAGTGATGACGGCGCTCACGCATCTGACGATGGCGGAGGCCCTCGATGGCCTCGCCAAGAAGGAGTTCACCGCGGTCGAACTGACCGAGGCGCACGTGCGCGCAGTCGAGGCCGTGCGTCCCTTCAACATCTTCATCACCGAGACCCCCGACGCCGCCCTGTCGATGGCCAAGGCCAGCGACGAGCGCCGCGCGCAGGGTTCGGCCGGGCCGATGGACGGCCTGCCCATTGCGGTGAAGGACCTGTTCTGCACCAAGGGCGTTTCGACCACCGCCGGCAGCCACATCCTTAACGGCTTCAAGCCGGAGTACGAGTCCACGGTGACCTCCCAGCTGTGGCGCGACGGCGCCGTCATGCTGGGCAAGGTGAACCTGGACGAGTTCGCCATGGGCTCCGCCACCATCACCGCCCACCAGGGCGAGACGGTCAGCCCCTGGAGCCCCGGCGCGCCCGGCGCCTGGGAGAAGAAGATCGTCGCCGGCGGTTCGTCGGGCGGTTCGGCCGCGGTGATCGCCGCGCGCGCCGCGCTGGGCGCCACCGGCACCGACACCGGCGGCTCGATCCGCCAGCCGGCCGGTTATACCGGCACCGTCGGCATCAAGCCGACCTACGGCCGCTGCTCGCGCTGGGGCATCGTCGCCTACGCCTCCTCGCTGGATCAGGCCGGGCCGATGACCCGGACGGTCGAGGATGCGGCGATCATGCTGCGCTCCATGTGCGGCTTCGACCCGAAGGACTCGACCTCGGTCGACATGCCGGTGCCGGATTTCCGCGCCGCGCTGACCGGCGACATCCGCGGCCTGCGCGTCGGCATTCCGAAGGAATACCGGGTCGAGGGCCTGTCGGCCGAGATCGCCGCGCTGTGGGACCAGGGCATCGCTTGGCTGAAGGAGGCCGGCGCCGAGCCGGTCGAGGTCAGCCTGCCGCACACCAAATACGCGCTGGCCGCCTACTACATCATCGCGCCGGCCGAGGCGTCGTCCAACCTCGCGCGCTATGACGGCGTGCGCTACGGCCTGCGGGTCGAGGGCGGCAACCTCAAGGAAATGTACGAGAACACCCGCGGCGCCGGTTTCGGCAAGGAAGTGCAGCGCCGCATCCTGATCGGCACCTATGTGCTGTCGGCCGGCTATTACGACGCCTATTACAACAAGGCCCGTCAGGTGCGCACGCGCATCAAGTGGGACTTCGACGAGGCGTTCAAGAGCTGCGACGTCATCCTGACGCCGACCGCCCCCAGCACGCCGTTCGCCATCGGCGAGAAGATGGACGATCCGGTGCAGATGTACCTGAACGACGTCTTCACCGTTCCGATCAACCTCGCCGGCCTGCCGGCCATGTCGGTCCCGGCCGGTCTGGGCGCCGACGGCCTGCCGCTCGGCCTCCAGCTGATCGGCCGTCCCTTCGACGAGGAGACGCTGCTGCGCGTCGGCCAGGTCGTCGAAAAGGCCGCCAACGTCACCGCCGTACCGCCCTTCGTGGCGTGACGCGGGTGACGTGACAGCGGAAGGGCCGGCTCGCAGGAGCCGGCCCTTTTCGTTTGGAGTGTCGTTAGCCGACACCTGGCCATCAGGTCAGGCCCCGCCGATCCCCTGCACATAGGTCTCGCCGGTCTTCGGATCGATGTTTTCACCCGTCCCCGGCGTACCCGGCGGCGCTTCGTCCTTGTCGCTCATCGGCTCGGCCGCCGGCTTCACCGGAATGGGCATGGTCGCCGGGCGATCACTGCCGGGGCGGTCACCTTGCGGCAGATCGGACCTCTTGTCTTCGGCCATGGCGGCAGTCTCCCTCTGTTGGCTCGCTTCACCTTCACCAACAGGCCGCCCGCCGCTTCGTCACCCTGCGCCCCCACTATTCGGCGGCCTCGAGCGCCACACGGGCCAGTTCCAACAGCTTCCTGTCCACCTCCGCCTCGTCATAGCCGGGGCTGTCGGCCAGGGAGTCGCGCAGGCGCATGGTGATGAACTCCCCGGTGTGGTGTTTCTCGTAAAGGCGGACATCGCCCAGCGCCTTGGCGACGCGGTGCAGCCTGTCGCGATCCATCTTGCCCTCCCGTCTTGGTCACCCATCTTGATCACTGCTGTGGCAACAGCCGGGCCGCCGCATCATTCCTGTGCGTTGAGTTCCCCTTGCGCCGTACTGCGCATGGATGCCGGAACAGGACGCGGCTCTCCGGCGTCCCTGTTCATGGCGGCAATCACTGGCGATTGGGGGCGAAGGCATGGACCCGGGACACGATCAACGGCGCGAACTGCTCACCCGCGTCCGCCATGTCGTGGAGCATTACGAGCGCCACAGCACGGCCGGCCCCGCCATCATGCGCGGCGTCCGCTACGACCTTGCAGTGCGGGCGACCGACCTGAACGGAGACGGCTGCCAGTTCCCCGCCTGCAGTTGCGCGAAAGCGGACTGCGCGGAGCGGACGGCATGCACTTCGCCGGACATCGGTGTGTGGAACGGCCCCAATCCCCAGTAAGGCTGGATCAGGCCAGACCGATTACACCCCAGCTCAGCTGGTAATGGCCGTTTCTGTTGTATGGCCAGCTTATCCCATTGCGGCGGTAAAACATTTCCATTTCATTGGGGTTGGGCATATAGGAAGCTATTCCACAGTTGAAGACGGCAAATCGGTCGTCCGCTTTCACGCCTCTGTTGTCGGCGTTGTCCCAATCGTCTTGGCAACCGTGTTGAAAGCGGCTGATCATTCCCATGTTCACGGCGCGGAGCAGGAGCGTGGCCTCTGCGGACATTCCGCTGGCCTTGTCAGGGTTGACGCCTGTGGCAGGCAAGGCGGTAAACCTGCCATCGCCGGTCGCCCGGTGGATAGACATCAGGTCATAATCGGAGACGTAAGAGCGCCCTTTGGAGTCGACCGCTATTCCGGTCCGTTCGTTCGACTTGGCCTTGTCCTTGCTGGCGCCATAGCTCTTGGGCGGGAGCTTTCCGTGCCAGGAAAGTGCGCTGACTGGCGGGCACCGGATAATCATCAACAAGTTGCCACGCAAGGTGAAGCGGCGGAGCCAGCGGACGTCGTTCGGATCGAGGCCGGAGCAGCTCGAAATCGCCGGATCACTTCCGCCGGCATCCTCTGTGGATGACTTCAAGTCTTTTGCAAGCGTGATCCAATCGGTATCGGGATGAGTCTTCAAGGCCAACCCTCCTCGCCCATATAAAATCGGTGAGCAGTAAACCGGAGGATGATTCAATCCGAGCAACGAGGCTCATTAAAGAGAAAATCTAAGTTAACAAGGTGCCTGCGTATGCTTTGATAGAGATTTTTCCAATCTGCCGGAGTGTTAAAGCACAAATATCCATCACCGAGGAGAATGTGCTTTAAAAGAATTCTTCGTACACGGATCGAGTGCTGCGCACCGCTTCCGCGTAATGAGCCGCATGGAGTGCAGGTAAAAAAAGCTCCCCAAGTCGCCTTGGGGAGCCTTTTCTGCGGGTGCACCGGGCCGGTACACCCTCCGTTTCCGAAGTGATGAAAGGCCCGGTGTTTCCAAGGACCAAATCAGACCGAGTAGTACATCTTGTACTCGATCGGGTGCGGCATGGTCTCGAAGGCCATCATCTCTTCCGTACGGAGGTCGATGTAGCCGTCGATCATGTCCTGCGAGAAGACGTCGCCCTTGCGCAGGAACTCGTTGTCCTCGCGCAGGGAGTTCAGAGCTTCGCGCAGCGAGCCGCAGACGGTCGGGACCTTGGCCAGCTCTTCCGGCGGCAGGTCGTACAGGTTCTTGTCCATCGCGTCGCCAGGATGGATCTTGTTCTGGATGCCGTCCAGGCCGGCCATCAGCATGGCGGCGAAGGCCAGGTACGGGTTGGCCGACGGATCCGGGAAGCGGACCTCGACGCGCTTGCCCTTCGGCGAGGCGACGTACGGGATGCGGCAGGACGCCGAACGGTTGCGGGCCGAGTAGGCCAGCAGAACCGGAGCCTCATAGCCCGGGACCAGACGCTTGTAGCTGTTGGTCGACGGGTTGGTGAAGGCGTTCAGCGCCTTGGCGTGCTTGATGATGCCGCCGATGTAGTACAGCGCCAGCTCCGACAGGTCGGCGTACTGGTTGCCGGCGAACAGCGGCTGTCCATCCTTCCAGATCGACTGGTGGCAGTGCATGCCCGAGCCGTTGTCGCCGAAGACCGGCTTCGGCATGAAGGTCGCAGTCTTGCCGTAGGCGTGGGCGACGTTGTGCACCACGTACTTGTAGTACTGCATGTTGTCGCCGGTGCGGACCAGCGTGTCGAACTTGATGCCCAGCTCGTGCTGGGCGGCGGCCACCTCGTGGTGGTGCTTCTCGACCGGAACGCCCATCTCGGCCAGGACGCTCAGCATCTCGGCGCGCAGGTCGTTGCAGCTGTCGACCGGGGCGACCGGGAAGTAGCCGCCCTTGGTGCCCGGGCGATGGCCCAGGTTGCCGTCCTCATAGTCCTTGCCCGACGAGTAGGAACCCTCGTCCGAAGCGAACTCGTACGACACCTTGTTCATGTCGACGGAGTACTTCACGTCGTCGAACACGAAGAACTCGGCTTCCGGACCGAAGAAGACGGTGTCGCCGATGCCGGCCGAAGCGGTGTACTTCTCGGCGGCCTTGGCGATGCCGCGCGGGCAGCGGGCGTAGGAACCGCCGGTGCCCGGATCGTAGACGTCGCAGAGGATGTTCAGCGTCGGCTGGGCGGCGAACGGATCCATGACGGCCGTCGTCGGGTCCAGCTTCAGGATCATGTCCGACTCTTCGATGCCCTTCCAGCCGGCGATCGAGGAACCGTCGAACATGATGCCGTCTTCGAACACGTCTTCGTCGATGGTCGAGACGTGCTGGGCCGTGTGGTGCAGCTTGCCGCGCGGGTCGGTGAAGCGCAGGTCCACGTACTTGACGTCGTGTTCCTTGATCAGGTCGAAGACCTTGCTGATGTCGGACATGTCTCTTTTTCCACGCTTTAAGAGGGTTGGATCCCGCTGCGTCAAGCCGTCGCCCAAGCCCCGTCGGGGTCTTGGCGGCGGAGGGCGGCGCTCGCGGCGGACGTTATCTCACGCCTTTCTTCCCCGCACAACGCGCCAACCCAAAAAGTCGCACGTTCGCCATAGGCGGCCATCGGCCGTTCGGCGAGGTGTGCGGCCGGGGCCGGCATGAGGTGTTGGGGAAAGCGGCGCATGTTGGCGGATGCTGGTCGGGAGGGTGCCGGTTTGAAGGAAGGAGCCGGTGGACGATGCGATCCGGGCGCGATCAGATCGCGTCGGCGCCCTTCTCCCCGGTGCGGATGCGGACAACCTCCTCCACGGGCGTGACGAAGATCTTGCCGTCGCCGATGCGGCCGGTGTGGGCGGCCTGCTGGATCGCCTCGATCGCCCGCTCCACCAGGGAATCCTCCATCACCACCTCGATCTTCACCTTCGGCAGGAAGTCCACGACGTATTCCGCGCCGCGGTAAAGCTCCGTGTGGCCCTTCTGGCGGCCGAAGCCCTTGGCTTCGGTGACGGTGATCCCCTTGATCCCGACTTCGTGAAGGGCTTCCTTCACCTCGTCGAGCTTGAACGGCTTGATGATGGCTTCGATCTTCTTCATGGGTCTCTCGTGTACGAGGTGCCAACGCCGGCAGGCACCGTCCACGGCACTGCCGACAGCGACGACGATAAGCATGGAGCGTGCCACATTCGGCCGATCCGATCCGGCGGCATCGACGCTGGTCATAAGACGGCCGGGTGCCGTCCAATGGGGCAGGGTGCTGCCGAAGGATTCGGCGGAGTGAACAATATTTGTGCAACTGGCGCAAGCGCTCCGCGCTGGCGGGCGTGCGACGGCCGCTCAGGGCGGGCGAAAGGGGGGGCGGCCCAATCCGAAAGAAGTATTTTTGCTTTTCGTGAAAAAGGCGCTTGACCGGGCAGCCGTGGTGGAGCATAACGCGGCTCCCGACGGCGGAAACGCTGACGGCGGCGGTGGTAGCTCAGTTGGTAGAGCTCTCGGTTGTGGTCCGAGCGGTCGTGGGTTCGAGTCCCATCCATCGCCCCATCTTCTTCTTCGCGTCTTGGAAAATTCCGGTTTTATAAACGTCCGCACGGCTGGCCCGCCGTTTCGCGGGCGTTTATGCTTGTCCGCATGGTTCGTTCCGGGTGAAGACACTGCCTACGGGTAGAGTGGGCGTGCGCAACTTCGCCCTTCCAAGGAACGGCAAGGCAAGCCAGGGTCGGCCAAGGTTGGGGAGAGTGGGGGATGGATGAGCTTCTGTCCGTCGCGGAGATGTATCGGGCCGACCAGCTGGCCATCGCCGCCGGGGTGCCCGGTTCGGCCCTGATGGAGGCCGCCGGCGCCGCCGTGGTCCGCGCCGTGTGCGAGCGCTGGGCGCCGCACCCCACTGCTGTGCTCTGCGGTCCAGGCAACAACGGCGGCGACGGCTTCGTCATCGCCCGACTCCTGCTAGAGGCCGGCTGGCCGGTTCGGCTGGCGCTGCTCGGCACGCGATCCTCCCTGACCGGCGATGCCGCGGTGGCTGCGGAGCGCTGGCCCGGCCCGATCGAGGCGGCCGATCCCTACATCCTCAAGGGCAATCCCCTGGTCATCGACGCCCTGTTCGGCGCCGGCCTGTCCCGGCCGCTCGACGGGCTCGCCCGCGCCGTCGTCGAGGCGATGGAGGGGCGCACCGTCGTCGCCGTGGATGTGCCGAGCGGCCTGCACGGCGACAGCGGCCGGGTGCTGGGCGCCGCTCCGCAAGCGGCGCTGACCGTGACCTTCTTCCGCCGCAAGCCCGGCCATGTGCTGCTGCCCGGCCGCACCCTGTGCGGCGAGGTGGTGGTGGCCGACATCGGCATTCCGGACCGGGTGCTGGACAGCATCGCCCCGCAGACCGCGGTGAACGAGCCGTCGCTGTGGCACCACCGCTTCCCCTGGCCGGCGCTGGACGGTCACAAATATGCGCGTGGTCACGCCGTGGTGCTGGGCGGTGCGCGGATGACCGGCGCGGCACGGCTGGCGTCGGTCGCGGCCCTGCGCGCCGGTGCCGGGCTGGTCACCATCGCCTGCCCGCCGGAGGCCTTCCCGATCTATGCCGCCGGCTGCGCCAGCGTGATCGTCGATCCGCTGGAGGATGCCGGTGCCTTCGCCCGGCTGCTGCAGGACCCGCGCAGGAACGCGGTGCTGATCGGACCGGGGGCGGGCAGGGGTGCGCAGACCCGCGCCGCTGTGATGGCGGCGCTGGACGCCCGCCGCGCCTGTGTCTTGGATGCCGACGCGCTGACCAGCTTTGCCGAGTCGGCCGATGAGCTTCTCGACCGGCTCGACAAGCGTTGCGTCCTCACCCCGCATGAGGGGGAGTTCGCCCGGCTGTTCGGCGATTCGGTCGGTATGGACGGCGACAAGCTGTCGCGGGTGCGGGCCGCCGCCGCAAGATCCGGTGCGGTGGTCGTGCTGAAGGGCGCGGATACCGTGGTCGCCGCTCCCGACGGCCGGGCCGTGGTCAACATCAACGCGCCGCCCGATCTGGCGACCGCCGGTACCGGCGACGTGCTGGCCGGCATCGTTCTGGGCCTGCTGGCGCAGGGAATGGACGGGTTCGAGGCCGCCTGCACCGCCGTCTGGCTGCATGGCGAGGCGGGACGTGCGCTCGGCACCGGCCTGATCTCCGACGATCTGGCGGGGGCGCTGCCCGGCGTGCTGAAGGCGCTGAAGGCTCAGGGCTGAGACCTGCCTAGAGCGGCGTCGGCGGTACCCCTGACGACGGCGTTCGCGCGCGCCCTTGCGGCGGCGCTCCGGTCGGGCCAGACTCCGGGGCATGAGCGACGCACCCGACACCACCACTCTGGAGCCTGTGCCGCCATCTCCGGCCGCGCAGCCCAATTTCTTCGACCGCGCGCTGGACAACCTGCGTACCCGCTGGCGCGAGATCGCGGCATCGGCCCGCGGCGCCGTCGGCGCGGCGCCGCGCACACATCTGCCGAAGGAGGACGCCGAGCGCCTCAAGGAGCAGATCGAGGCCTGCCTGGAATCGCGGGGCGGTGAGGTTTCGGCCCGTGCCCGTGCTGCACAGCTTGGCCGCACCTATCTGGCGCTGGATCCGCAGGGGCGGCGCAACTTCCTTGTAATGCTCGCGCGCGACTTCGACGTCGACCGCGATGCGGTGATGGACGCGATGGCGACCTTCCAGGCCGCCGCCGACCCCGTGGCTCGCGGCCATGCCGAACGGGCGCTGCGCCGGGCGTTGGAACCGCCGCGCCTGCGGCTGCTGACCCAGTTCAACGCCCTGCCGGAAGGGGTGAAGTTCCTGGTCGACCTCCGTGCCGAGTTGATGGAGATGGCGCGCGGCGAACCGCTGCTGCAGGCGCTGGAAGACGATCTGAAGAACCTGCTGCGGGCATGGTTCGATGTCGGCTTCCTGGAGATGCACCGCATCACCTGGGACAGCCCGGCCTCGCTGCTGGAAAAACTGATCAAGTACGAGGCTGTGCACGAGATCAGCGGCTGGCAGGACCTGAAGGACCGGCTCGATTCGGACCGCCGCTGCTTCGCCTTCTTCCACCCGCGCATGCCGCACGAGCCGCTGATCTTCGTCGAGGTGGCACTGGTCCAGGGCATGTCCGACAACGTGCAGGCCCTGCTCGACCCCACCGCGCCGGTCTGCGACCCCAAGAGCGCCGACAGCGCCATCTTCTATTCGATTTCCAACGCCCAGACCGGGCTGGCCGGCATCAGTTTCGGCAATTTCCTGATCAAGCGGGTGGTCGACGGGCTGGCGACCGAGTTCCCCAACATCAAGTGCTACGCCACCCTGTCGCCGATCCCCGGTTTCCGCCGCTGGTTCGACCGGACACTCGACCGTGACGGCGACGCCCTGCTGACCAACACGGAGGCCGAGCGGATCGCCGAACGGTTGACCGAACTGGAGCAGGCCGACGATGTCGAGTCCCCCACCGAAGGCGGCGTCGGCACCGACGAATCGCCTCTGCTTGCCCGCGCTCTCTCCCGTCCCGGCTGGGCGGAGGATGATGAACTGCAGAAGCGCCTGCGCGGCCCGCTGATGCGGCTGTGCATGCATTACCTGACCGGCGTGCAGGAGGCGAAGGGCCATGGCCGCCCCCGCGCACTGGACCCGGTGGCGCACTTCCACCTGACCAACGGCGCTCGCATGGAGCGGCTGAACTGGTTGGCAGACCGCTCGGCCAAGGGGCTGAAACAGTCGCTGGGAATGATGATCAACTACCGTTACCGGCTGGGCGAGATCGACGCCAATCACGAGGCCTACACCGGTGAGGGGCGCATCATCACCTCGTCCGCGGTGCGGTCGCTGGGAAAGGCCGGTGGCTGACGCGAACAGAGCGGGCCTCACTCTCTTGAGTGGGGCCATTTTGCCTGTTTGCTTCCGGCGCGCTGTGCTATAGACCGGACTTCGCCGGCGGTCCGGCGGGTGTTTCGGCACCCGTCGCGGCTGCCTTTGCCATGAACGCGGGCGTGGCGGAATTGGTAGACGCGCTGGATTTAGGTTCCAGTGACTTCGGTCGTATGGGTTCAAGTCCCTTCGCCCGCACCATGGCAACACCTTGGACCGCATGGACAACACGGATTCGGGCCGCCCGGACGGGCGCCGCCGGGCCGGAACAACGAGATAGGCTTTCGTTCCGATGAACATCACCGAGACCAGCACCGACGGCCTCAAGCGCGAATTTCAGGTCGTCATTTCCGCCAAGGACATCGAAGAGAAGGTGAACGGCAAGCTGGAAGAGCTGCGCCGCACGGTCCAGCTGCCGGGCTTCCGTCCGGGCAAGGTGCCGGTCACCGTGATCAAGCAGCGCTATTTCGGCGGCGTGCTGTCCGAGGTGCTGGAGGACGCCATCTCCGACAGCTCGCGCCAGGCGCTGAGCGAGCGCGGCCTGCGCATCGCCCTGCAGCCGAAGATCGAAGTCGAGAAGTACGAGGACGGCGGCGACCTCACCTACAAGATGGCGGTCGAGCTGCTGCCGGACGTCGAGCCGGGCGACTTCTCGGGCATCGAGCTGGAGAAGCCGGTCGCCGAGGTCACCGACGAGTCGGTGGAAGAGGCGCTGACCCGTCTGGCCTCGGCCCACTCCACGCAGGCCCCGGTCACCGAGGACCGCGCCGCCGAGACCGGCGACATCGCCGTGATCGACTTCGCTGGTTCCGTCGATGGCGAGGCCCTGCCGGGCATGGACGGCAAGGACTACCCGCTGGAGCTGGGCGCCGGCCGCTTCGTGCCGGGCTTCGAGGAGCAGCTGGTCGGCGCCAAGGTCGGCGAGCACCGCACCGTCAACGTCACCTTCCCGGAAGACTACCCGCATGAGCGCCTGAAGGGCGCCGCGACGGTCTTCGAGGTCGACGTGAAGGAGCTGCGCAAGAATGTCCCGGCCGAGGTCAATGACGAACTCGCCAAGGAGTTCGGCATGGAGAGCCTGGAGAAGATGCGCGAAGCCATCCGCGACCGCATCAAGGGCGAGTATGACGGCCTGTCGCGTCTGCGCGTGAAGCGCCAGCTGCTCGACAAGCTGGCCGAGGCCCATTCGTTCGAGGTGCCGGCCGGCATGGTCGACATCGAGTTCGAGGGCATCTGGGCCCGCCTGCAGGAAGAGCTGAAGAACGGCACCGCCGGCGAGGACGCCAACAAGTCCGAGGACGAGCTGAAGGCCGAGTACCGCTCGATCGCCGAGCGCCGCGTCCGCCTGGGCCTGCTGCTGTCGGAAGTCGGCCGCCGCAACAACATCCAGGTCACCCAGGACGAGGTGAACCGCGCCCTGATCAACGAAGCCCGCCGCTTCCCCGGTCAGGAGCGTCAGGTGTTCGAGTTCTTCAAGCAGAACCAGCAGGCGCTCGAGAACCTCCGCGCCCCGATCTTCGAGGATAAGGTCGTCGACCACATCCTGGATCAGGCCAAGGTGACCGAGAAGACCGTCAGCGTCGAAGAGCTGAGCAAGGACGAGGACGAGGCAGGCAGCGAGTCTGCGGCGGCCTAACTCCCCGAAAGGAGTGGGGGCGGACTACCATCCGCCCCCAAAGGTTCCTATATGTGGTTCCGTGCCGGCAACGATCACCGGTTCAGCCAACTGCGGGGGCAGGGAAGAACACATGTACGACTTCGAGCCGAAGATGAATGCTCTGGTCCCGATGGTCATCGAACAGACCAACCGGGGCGAGCGCGCGTACGACATCTATTCGCGCCTGCTGAAGGAGCGGATCATCTTCCTGATCGGCGGAGTGAACGACGCCGTCGCCAGCCTGATCTGCTCGCAGCTGCTGTTCCTTGAGTCGGAGAACCCGAACAAGGACATCGCGCTCTACATCAATTCGCCGGGCGGCTACGTCTCGGCCGGCCTCGCCATCTACGACACCATGCAGTACATCCGTCCGCAGGTGTCGACGGTGTGCATGGGGCAGGCGGCCTCGATGGGCTCGCTTCTGCTGGCCGCCGGCGCGCCGGGCAAGCGCTTCTCGCTGCCCAACAGCCGCATCATGATCCATCAGCCGTCGGGCGGCGCCCAGGGCCAGGCCTCGGACATCGAAATCCAGGCCCAGGAAATCCTGAAGCTGCGCTCGCGCCTGAACGACATCTACGTCAAGCACACCGGGCAGGATCTCGACACCATCGAGACCGCCATGGAGCGCGACAAGTTCATGTCGCCGGAAGAGGCGAAGGCCTTCGGTCTGATCGACGAGGTGGTGGAGAAGCGCCCGGGCGTCGATCACCATTCGTAAGCCGCTGGTCCTGAGCCCTCCCAACAAAGGGTTGATCGGGTCGTGACGCTGTTGTTGAATGGCAGTGACACGATCCGGTCATAGGGGCCGGTCATAGGGGAAGCCCCTTGTGGCATGTCCGGTATGCGGATTGTGATGCGTCGGCAAAACGGCGCATGACCTTGTCGCGGACGCCGTCCGCGATAACCTGAGTAGGACCGGCGTCGGGGGGCGCCGCGAACGGGCATGGTCCTAGGGGTCCACGCCTCCCGCGAGATGACGGAGTACCGATGAGCAAGTCCAGCAGCGGCGATTCGAAGAATACGCTCTACTGCTCCTTCTGCGGCAAGAGCCAGCACGAGGTCCGCAAGCTGATTGCCGGTCCGACGGTGTTCATCTGCGATGAATGCGTCGAACTGTGCATGGACATCATTCGCGAGGAGAACAAGACGACCCTCGTGAAGTCCCGCGACGGGGTCCCGACTCCGCGCGACATTCATGCGGTGCTCGACGATTACGTCATCGGACAGTCCTACGCCAAGCGCGTGCTGTCGGTGGCGGTCCACAACCATTACAAGCGCCTCGCCCACGGGACGAAGCACAACGACGTCGAACTGGCGAAGTCGAACATCCTGCTGATCGGCCCGACCGGCTGCGGCAAGACGCTGCTGGCCCAGACGCTGGCCCGCATCATCGACGTTCCCTTCACCATGGCCGACGCCACGACGCTGACCGAAGCCGGTTACGTCGGCGAGGACGTCGAGAACATCATCCTCAAGCTGCTCCAGGCCGCCGACTACAATGTCGAGCGGGCGCAGCGCGGCATCGTCTACATCGACGAGGTCGACAAGATCAGCCGCAAGTCCGACAACCCGTCGATCACCCGCGACGTGTCGGGCGAGGGCGTGCAGCAGGCCCTGCTGAAGATCATGGAGGGCACCGTCGCCTCCGTGCCGCCGCAGGGCGGGCGCAAGCATCCCCAGCAGGAATTCCTGCAGGTCGACACCAGCAACATCCTGTTCATCTGCGGCGGCGCCTTCGCCGGCCTGGACAAGATCATCGCCCAGCGCGGCAAGGGCACCAGCATCGGCTTCGGCGCCGATGTCCGCTCCGCCGACGAGCGCGCCACCGGCGAGATCCTGCACGAGGTCGAGCCCGAGGATCTGCTGAAGTTCGGCCTGATCCCCGAGTTCATCGGCCGTCTGCCGGTGCTGGCCACCCTGTCCGATCTGGACGAGGCGGCGCTGGTCGAGATCCTCAGCAAGCCGAAGAACGCCCTGGTCAAGCAGTACCAGCGCCTGTTCGAGATGGAGGATGTCCATCTGGAGTTCTCCGAGGACGCCATGCGCGCCATCGCCCACAAGGCGATCGCCCGCAAGACCGGCGCCCGTGGCCTGCGCTCGATCATGGAAGCCATCCTGCTCGACCCGATGTTCGACCTGCCGGGCCTGACCGGCATCGAGAGCATCCTGGTCAACAAGGAAGTGGTGGAAGGGCGGGCCAAGCCGCTCTATGTCCACGCCGAGCGGCGCAGCGAAGCGCCGGGCGCGTGATTGGACGACAGGCCGTTGCAGTCTTTGCGACGGAACGACGAGAGGGGCGCTTCGGCGCCCCTTTTTCTTTTTCAAGCCGCTTCCGATGCGGTTGGCGCATGGTGCGCAAACTGGCCATTCCGAATCGTCACCCCTCCGGCGCCTGTGGAGCGGATCGTTTGCGGCTGACTGGGTGAATGAAGCCGCAAAGCTTCCGTTTGGGTGGCCGAAGGGGTGCAAAACCGGCTCGAACTGCCATTTAAGTCGTCCGAAAGGGGAGCAAGGGCGGTCTTGGCCGGCCAAACGGCCGTTTCACCTTGCGGAAACGGCGGGAAGACGGTCGCAGCCCCTTGAAGGGCGCATGGCCGTGTGCCACGTTAGTCCGGTGCCGTAGGCGATCCCCGCGCTCAACCCGAGGCGGGGGCTGTGTCAGGCCCATTCCGGGCTGGCGGCGATCCATTCATTGAGGCCCTGCCCATGATCGAACTCTCCCGTGGTGCCCTCTACCCGGTCCTGCCGCTGCGCGACATCGTGGTCTTCCCCCACATGATCGTGCCGCTGTTCGTCGGGCGCGAGAAGTCCGTGCGCGCGCTGGAAGACGTGATGAAGGATGACAAGCAGATCCTGCTCGTCACCCAGAAGAACGCCGCGCAGGACGATCCGACTCCGGCCGACATCTACAGCGTCGGCACCGTCGGCACCGTGTTGCAGCTGCTCAAGCTGCCGGACGGGACCGTCAAGGTGCTGGTGGAAGGTGGCCAGCGCGCCGCCATCACCAAGTTCGCCGACAATGAGGAGTTCTTCCAGGCCCAGGCCGAGCTGGTCGAGGAAAAGACCGGCGAGAATCAGGAGCTGGAGGCGCTGAGCCGCGCCGTCGTCTCCCAGTTCGAGCAGTACATCAAGCTGAACAAGAAGATTCCGCCGGAGGTGCTGGTCTCGATCAACCAGATCGAGGAAGCCGGCAAGCTGGCCGATACCGTCGCCTCGCATCTGGCGCTGAAGATTCCAGAAAAGCAGCAGCTTCTGGAATGCGCCACCGTGTCGGAGCGTCTGGAGCGGGTCTATGCCTTCATGGAAGGCGAGATCGGCGTGCTGCAGGTGGAAAAGCGCATCCGCAACCGCGTCAAGCGGCAGATGGAGAAGACCCAGCGCGAGTACTATCTGAACGAGCAGCTGAAGGCGATCCAGAAGGAACTCGGCGAGACCGAGGACGGCCGCGACGAATCGGCGGAGCTGGAAGAGAAGATCAACAAGACCCGCTTCTCCAAGGAAGCCCGCGAGAAGGCGCTCGCCGAGCTGAAGAAGCTTCGGTCGATGAGCCCGATGTCCGCGGAAGCTACCGTGGTCCGCAACTACCTGGATTGGATGCTGTCCATTCCGTGGAAGAAGCGCACCAAGGTGAAGCGCGACCTGAAGCTGGCCCAGAAGGTGCTGGACGCCGACCATTATGGTCTGGAGAAGGTCAAGGAGCGAATCCTCGAGTATCTTGCCGTCCAGAACCGGATGAACAAGGTCAAGGGTCCCATCCTCTGCCTCGTCGGCCCGCCCGGCGTCGGCAAGACCTCGCTCGGCAAGTCGATCGCCA
>CBFGPE010000107.1:0-26077 GCA_965650625.1 uncultured Azospirillum sp. | reverse complement strand
TGCAGCTGGTCGGCGACGACCTGTTCGTCACCAACCCCAAGCGTCTGGCCCAGGGTATCCGCCAAGGTGTCGCCAACTCGATCCTGGTGAAGGTCAACCAGATCGGCACGCTGTCGGAGACGCTGGAAGCGGTGGATATGGCGCACAAGGCCGGCTACACCGCCGTCCTGTCGCACCGTTCGGGCGAGACCGAGGACAGCACCATCGCCGATCTGGCGGTCGCCACCAACTGCGGCCAGATCAAGACCGGCTCGCTCAGCCGTTCGGACCGCCTCGCCAAGTACAACCAGCTGATCCGCATCGAGGAGCAGCTGGGCGTAGCATCCCGCTTCGCCGGCCGCGGCATCCTGAAGGCCTGATAGCCCTCATGTGAAAAAGCCCCTCTCCAGTCCGCTGGAGAGGGACTTTTTTATGCGAAGCGGGTGCTCACTCCCCAGCCAGCGCGCCGATCATCTTGCGGACGGCGGTCATCTGGAAGCCGCCCTTGCGGGCGAAGTCATAGCCGGTGTAGCCGAACCAGTCCCAGCAGGCCTTGGGGTTGGAGGACAACTTGGCGGCGCCGTCGATCTGCGGATACAGCACGACAATGTTGTTGACGTCGGCCCAGCGGTTGTAGCCGGCATGCACGGCGAAGTGATCGCCGATCAGGTTCGATGCCATCTTGCAGCCATGGAAAGCGACATGGATGCGGCAAGTCTGCTTGCCACCCTCGCAGGCTTCCGGAACATAGATGTAGCCGGTCTTGGCCATGCCGCTGCGGCTGGTGTCGCCGACGAAGGGCGCCTGGTTGAACAGCTGCGGCTGGCGGGCCGCGGCCGGAGCGTTCGGCGTCTTGGCGTCGGCGTAGAAGAAGCGGACGATGGCACCGGCCTGATCGTACTGGCAGTTGTTGATGTATTCGCTCTTCTCATCCTCTTTCGGGATGAAGTCGCAGGCGGCGCCATAGCCGTCGGTGATATAGGCATGCGCGGCCTTCGGCAGCTTCACATAGGTGAAATTGGCCTCCGTCACCCCCAGCGCCCTGTAGAACTGCTCGGTGGCGTCGGCGACCGGGCGTTTCACCGTCACATCGTTGTCGCCGTTGAACAGGTAGATCTTCGACTGCGCCATGTTGGACAGCGGATCGATGTCCTTGGCCTTCTCGCGCGCCTTGGCGTTGGCGACCAGCGCGTCGACGTTGGGCGCGCCCATCGCCACGTCCATGCAGCGCTTCAGCGCCACCACCGCCGGGGCGATGCCTCCCTCCGACACCTCGGCACAGTCATAGGGACCACCGGCGACGAGGCCCGCCGCCTTGACCAGCCCCGAATATGCGACCTGGAATTGACCGGCCATATAGGCGCCGGAGGAAATGCCCGACACCGTGGTCTGCGCCGGGTCGATCTTCAGCTTCAGATCCGACAGCTTGACTTGCGCAGCCGCGGGAAGCGGTGCCAGGACGACGAACGCCGCCAGCGCTGTTTTCACAATGACTTGCTTGGAAATGCTCATGGGAGGGTCACCTTTGCCCTGCTAGGGGTTTCAACGTCGCATGGACAGCGGCGATCTGCGCCCCGCCTCTTTGTCGCGTCATCCGTCCCCGCCGTGCCGATCCGGTTCCAGCGGGCTGGAGCGGTCTACACGATCAGATTGTTATCGGCCGCCCCAGGGGGTGAAGCCGTGGCCGAAGCCTGCGCAGAAGGTAGCAATGCAATTATCATTGTCTAATAAAAAGGACTATAGACGCTCTGAAACACACGCATTCATACGCAACCCGGCATCCGGCTGCCGCCCGCGTCTGGCTTGGCACAGGGCGGAGGTGTTCTGCGACGCTTGATAGCGCTGTTAATTTGCAGGCACATCAGTGATGGAGTTCCACCACGGCGTGCAATATTCTGCGCCGCGAGACGGTACGGGAGAGCGGTGCGGTGGACGATCTGAAGAAGCTTTATGAGACCGGGTTTCCGGCGACCTTCAGCGAGGATTGGCACGCGAATTACCACCGCGCCGTGGAGGATGTGCGCACCCTGCCGGAAGCGGAATGGAAGCACCCCCGTTTCCAGATGCGCCTGTGGGACATGGACGAGGTGGCCAACATCGGCCTCGGCCGCTCGGTGAATGTGTCCAGCGCCGCTTCTGATTCCACCGTGATTGATGCGTTGTGGGAAGTGAAGAATCTCGACCTGCCGATCACTGCGGATCAGCGGGCAAAACAGCTCGACCTTGCGTTCGAGCGGATCATGCGGCTGGTCCACCCGAAGCACAATGTCCGGCGCCCATCGGCGCGGCTGGTACGCATTTTCGCGGTCCTGTTCCCCCACGATGTTCTGTGCCTGCTGGACGACCGGCGCATTCAGGCGTTGCGCCGCTATCTGATGATGCCGGTCCAGCGGGGCCTGGGCCTGATCGGCAACCACGTCATGATCCGGGATGAACTCCGCCGCGAAATCGGAGAGGGCACCGATCTGGCGACCGACATCCGCCACAGTATGTTCGCCTGGTATCTGTGGGAACGGGTGATCGAGCCCATGGAAGAGGTGGAATTGCCCGAGGCGCCGCTCGCCTCGCTGCCCTTGCCACCGGAGCGCACCGCCACCGACCGGCCGTACGTCGTCCTGCTGCCGCCCGCCCAACAGCGCAAGGGCATGTTCACCGTCTCTGACAACTTGTTTCTGCTGCTCGCCATTGTCAGGGCGGCGGAGGCGGGAGCCGGACGCGAGGAACTGCTGGCCGCCATCGCCACCGAGGCGCCGCAGCTTAACGCCAACTCCCGGACGCAGGTTCTTTCGCAGGCGGTAACGCTGGGGCTGCTGACGGTATCGAGCGGCACCTACCGGCCGACCGAAGGCGGGCTGGCCCTGCTGGAAGGGCAGAAGCCTTCCAACATCCTGGCCAAGGTCTTCCTCCGCAACATCTTCGGCTTCGCCATCTTGCTCGATGAGCTGCGCCACGCCAACAGGCCGTTGTCCAAGGCCGAGGTGATGAAGGTGTTGCGCCGCTGCAGGCCCAACTGGACCACCAACCAGATGCCGAGCATGCTGATCCAATGGGCCGACGCCCTCGATCTCGTCATGTCCGACAATGGCGTTCTTCAACTGACCGAGGACGGCGAATACTGGGCCAGCGGCCTGCCGGAGGACGATGCGGCGCGCGCGGCCATGCGGGACTCCTCCTCTGCAGACGCCGAACCGGACGACCTCTCTCCCGCTTCAGTCGAGGAGAACGTACCGGCACCTGCCCTGCCCGCCATCGACGCCATCCTGGCCCGCTTCGCCGAGGATCCGGAGCTGCGCTCGCTGGTCTTCACCGACGATCAGATCCGCCTGTTCCACGCCGCGTTGACCGCGCTGGAGGGCAAGCGTTTCGTCCTGCTGGCCGGCCTGTCCGGCACCGGCAAGACCTCGCTGGCGCGCGCCTATGCGCGGGCCTGCTGCGACATCCTGGGGCTGCCGGTGAAGCGGCACTATCAGGAAACCGCCGTGCTGCCGGACTGGACCGACCCGACGGGGCTGCTGGGCTTCGTCAACCCGCTCGCCAACCCGCCGGCCTATCAGGAAACCGAGACGCTGCGCTTCCTGATGGCCGCTGACGGCCAGCGCGACCAGCCCTTCTTCCTGTGCCTGGACGAGATGAACCTCGCCCGCGTCGAACACTACTTCGCCCCCTTCCTGTCGGCGATGGAGGGGCGGTCCACCCGCCTGTCCATCCACGCCGCCGGCGACGTGGTGGAGAATGTGCCGACCACCATCCCCTGGCCGCGCAATCTGGTGATCGTCGGCACGGTGAACATGGACGAGACGACGCACCCCTTCTCCGACAAGGTGCTCGACCGCGCCTTCACTTTCGAGTTCTGGGACGTCGACCTGCCCGGTTGGCGCAAGCGGGCGCTCGCCAAGGAGGGCGCCGAGCCGGCGCTGGTCGGCCGCGTCGGCGATGCGCTGGAGGCGCTTTACGCCGCCCTCCATCAGGCGCGCCGGCACTTCGGCTACCGCGCCTGCGACGAGGTGCTGGCCTTCTGCCGGGCCTTCGCAGGCACCGATCCGGCGGTGGCGCTGGACGCGGCCGTGCTGGCGAAGGTACTGCCGAAAATCCGCGGCGACGACGGCGGCGCCCTGCCGAAGGCGCTGGAGGAGGCGCGCGCCGTCTGCTCCGCCCAAGCGCTGAAGACCTCGGCCGACCGGCTTGCCCGCATGGCCGAGCAGTTGCGCGCCCAGGGCGTCGTCCGATTCTGGAGCTGACGTGGACATCACGCTTTTCCTGTACCGGAAGAACCATGACTGGCAGGACGCGACCCCGCCGGACGATGACGCCATCGTCGCCTGCGCGGAGGGCGACAGGCTGAGATTGCGGGTGAGGGCCGCGGAGGCGCCGACGGTCCATATGGGGGGCGACGACCTCGCACCAGCCCGGCTGGGCATGGTGGAAGGACAGGTGGAAGCCGCCTACGAGTTCGTCATCGACAGCTGGGCGGGACGCACGAGCCTGTCCGTCACCGTTGGCGAACGCAGGCGCCGGCTGATCCTCGATGTGCAGCCACACCCTGGGAAGCTTGGCATCGAAGCCTTCACGGCCATGCTGAACGAGCTGTCGGAGCGCTCGACCGCCCTTCCCTGGGGCATGTCGCCGGGACAGCAGGGTGGGCGCATCGCCGGTCCGACCGCAGCGGCGATCTTCCCGGCGGTGCTGGACGCGCTCCTGCCGGAACTGCTGCGACACCTCCGCCGCTTCCTGCGCGACCCGCCGATTGCCGTGCGGCGGCGGCGCGATCTGGCGCCGCTGTCCATGGCGCGGCGCCCTGACACCCAGACCGTGCGCTGGCTCGCCAACCATCCGCGGACCCTGCTGGCCCTGCGCCCCGGCGAACGGGGCACCGGGGAGCGGCTGGCCGTGCTGCCCGGCGTGGAGCAGCCGGTCACAGTGACCAACCACGACCACCCGGTCACCCGCCATCTCCACTTCCAGCTCTTGCGGGTGCGCCAGATGGTGGACGCCACGGCGCGCCGGTTCGAAACACTGGCCGGCAGCGGCAACTGGCGCATCGATCCGTTCGTCCGCGGGTATGCCGCGCGGGTCGCCGAGCAATGCCGTCAGCACCGCGCCGCGCTGGCCGACGCGTTGTCCGCCCCCGCTTTCCGACAGTCGCCGCCCGAACCGGCGCGGGAGGGCGCCTCGCAGGCGCTGGCGGATCTGCCCGCCGCGGCCGCGGTCCAGCGTCTGGCGCACCGGCTGCTCGGCGCCGGCCTGCAGTTCGATGCCGAGTCTGCGCTGGAGGCCAGCATGAAGCGGACCTACGACCTGTACGAGGCGGTGGTCTTCTACAGGCTGGCCGACGCGGTGCAGGCGGCGCTCGGCCCAGGTTGGACGGCGCGCTGGTCCGAGCCGGCCGGCGATGCGCACGAGGAGAAGCCCCATGCCGCCGTTGAATGGCGGCGGAATGACCGTCCGACCGCGTCCGTGCGGCTGCTGTACCAACAGACGTTCCGGGCGCATTCCGGCAAGCCCGCCCTATGGCGCAGCCTGAGCGGGGAACTCCGTCCCGACTATGTCATCGTGTTCGAGACGGACGGCGACTGCCACGGGTGGGTGATCCTCGACGCCAAATATCGCGCCAGCCGCGCCGCCGTGCATGACGCGCTGCGCGACCTGCACGTCTACCGGGACGCCCTGCGCCATCGCGACCGCAAAGCCCATGCCGCGTTCATCATCGTCCCTGCGCTGGACCAGGACGCCTCGGCCTATGCCACAGCCGATTACGTTGCGGAGCACGCTTTCGGCGCCGTGTTGAGCGGTGCTGATGGAAATGGCTTGGCATCCTGCCTGCGCGTTCACTGCGGCCATGTGATGGGTTCGCGGGCGAGCGCCGTTGAATCCTTGATGTGAGAGCGCCTTGCTCCGTCTAAGGCCTCATGCGGAAATACCAAGGAGAACAAGACGGTTGACGCTGTAGACGACGCCTCTGAGCAATGCTTGAGACCAACGCTGCCGGTAAGCACGCCTGCTGATAGCATCCCCTGGGTCATTGAGCAGGTGGTGCATCTCCTGCCGGTTTGGCGTGGTTGCGCTCAGGAAGCCGAACAGGCGGCGGTCGCCTCCAGCGTCACCCACACCGCCAGGTCATTGCATCGGCGATGCGCCGCATCGTAACCGCCCGATTCTCCACACGATAGCGGGCCTTCGGGGTCTTATGGCGGTGGGGTTCATTCGCCTTGTCCGGCATTGGAGACCGGATTCAGCCGCCCCTATACCCGCTTGGCCTCCTGAGCACCACCGGAGCGGCCTTTTTGCACCAGCCCCCTCCAGGCAGCGGCACAAACCGATTTTCGCGACAACGCCGCCTACGGCTGCACCCAGGCACAGCACCTGCTGCCCCCGGACAACAGGCGGCGTAGCCCCCCTTTGCGCGCTTGCCCCAAAGGAGCTGACGAGTCCGGCATTGTTTTTCTGATGAAACAGAGGAACCATATGCAAAACACACCGATATTGGCACAAGAGGGGAGGCCAGCGTGAACGGGACCGACATCGATCCGACGGATACACCTGCCGAATTGCCCAATGCTCCCGATCGCGAGCGGCGATATTCGGCCCCCGCGCTGGAAAAGGGGCTCGATATCCTGGAGTTTCTGTCCGAATGCCGCGATCCTCAGTCGTTGCAGCAGATCGGCGACGGGGTGGGGCGGACCAAGGGCGAGATCTTCCGCATGGTCTCGGTGCTGGCACAGCGCGGCTATATCGAGCGGCCCGAAGGCGACGACCGCTTCCGCGTCACCGACCGGTTGTTCCGGCTGGGCATGAACCGGCCGGTCAACCGCTCGCTGATCGAAATCGCCCTGCCCTTCATGAATGCCTTTGCCGAGACCACCGGCTATTCCTGCCACCTCGCCGTCATGTCCGGCACGCAGATCGCGGTGGTGGCGCGGGTGGAGAGCACCAGTCACATCGGCTTCACCGTCCGCATCGGCTATCGCCAGCCCCTGGTGCTGACAGGCTCCGGCCATTGCCTGATGGCCTTCGTCAACGCCAGGCGGCGCCACAGCCTCTATGAAGAGCTGCGCCGGGAAGACCCGTGGATCGACCTGGACGCGCTGACCCGGACGCTGGACGCCGCCCGCGCCGCCGGCCATGTCTGGCGCCCCAGCAGCATCACCGAGGCGGTGATCGACCTGTCCAGCCCGGTGATCGACCGGCGGGAAGGCGGGGCCATCGCCGCCCTGACCTGCCCCTATCTCCGCACCCGGCAGGTCCCGAAGGAACCGGAGGAGATCCTGGCGGCGCTGGACGAGGCAACCCGTCGTATATCGGAAATCCTGTCTCTGGAATGAAACAGCGATTTACAGGCGCAACGACCATGTGTATATAAAACAAACGATCCGCTGAACGGATCATGTGGGGTCCCATCGACCGGCCGGATCGCAACGGGCTGGACAACAAAGGGGGAGACCGGCATGGCTGCGGGACTGCAAGGCAAGACCGCCATCGTCACCGCCGCGGCGCAGGGCATGGGCCGCCAGCGCCAGCAGGTGCGCATGGCGGAGTGACGCCGTCCCGGCCGCAGCCGAACGGCGCGGCCGGCGCGACAAAACGGTTTGCTCGACAAAGCAGCCAGACGGTGCGCCCTGGACGAATTGGGCGCACCGGATGGGGAGGTGCCATGCAGCAAGCGTCGCTCGATACGGCCGCCGGCCGGTTCCCCCATGGTTTGGCGGGAGCCGAGCTGCTGCGGCTGGACAACATCACCAAGCGGTTCCCCGGCGTGCTGGCGCTGGATGGCGTCGGCTTCGACCTGCGTCGTGGCGAGGTCCACGCGCTGTGCGGAGAGAACGGGGCCGGCAAATCGACGCTGATGAAGATCATCAGCGGCCAGTACCAGCCCGACGAGGGCAGCATCACCTACAAGGGCGAGGTCCGCCGCTTCGCCTCCTCGCTCGACACCGAACGGGCGGGCATCGCCATCATCCACCAGGAACTGAACCTCGTCCCGCATCTGAGCGTGGCCGAGAACATCTTCCTGGCGCGCGAGCCGAAACGCGGCTGGCCCAGCAAATGCTTTGTCGACCGTACCGCCCTGCGCCGGCAGGCCCAGGCCTGCCTCGACCGGCTGGGCGTCGACATCCGCCCCGATGCACCGGTGAAATCGCTGTCGGTCGCCCAGTGCCAGATGGTGGAGATCGCCAAGGCGCTGTCGCTGAACGCCGAGATCGTCATCATGGACGAGCCGACCTCGTCCCTGACCGAATCCGAGACCGCCCTGCTGTTCCAGGTGATCCGGGAACTGAAGGAACAGGGGGTGGGGATCATCTACATCTCGCACCGGCTGGACGAGATGGCGCTGATCGTCGACCGGGTGACGGTGCTGCGCGACGGCCGTTATGTCGATACCCGCGATTTCGCCGACACCTGCGTCGACGAGATCGTGGCGCTGATGGTCGGCCGCTCGCTGGACGACAAGTTCCCGGAGCGGACCTCCACCCCCACCGCCAACGTGCTGATGGAGGTGCGCGGCCTGACCCGCCGCGGCGTCTTCCACGATGTCGGGTTCGAGCTGCGGCGCGGCGAGATCCTGGGCTTCGCCGGGCTGATGGGAGCCGGCCGCACGGAGGTGGCGCGGGCGATCTTCGGCGCCGACCCGCTGGACGCCGGAACCATCCGGCTGAGCGACCGCGAGATCACGGTGAAGACCCCGCGCGACGCCATCGCCCACGGCATCGCCTACCTGTCGGAGGACCGCAAGAGCCACGGGCTGGCGGTCAAGATGTCGGTCACCCAGAACCTGACGCTGGCCAACATGGGCGCGGTGTCCAACGCGCTGGGCTTCATCGACCGCAATGCGGAGGAACAGGCGGCCTGGCGCTACATCCAGATGCTGTCGATCCGCACGCCGTCGCCGCATCAGGTGGCCCGCCTGCTGTCGGGCGGCAACCAGCAGAAGATCGTCATCGCCAAGTGGCTGTTCCGCCAGTCGCGCATCCTGTTCTTCGACGAGCCGACGCGCGGCATTGACGTCGGTGCAAAATTCGCCATCTACCAGCTTCTCGACCGGCTGGCCGCCGAGGGGATCGGCGTGGTCCTCATCAGCTCAGAACTGCCGGAGATCCTCGGCCTGACCGACCGCGTCGCCGTCTTCCACGAAGGCCGGATCACCGCCGTGCTGAACACGCGCGAGACCAGCCAGGAAGACATCATGCATTTCGCCTCGGGCCACGGCCGCCCGGCGGCACCGGGAGCCGAAACGCCATGAGCAATCCCACCACCAGCAACCCCACCACCAAGGTCCTTGAAACAGCCGCTTCCCCACGCCAGCCGCCGGGGGAGATCGCCCAGGCGATGAACGGCCGGATGATGAACGACCGGCGCAAGGACCTGATCCAGAAATTCGCCGCACTCGCCGGGCTTCTGGTGCTGATCGCCGTCTTCTCCACGACCAGCGACGCCTTCCTCAGCGTCGGCAATGGCATGACCATCGCCTTGCAGGTGACCTCCATCGCCTATCTCGGCATCGCCGCAACCTGCGTCATCATCACCGGTGGCATCGACCTGTCGGTCGGCTCCGTCCTGGCGCTGGCCGGCGTGGTGGCGGCGCTGGCGGTGAAGGCGGGAGCGCCGGTGCCCGTGGGCATGGGGCTGGGCATCCTGGTCGGCGCCTTCTGCGGGCTGCTGAACGGGTTGTGCGTGACGCGGCTGAAGCTGCCGCCCTTCATCGCCACCCTGGGCATGATGATGGTGGCGCGCGGCGTCGCCCTGCAGATCACCGGCGCGCGGGCCGTGTCGGGGCTGGGCGAATCCTTCGGCGAGCTTGGCAACGGCGCCATGTTCCGCATCGTCCGCATCGGCGAGGACGGCTTTCCCGACGTGGTCTTCCCCGGCATCCCCTATCCGGTGGTGCTGATGGTGGTGATCGCCATCGCCGTGGCGATCATGCTGAGCCGCACAACGCTGGGCCGCCACATCTACGCCGTGGGATCGAACGCGGAAGCCGCCCGGCTGTCGGGCGTCAACGTCGCGGGCGTCACCCTGTTCACCTATGTGCTGTCCGGCACGCTGGCCGGCCTGACCGGCTGCGTGCTGATGTCCCGCCTCGTCACCGCCCAGCCGAACGAAGGCGTGATGTACGAGCTGGACGCCATCGCCAGTGCGGTCATCGGCGGAACCTCGCTGATCGGCGGGGTGGGCACGATCTCCGGCACCGCCATCGGAGCCTTCGTGATCGGCATCCTGCGCAACGGGCTGAACATGAACGGTGTGTCGGCCTTCACCCAGCAGATCATCATCGGTCTGGTCATTCTCCTGACTGTCTGGATCGACCAGATCCGCAACCGGCGCTGACCGGCGTTTTCGAAAGCAAACGTCTGCCCAAAATAATCCAACAGGGAGTGAAACCATGAAGCGCTTCGTTTCGGCCTGTCTGGCGTCCGCCATCGCCCTCGCCGCCGGTGCGGCAATGGCCGCCGACAAGGAAATCGCGGTGGTGGTGAAGACGGTGAACTCCACCTTCTGGCAGAATGTGCAGAAGGGCGCTGCCGCCGCCCAGAAGGAGGCGGACGGCTACACCATGACCTTCCAGGGTCCGGCGGCGGAATCGGCCATCGCCGATCAGGTCAACATGGTGGAGAACGCCGTGAACCGGAAGGTCGCCGGCATCGTGCTCGCCCCCTCCGACCCCGATGCGCTGGTCCCGGTCCTGAAGAAGGCGTGGGAAGCGAAGATCCCGGTCGTGCTGATCGACTCCCCAGTCTCCGACGCCGGCAAGCAGTATTACCAGGCCATGCTGTCGACCGACAACGTCAAGGCGGGCGAGCTGTGCGCCAAGGCGCTGATCGACAAGGTCGGCTCCACCGGCAAGATCGCCGTCATGTCCTATGTCGCCGGTGCCGGGTCGGAGATCGGCCGGGTCGGCGGCTTCACCAAATACATCAAGGACCATTCCAAGCTGGAGATCGTCGGTCCCTTCTATTCGCAGTCGCAGATGGCGACGGCGCTGAACCAGACCACCGACGTGCTGGCCGCCAACCCCGACCTGAAGGGCATCTTCGGCGCCAACGAGCCGACCGCCATCGGCATGGGACGCGCGCTGGCCCAAAGCGGCAAGGCCGGCCATGTCGTCGCCGTCGGCTTCGACGGGAACCAGGATCTCCAGGGTTTCGTCAAGGACGGCACGCTGGAGGCCATCGCCGTCCAGGGATCCTACCAGATGGGCTATCTGGGGGTGCAGACGGCGATCAAGCTGACCAAGCACGAGAAGGTCGAAAAGACGCTCGACACCGGCGTGGTGCTGGTGACCAAGGCCAACCTTGCGACGCCGGAAGCCCAGAACGTTCTGTACTGACCGACCCACCCTCTCCTCCCCACCTTGGGCGTGCGCGGCGCCCGGTCCCTCGCCGCGCATGCTCATTTCTTCGCAGTTGAGGCGATCCCCTCATGACCCTGACCAACCGCCGTACCTTGCCGCGCTCCGGCCTGTCGCTTCCGGTGATCGGGCTGGGCTGCGCGCAGCTGGGCGGACTCTATCGCCCGACCGACCCGGCCGAGGCCGAGGCCCTCCTCGCAGCGGCCTGGGATGCCGGTATCCGCTATTTCGACACCGCCCCCTATTACGGCTATGGCCGGTCGGAGCGGCGGCTGGGCGCCGCCCTGTGCGACCGCCCGCGCGGCGAGTTCGTGCTGTCGACCAAGGTCGGCCGGCTGATCCGCCCCAACACCGACGGCGCGCGGGCTCATGGCGTCGATGCCAATGGCTGGGCCGACCCGCTGCCCTTCCATCAGGTCTATGATTACTCGCGCGACGGCATCCTGCGCTCGGTCGAGGATTCGCTCCAGCGCCTCGGCCTCGCCCGTATCGACATCCTCTATGTCCACGACATCGGCCGGGTCACCCATGGCGATGCCCATGTCCAGCATTGGAACGCGTTGACCCGCGGCGGCGGCTTCCGCGCGCTGGAGGAGTTGCGGCGCGACGGTGCGGTGACCGCCATCGGCCTGGGCGTCAATGAATGGGAAGTGGCGCTGGACGCGATGGGAGAGATCGATCTCGACTGCACCATGCTGGCCGGCCGCTACACCCTGCTGGAACAGACCAGCCTGTCGCCCTTCCTTGAGCGCTGCCTCGCCACCGGGACGCGGATCGTCGCCGCCGGCGTGTTCAATTCCGGCATCCTCGCCGGCAACGGCAAGTTCAACTATGCCGACGCCCCACCGGAGACGGTGGCGCGGGTGGAGGCGCTCGCCGCCGCCTGCCGCGAGTTCGACGTGGAGCTTCCCGCCGCCGCCCTGCAATTCCCGCTGGCCCATCCGGCGGTCGCCTCCTGCGTCACCGGGGTACGCAACGCCAGGCAGCTGGCGACCAACCTCGCCTGGGTTCAGGCATCGATCCCCACCACCTTCTGGGAAGCACTGAAGTCACGCGGCCTGCTGAATGAGGCGGCGCCCGTTCCGGTGAAGGGGTAGGCGATGCGCATCGACGCCCACCAGCATTTCTGGCTGATGGCGGCCCGCCAGGGCGACTGGCCGCCGCCGGAGCTTGGCGCTATTTACCGCGATTTCCTGCCCCCCGACCTGCTGCCGCTGCTGCTGGAGAACGGCATCGACGGCACCATCCTGGTCCAGACCCTGTCCAGGGAGGCCGACACCGACTTCATGCTCGACCTCGCCGCACGGCATGGCTTCATCCGTGGCGTGGTCGGCTGGACCGACCTCAAGGCGCCGGATGCCCCACAGCGGGTGCGGGCGCTGGCCGCCCGCCCCAAGCTGAAAGGGCTGCGGCCGATGGTGCAGGCGGAGGCATCCGACTGGCTCGACGATCCCGCCATCGACCCGGCCGCGTCGGCAATGGCGGAGGTGGGGCTGAGCTTCGATGCGCTGGTCCTGCCGCGTCACCTGCCGTCGCTGCTCCGTTTCGCCCAACGTCACCCGGCGCTGTCCATCGTCATCGATCACGCCGCCAAACCGGAAATCGCCAGCGGCGGCACTCCCGGCTGGGCGGAGGACATGGCCGCACTCGGCGGCTTGCCCAATGTCTGGTGCAAGCTGTCCGGCCTGCTGACCGAAGCGGGCGAGCACACCGGCATCGACGACATCAGCCCCTATGTGCGACGGCTGATCGCCCTGTTCGGCACCGATCGGCTGATCTGGGGCAGCGATTGGCCGGTCCTGCGGCTGGCAGGCGACTATCCCGGTTGGTTGGAAATGTGCCGCCAGTTGATCCCCGCAGAGGCGCATGACGCCGTGTTCGGCGGCAATGCCGCAGCCTTCTACCGGCTGGACTGACCACGTCCGCCATCCCCGATTTATTCAAGGACCAGACCGATGCCGACTTCCGTTCCTGAACTTCTCCTGCTGAACCCGTCGGACAGCGTCGCGGTCGCCACCCGCGAGATCCCGGCGGGCAGCCCGGTCGGCGTCGGCGGCTTCGCCGGCACCGCCGCCGCCACGATCCCCAGCGGCCACAAGATCGCCATCCGCGCCGTGGCCACGGGCGAGCCGGTGGTCAAGTACGGGCAGGTGATCGGCGTCGCCACCCAGCCGATCGAAGCCGGTCAGCATGTCCATGTCCACAATCTCGGAATGGGGGAGGCCCGGCTCGACCACGGCTCCACCCGCATCGTCGAGGCCGTGCGCGACGGGGAGGAGGCGACGTTCCTCGGCATCCGCCGGCCGTCGGGACAGGTCGCCACGCGCAACTACATCGGCGTCATCGCTAGCGTGAACTGCTCCGCCACCGTCTGCAAGCGCATCGCCGACGCCTTCAACGGGAATGCGCTGGCCGATTACCCGAACGTCGACGGGGTGGTCGCCATCGTCCACGGCACCGGCTGCGGCATGAACGGCACCGGGGAGGGCATGGCGATCCTGCGCCGCACGCTCCGTGGCTATGCCGACCATGCCAACTTCGCCGGGCTGCTGCTGATCGGTCTCGGCTGCGAGATGAACCAGATCGCCCCGCTCGCGCAGACGCTGGCGCCGCGCCCGGACGGGCTGGTTGCCACCCTGACCATCCAGGAGGAAGGCGGGACCCGCGACACCATCGAGCGCGGCGTCGCCCTGGTCCGCGCCATGCTGCCCATCGCCAACGACGTCCGGCGGGAGCCTGTGCCGGCCAGCCACCTGACGGTCGGGCTGCAATGCGGCGGCTCCGATGGCTATTCCGGCATCACCGCCAACCCGGTGCTGGGCGCCGCCGTCGACCTGCTGGTCGCCCATGGCGGCACCGCCATCCTGTCGGAGACGCCGGAGATCTACGGTGCCGAGCATCTGCTGACCGCCCGCGCCGCCTCCCCCGCCGTCGCCGACAAACTGATGGACCGCATCCGCTGGTGGGAGGATTACACCCGCATGCACAAGGGCGACATGAACAACAACCCGTCGCCCGGCAACAAGGCCGGCGGCATCACCACCATCCTGGAGAAATCGCTGGGCGCGGTGGCCAAGGGCGGCGGCACCCGCCTGAACGCGGTGGTCGATTACGCCGAGCCTGTGACCGACCATGGTCTCGTCTTCATGGACACCCCCGGCTACGACCCGGTGTCGGCGACCGGCCAGGTGGCGGGCGGCGCCAACCTGATCGCCTTCACCACCGGCCGCGGATCGACCTACGGCTGCAAGCCGACGCCGTCGCTGAAGATCGCCACCAACAGCGCGCTCTATGCGCGCATGGGCGACGACATGGACTTCAACGGCGGCGCCGTGCTGGACGGCGGCACCAGCGTGGCGGAGGCCGGGGCCGCCCTGTTCCGCCTGATGCTGGACACCGCGTCGGGCCACCGCACCCGCAGCGAGGAGAACGGCATCGGCGACAACGAATTCGTGCCCTGGCAGATCGGCGCCGTCATGTGACGGCGCACGACCGCGAGGGCGGCTCACATCCACGGAAAACCGGATCATACCGGGGTCGGTAATCTCGGGATTGGGTCTGGTTACGGCATGTCGCCGGCGATGACGCCCTTGCGCAGCAGGAAGCAGCCATAGGGACGCGGATCACCGACCTGCACCACGGCAAAGGCGCGGCGGGCGGCGTCGTAGAAGGCGAAGCGCTCAATCCCCTGAAGCGGCAGCGACCTGCCCTCCGCACGGTCGATCTCGGCCTGCACCTCGCCCTGGACGGCGGGCAGTGCCGCGGGATCGCCAACCACCTCCATCCGGCGCACCGGGTCGGGCACATAGCCGTCGAGCGGAAAGACGCTGAGGATGCCGCGGGCGGCGCGCGCCATCGTCACCCCCGGCAACACGATCAGCCGGCCGGAGGTGGTGGCGCGGGCGATAGCCTCCGCCGGATGGTTGGCGTCAACCAGCGCCAGATCATCGCCATGGCCCATGGCGGCCAGCACCCACAGCAGATCGGAAGACAGAAGCGGGTCCAGTCCCTTCAGCATTGCGCTTGTTCCCCCAGATGTCCGGTCTTGTTCATGGTCGCGGTCATTCCGGCACCGGCATGTCCGCCGCCAGCCGCCCTTCCCCCCTCAGGTCGGAATACGGCGCGGCCGGGCATTCCACCGCCATGGCGGCGTGATTTCGCCGAACCTCATCGGCCCCGAGGATACCGCCGCACGACTGGGCGCGCAACGCGGGCCACATCTGCGTTTCCACTGCCGGACCTCTATTCCCCTTCGAACGACACCACCCGCATGTCGCGGCCGGCCAGCAGCGTGCGCCGGGTCCCACCACAGGCCGGGCATGGCGCGATCAGCGTGTCCGGTGTGTAATCGGTGCCGCAGGCGTCGCAGCGCGCCTTCAGCGCCGTCCGCTCGATCACCAGTTCCGCCCCGGCGGCGAGCGTGTCCTCCGTCACCAGGGGAAAGCAGAACAACAGCGCGTCCGGATCGATGGCGGCGCCAGCGCCTATGTCCACCGTGACGCGGGTCACCCGGCGGATGCCCTCCCGACCGGCGCTTTCGACCACCAGGGTGACGATGCTTTCGCACAATGACAGTTCGTGCATCGGTAAGTTTCCGAAGAAATCGAGGCGTTTCCCAGGGCCGATTCTATGTTTTGACCATAACGACTGCAGTGGCGTTGATGTAAATCATATCGGTGCATGCAGGCTGGTGATAAGAAAGAGCAGTCTGGTCCAAGGATTGGCGGCCCCACCTTCCAGACATGGTTAATAGCAGGGCCCTATGTTCTTTCGATCATAGCGGGTCAACGATTATGGTCACTCCAACGACGCGGACCGTCCGCCCGACAGCCCCGGGCTCCGGCGGATCGACAACGAACACCCTGGGCTGCCATCCGCCCTGACGGGCCCCCCGATCACGACCGGCCGGCTTCATCCCCGGGCCGGTTCCCATGCCCTACGTCCAAGTTCTGGCCACGCCCGGCGGTTTCTCCGCCGTTCCGGCGGCGATCCCCTGTTGCCGCAAGCCGGCCAAGCCACGATCCCCAAGCCACGATCCGAGGAACCAGCCCAACACCGGACGCGCGAGGCCGGCCCGCCTGAACGGCCGGAACGCACTCGACAGGAGCGCTGAGAAGCGGAGCCCGCGTCACGGCTATTAGGAGGTCACCCGACCATGAGCATGATGCTGATGATCCATCCGGACAAATGCACCGGATGCCGCAACTGCGAACTCGCCTGCTCCATGGAGCATGAAGGAGACTTTCGGCCGAAAGCCTCCCGCATCCATGTCTACACCTGGGAACGCGAAGGCTTCTCCGTTCCCATGATGTGCCAGCAATGCAAGGACGCCGCCTGCACCACCGTCTGCATGCCGAAGGCGATGCACCGCAACCCGGCCAACGGCCAGGTCGAGCTGGATCAGTCGAAATGCATCGGCTGCAAGATGTGCGTGCAGGCCTGCCCGTTCGGCTGCGCGTCCTGGGATTTCCTGGGATCGCAGATCCTGAAATGCGACACCTGCGACGGCGATCCGGCCTGCGCGACGATCTGCCCCACCCACGCGCTGGAATGGGTCGAGGACACGGTGTCGGCGCAGGCGCGCAAACGCTCCTTCGCCACCAAGCTCAAGAACGCCTTTGCGGAGGTCTGATCATGCACGGCTGGACAGGAAAAATCCTTCGGATCGATCTCAGCACCGGCAAGATCGCCACCGAAGCGTTGAAGACCGACCTGGCGCGCGACTACATCGGCGCCCGCGGCCTCGGCACCAAATACATGTATGACGAGGTGGATCCCACCGTCGACCCGCTGTCGCCGGCGAACAAGCTGATCTTCGCGTCGGGTCCGATGACCGGCACCTTCGCGCCGTCGGCCGGCCGCTACGACGTGGTCACCAAGGGGCCGCTGACCGGCACCATCGCCGCGTCGAACTCCGGCGGCGCCTGGGGGCCGGAGCTGAAATACGCCGGCTACGACATGCTGATCCTGGAAGGCCGCTCACCCAAGCCGGTCTATCTGTGGATCCAGGACGACAACGTGGAGATCCGCGACGCCGCCCATCTCTGGGGCAAGGACGTTCCCGAGACGACGGAGGCGCTGAACGCCGAGACGGCGACCGACGCCAAGATCGCCTGCATCGGCCCGGCCGGTGAGAATCTGTCCTTCATCGCGTCCATCATGAACGACATGCAGCGCGCCGCCGGCCGCACCGGCGTCGGCGCGGTGATGGGGTCGAAGAACCTGAAAGCGGTGGTGGTGCGCGGCACCGGTGCGGTCACCGTCGCCGACAAGACCGCCTTCCTCGCCGCGGTGAGCAAGGCCAGCACCATGATCAAGGAGCATCCGGTCGGCGGCACCGGTTTGCGCCTCTATGGCACCAACGTGCTGGTCAACATCCTGAACTCGGTGGGCGGCCTGCCGACCGGCAACTTCCAGGACGGCCATTTCGAAACCGCCGACAAGGTGGGCGGCGAGACGCTGGCGGCCAACCAGCTGCAGCGGCCGAAGGGCTGTTTCTCCTGCATCATCTCCTGCGGCCGCGCCACCAAGGTCAAACACCCCAAATACAAGGGCGAGGGCGAGGGGCCGGAGTATGAAACCGCCTGGGGCTTCGGCCCGGACTGCCGGATCGACAACCTCGATGCGGTGATCAAGGCCAACTACTACTGCAACGAATACGGCCTCGACACCATCTCGATGGGCGGCACCGTCGCCTGCGCGATGGAGCTGTTCGACCGCGGCATCATCACGCTGAAGGATACCGAGGGTCTGGAGCTGAGCTTCGGCAACGCCGACGCGATGGTCGAGGCGGTGCGGCTGGCCGGCACCGGCCAGGGCTTCGGCAAGAAGCTGGCGCTGGGCTCCTACCGGCTGGCGAGCCTCTATGGCCATCCCGAACTGTCGATGACCGTCAAGAAGCAGGAGATGCCGGCCTACGACCCGCGTGCGGTCCAGGGCATCGGCCTGAACTACGCCACCAACAACCGCGGCGGCTGTCACGTCCGCGGCTACACCATCAGCCCCGAAGTGCTGGGCGTGCCGGTCAAGGTCGACAAGGACAGCATCGACGGCAAGGCGGAACTGGTCGCCCTGTTCCAGAACCTGACCGCGGCGCTGGATTCGACCGGGTCCTGCCTGTTCACCACCTTCGGCATCGGCGCGCCCGAATTCGCCGAGCTGATGACCGCGCTGACCGGCTTCGCCTACACCGGCGACAGCTTCATCAAGGCCGGCGAGCGGATCTGGAACCTGGAGCGGCTGTGGAACCTGAAGGCCGGCCTGACCGCCGCCGACGACACGCTGCCGCCGCGCCTGCTGAGCGAGCCGATCGTGACCGGTGCGTCCAAGGGGGCGGTCAGCCGCTTGCCGGAAATGCTGCCGCTCTACTACGGCGCCCGCGGCTGGGACACCAATGGCGTGCCCACGCCGGAGAAGCTGAGCGCGCTGGCGCTGGCCTGACCCTGTCCGGACCACCGCCGCGGCCATGCGCCGCGGCGGTGGTGGTCGGCAGGCGGTGGTCAGGCGGCGGTCCCGGAAGAAGGGCCCTGTCCCATGAAAATCTCCTATTTCGCGCTGCTGCGCGACGCCACCAAGAAGTCGCATGAGCTGTGGCAGCGCCCCGCGGCGACCCTGCGGGACCTGCTGCGCGATCTGGTCGCCGAATACGGCCCGAACTTCGCCCGCTGGATCCTGAAGGACGGTGAACTCGCCGGCTACGCCATCATCCTGGTCAACGGCCAGGACGTGCGCGGTCTTCAGGGGCTGGACACGCCACTGTCGCCGGACTCCGACGTCTTCATCTTTCCGCCGCTGGCCGGTGGCTGAGAAAGGGGCTGGTCATGACGTCCACAACGCTCCCCATTCTTCTCCTGCTCGGGGGCTTCGTCCTTCAACTCCTGCTCGCCCGCTGGCTGACGCCGGTCGGCAAGGGGGTGCTCGCGACCGCCGTGGTCTTCGCCTCCTTCCTCGCCTCGCTGACGCTGGTGCCCGCCAGCATGGCCGGCGTCGCGGCGGAGGCACCGCTGCTCGCCGGCTGGGACGGTCCGCTGTCGATCGGCCTGCGCGTCGACGGGCTGAGCGTGCTGTTCATGGTGATGGGCACCGGCATCGGCGCCGCCATCCTGCTGTTCTCCGTCCGCTACATGGAGCATGAGGAGCAGGGCACGACGCGCTTCTACGCCATCATGCTGGTCTTCATCGCCGGCCTGCTGCTGCTGGCCGGCGCCGCCGACATGCTGGGCGCCTATATGGCGTGGGAGGTGATCGGGCTGTGTTCCTACAGTCTGGTCGGCTTCTGGTACAAGCAGAAGGCGGCGACCGACGGCGCCCGCAAGGTGCTGGTCATCACCCACCTCGCCGGCTACGGCTTCCTGGTCGGGCTGGTGCTGGTCTATGCCCGCGCCGGCACGCTGGTGTGGACCGATCCGGCCGTCGCCTCCGCCTTCACCTCGGGCGTCGCGGCGCTGTTCATCGTCGCGGCGATGGCGAAATCGGTGATGTTCCCGCTGCACACCTGGATCCCGGAGGCGATGAACGCGCCGACCCCGGTGTCGGCGCTGCTGCATTCCGCCTGCTACGTCAAGGCCGGCGTCTACCTGATCGCCCGCATGTATGTGGTGGGCGGCGGGCAATGGCATGAGGCGATGGGAACCCCGCTGCTGGCGGTCGGCTGCGTCACCATCCTGGTCGGCGTCATCTTCGCCATGGCGCAGACCGACCTGAAGCGGCTGCTCGCCTTCCACACCGTCAGCCAGCTCGGCTACATCGTCGTCGGGCTGGCGCTCGGCACCGATCTCGGGCTGGCGGCCGGGCTGTTCTATTGCCTGAGCCACGCGCTGTTCAAGGGCACGCTGTTCATGTGCGCCGGCGCCATCCAGCATGCCACCGGCACCCGCGACCTGCGCGACCTCGGCGGTCTGGCGTCGGCGATGCCGGGAACGGCGAAGGTGTGGATCATCGCCGCGGCGTCGATCGCCGGCGTGCCGCTGACCAACGGCTTCGTCGCCAAATGGCTGCTGTTCAGCGCGGCGCTCGACAAGGGGCTGCTGGCCGTCGTGCTGGTCGGCTGGATCGGCAGCATCCTGACCGCCTTCTCCTTCCTCAAGGCCACGGTCAACGCGTTCTACGGCGTGCCGTCCAAGGCGCTGCTCGGCCGTCCGGTGCACGAGGCGTCGCCGAGCATGCTGGCCGGCATGGGGTCGATGGCCGGGCTGTGCCTGCTGTTCGGCGTCGCGCCGCAACTGCTGATGCTGCCGATCGTCGCCCCGGCGGTGCGTTCGCTGGGCTTCGACTGGGCGGTGGAGATGAGCTGGCTCGGCATCCTGACCGACCGCGGCACCATCGCGGTGACCGTCGGCGGCGGCGTGGTGCTCGCCTCGGCCATGCTGGGGCTGCTGGTCTACCGACTGGCGCAAGCGCCGGCCCCCGGCCTGGTGTCGGTCTATTCCGGCGGCGAGCCGCTGCCGTCCGGCGACCGGCCCGGCGCCGTCGATTTCGCCGAGATGGCGGAAACCGCCTTTCACCCCGTCTATTCGCTCGATCCCGATCCCGGCTATCTCCGGATCTGGCGCGCCCTGACCCGTGTGGCCGGTGCGGCGCAGACCGCGGCGGGCGCCGTCCTTGAGGATCGCCCGCTGCTGCCCATCGGTCTCGTCGCGATTGCCGCGCTGGCCGGCGTGTGGCTGGTCTGAGCGCTGCCGGAGGCATCGACATGGACACGGTCCTGATACCACTCTTCCTGGGAATCGCGCTCGGCGTCGGCCTCTACGCCCGCGCCATTCCGCAGGGGGATCGATCCTGGTGGCGCTTCGCCGCCGCCACGGTCGCACTCGCCATCGCCGCCCGGTTGGCCGGCCACTCCTGGCCCCATTCTTGGACAGCGACCCTGCTCGCCTCCGCCGCCGAGCTGGTGGCGGTCGGCATGGTGTGGAGCGGCGGAACCGACGCGGCGCGGGCCGCCGCCCGCAAATACCTGACGGCGGTGGTCCTCGCCACGCTCTGCACCTGGGCGGCGCTGGCGCTGACCGGCCTCGGCACGCTGCGGCCCGGCGCGCCGTGGGACAAGCTGGCGGTGGCGCTGCTGCTGATCGGCGTCGCGCTGAAGCTGGGGCTGGTGCCGGTCTATTTCTGGCTGCCGGCGGTGGCCCGGGCCTCGTCGGCGATGACCACCGCGCTGATCGTCGCGGTGGTCGATGTCGGCGCCTTCTGCGAGCTGCTGACGCTGCGCGAAACCGCACCCTGGATCTTCACCGGTTTCGCGCCGCTGTGGATCGGGCTGGCGGTGCTGTCGCTGCTGGGCGCCGCGCTGCTGGCGCTGGCCCAGCGCGCGCTGAAGCCGATGCTGGCCTTCTCCTCGATCGACGACATGGGCTATCTGCTGCTCGGGCTGGTCATCGGCGGTGCCGACGGCATGGCCGGGGCATGGTTCGGCATTCTCGGCCACGCGCTGGGCAAGATCGTGCTGTTCGGGGCGGTCGGGGCGGCGGAATGGCATCTCGGCCGGGCGGTGACGCTGGACGACCGCGGCCTGTCGACCCCGCTGCCGGTGGCGAGCGCCGCCTTCATGCTGGGGGCGCTGGGCTTCATCGGCGTTCCGCCGACGCTGGGCTTCATCGGCCATTGGCGGCTCTATCTGGCCGGGGCGGAGCTGGGCGGGCCACTGCTGCTCACCGTGCTCTACGCCTCCTCGGCGATGGCGCTGCTGTGCTACGTCCGCGTCATCCACCAGGTCTGGCTTGGTCCGGCGGTCGCGGGGCCTTCCGTCGGAACGGGTGGGCAGCCGCTGCCGCACGCCGCCGCCGCGGTCCTGCTGGTCTTCGCCGTCGCACCGGTGCTGTTCGGGCTGGCCCCGAACCGGCTGCGCCCCACCATCGAGCCTCATCCGCACGTCGCTGAACTGACTGGCCCGCTGGTGGCCAACCCGCTGGGAGGTGTGAAATGAACCTCATCGAACGGGTCATCGCGATCTCGCGCCGCCGGTCGCCCTGGATCTGCCGGCTGAACGCCGGCTCCTGCAACGGCTGCGACATCGAGATCACCCCGCTGCTCAGCCCGCGCTACGACGCCGAGCAGTTGGGCATCGAGCTGCACGGCACGCCCAAGCACGCCGACATCGTGCTGATCTCCGGCACGCTGACCCTGCGCTCGCGCCAGGCGATCCTCGACATCTACGACCAGGTGCCCAACCCGAAGGCGGTGGTGGCGCTGGGATCCTGCCCGTCGTCGGGCAACGTCTTCGCCGGCAGCCCGCTGGTGCTGAGCTGCTCGCTCGACAGCGTCGTTCCGGTCGATGTCTGGGTACCCGGCTGCCCGCCGCGCCCCCAGGCCATCCTGGACGGCATCGCCCGCGCCGCCAAGCTGCTGGAGGACGGTGCGACCAAGAGCCAGTTGGCCAAGAGCCGGCTTGCCGGAAGCCAGCTTGAGAGCCGGTGCGGGAGGCAGTCATGAACGCCGTCTGGTCCTATCTGGTCGCCATCGCCGTCTGGCCCGGCCTGCTGTTCGCCGCCCCGCTCGGCTGGCTGGAGCTGTGGTTCATGCGCAAGCTGGTGGCCCGGCTGCAAGGCCGCCGGGGTCCGCCCTTCTTCCAGCCCTTCTTCGATGTCATGAAGCTGCTGGGCAAGGAGACGGTCATTCCCCGGGGCGTCAGCCGCGGCATCTTCCTGGCGCTGCCGCTGGTGTCGCTGGCGGCGGTGACCGCGGCGCTGGCCATCGTGCCGCTGCCCGGCAACCCGGTGCCGTCGCTGCCCGGCGACGTCGTGTTGCTGCTGTACCTGATGGAGGTGCCGGTCCTGTGCGAGGTGCTGGCCGGCTATGTCAGCCGCTCGATCTACGGGCAGGTTGCGGCGATGCGCGAGGCGATCCTGTCGCTGGCCTACAACCTGCCCTTCCTGGTCGCCATCATCGCCATGGCGCAGATGGCCGGCAGCTTCCAGATGCGCGCCCTGCAAGAGGTGCCCTACGGCCCCGTTCATCTGCTGGCGGCCGTGACCTTCCTGCTGGCGCTGCCGGCGCGGATGAAGCTCAACCCCTTCTCCATCGCCAACGCCGAGCACGAGATCATCGCCGACAGCCACATCGAATACAGCGGCCCGCCGCTGGCGCTGTTCAAGCTGTCCCACGCCATCGAGGTTGTGCTGCTGACCGAGCTGTTCGCCGTCGTCTTCATCCCGGCCACGCCCTGGCCGCTGGTCAGTCTGGTGGTCTATCTCGTCGCCGGCATCCTGGTGCTGGGCGGGGTGACGCTGGTGGCGACCACCACCGCGCGGCTGCGCCTGACCCAGGCCTTCCGCTTCTACTGGGTCTGGGGCGGCCTCGCCTCGGCCATCACGATGGCCGCGACACTGGTCCGGTGAAGGGGGATACCGCCATGGCAATGCTGAAGACCATCCTCGGCAACCTGCTGCGACCGTCGCGCACCCGCGCGCCGGCCGACATGCCGGTCGTGCCCCCGACCTACCGCGGCGCGCTCACCCACGACGCCGGCCGCTGCACCGCCTGCGGCACCTGCGCCTTCGTCTGCGCGCCCAAGGCCATCCACTTCACCCAGGACCCCGGCGTCTCGGTGTCCTGGCATTTCTTCATCGGCCAATGCTCCTTCTGCGGGCTGTGCGAGCAGAACTGCCCGACCCGGGCGATCCATCTGCGCGCCGACATCCCCGGATCGACGAACAGCGCCGGCGGCGACGGGCTGCGGCTGGAAAGCGTCATCCACCTGCAGCCCTGCACCCGCTGCGGCGCCGCCCATGTCCCGCTGCCGGCGGCGACGATGGACGCGCTGTGGGCAGCGGGTGCGGACGAGGCCGAGCGCGGCTATTGCCCCGACTGCCGCCGCTGGGCGGCGAGCGCGCGCCTGCGCACCGCCTTCATCCCGGACGGCGCCGTCGCGGAGGGAGGTCGCCATGACCGCTGACATCATGACCGCCGACACTGCCGCCGGCACCGCCGAACGCGCGTTCCCGCGCCTGACCGAGGCGCTCCGCTCCATCCCCGGCGTCCGGTCGGTCGACCTCCGCAATGGCGCGCTGTGGGCCGACGCCCCGCTGCTGGACGTGGAGGCGATGGCCGCCGCGATGGCAACGCTGGGCATCCGGCTCGGCACCGTGACCGCGATTCCACACCCCGACAGCGCCGAATCGACGGTGATCTACCATTACATCGACGAACATCGGATCATCAACGTCAAGACCTGCACCCGCAACGGCGCGCTCGCCTCGCTGGCGCCCAGCGTCCGGGCGGCGTCCTGGGCCGAGCGCGAGATCCGCGACCTGTTCGCGGTCGAGTTCCCCGGCCACCCCAACCCGGTCCCGCTGATCCGTCCGGAGGGGATCGACACGGCGACGCTGCGCGAGGCGATGTGCCGCCCGGCGACGGTTGCCCGCAAGCCCTCTTCTCCGCTGGCCTCTCCGCCCGCCCCTCCCCCGGCCCGTTCCTAGGAGTTCCCGGCCATGCCCTACAGCTTCCCGCTCGGCCCCTATCACCCGGCCCTGGAAGAGCCCTTCAAGGTCAAGGTCCAGTGCAAGGGCGAGGTCATCGAGTCCGCCACCGTCGAGGTCGGCTTCAGCTATCGCGGCATCGAGCTGCTGGCGCAGAAACGCAACTGGGTCGAGGTCATCACCCTGATCGAGCGCGTCTGCGGCATCTGCTCCAACACCCATGCCATGACCTTCTGCATGGCGGCTGAGACCATCGCCGGCATCGAGCTGCCCAAGCGCGCCGCCCACATCCGCACCATCATCGCCGAGCTGGAACGGCTGCACTCCCATCTGCTGTGGGCTGGTGTCGGGGCGGAGGACATCGGATTCCATTCGCTGTTCATGGAGGTCTTCACCCTGCGCGAGCGGGTGATGGACACGCTGGAGGCGATCAGCGGCAACCGGGTCAATTACGGCATGAACTGCATCGGCGGTGTCCTGCGCGACATCCCCGATCCGGCGGCGCATCTGCCGGCGCTCGACGCGCTGGCCAAGGGGCTGGGCGAGGTCGTCATCCCCACCTTCACCCAGAACCCGACCGCGCTGGCCCGCACCCGCGGCGTCGGCCGGCTGAGCAGGGAGCAGGCGGTGGAATGGGCGGTGGTCGGCCCGGTGGCGCGCGCCTCCGGTCTCGACATCGACGTGCGCAAGGACCAGCCCTACCTGTCCTACGCCGATCTCGGCTTCGAGAGCGTCGTCCGGCCGGAAGGCGACGTGCAGGCCCGCGTCGTGGTGCGGGCGCTGGAGATGATGGAGAGCGTCCGGCTGATCCGCGAGGCACTGCTGTCGCTGCCCCCCGGCCCGCTGCGGGCGACCCAGGGGCTGCCGGAGATCCCGGCCGGCGAGGCGACCATCCGCACCGAGGCGCCGCGCGGCGAGGCCTTCTACTACGTCGCGTCCGAAGGCGGGGCCTCGCCGGCCCGCGTCAAGATCCGCACCCCGTCCTTCGTCAACATCCCGGCGATCGAACCGATGGTGATGGGCCAGCCTCTGGCCGACCTGTCGATCATCCAGGCCTCCGTGGACCCCTGCATTTCCTGCACCGACCGGTAGCGGCCGGCATTGGTGCAAAGGGGCCGGGCTGGTGGCGGTCGGGAGGGAGGAGATCCCGGACAGTCAGACTGCCACGCGCCCACAATGCCGCATCATACTCCTGCCAACCGTAAATCCGGCGCGGCTGCTTGCGATGTAATGGTGACGGGTGGTAATGGCCTTGAGCAGCATTGATCGGATCGGAAGCTGGAGTGAGCTTGTGAATCGGCATGGAATAAGGCCCCCGTAGAGGGGGTGATCGGCATCGAAACGG
>CBFGPE010000106.1:0-26596 GCA_965650625.1 uncultured Azospirillum sp. | reverse complement strand
CATGAAGGACAGGGCGGCCAGCAGCCCGAGCAGCAGGGTCTTGCGGTCGGGCAGCACCAGTCCGCCGCCGCCGGCATTGCGATCGGGCAGGAAACGCCCCTGCAGCAGCAGGAAGGGCACGAGCAGCCCGGCCGACACCAGCGCGGCCTGCGCAGCCGCCGGCATCAGCGGCAGCAGCAGACCGCCGAGGCCCGCGCCGGCCAGCCCGCCCAGGCTCCACATCCCGTGCAGCGACGACATGATCGGCCGGCCGAGCCGCCGCTCCACCAGGGCGCCCTGCGCGTTCATGGCGACGTCCATGGTGCCGCCCGACGCGCCGAACAGCGCCAGCACGATGCACAGCGTCACCACATCCGGCACCAGCGCCGGCAGCGGCAGCAGCCCGGCGAACAGCAGGGCGGTCACCCGCGTCACCGGCGCGCTGCCGACCCGCCCCAGCAGCGGGCCGCTGGCGATCATCGCCGTCAGGGCGCCGACGGCAAGGCACAGCAGCGCCGCCCCCAGCACCGCCGGGCTGAGGTCCAGCCGGTTCTTCAGCAGCGGGATCTGGGTCGCCCAGACGCCGAAGACGGTGCCGTTCAGGAAAAAGGCGGCGACGGTGGCCCAGCGCGCGGCGGACGCCTGTTCCATCATCCGCCCCGACACGCCCCGGATATCCTCTGCGCCCGTCATTGCCGTTCCCGCTCCAGTTGAACCGCCGACATGACGGCGCCATGCCGCGAATTCAAGCGGCGATGGGGGCAGGCGTGCCATGCTGGAGACCGGCGGGAACTCTTCAGTGCCGCCACATCCGGACGGCCGACAGCAGCAGGATCGCCGCCAGCACCGGCAGCAGCAGCCACTCCGGCACCACGCCCAGCAGCAGCCCGCCAAGGAAGGCGCCGGCCAGCGACCCTGCCGCCATCAGCAGGACGAAGCCGCGCTGCCGGACCAGCAGGGCCAGGCTGCGGTCGCGGGCGTAGCGGGAGAAGCCGACGATCATGGTCGGCAGGCTGATCGCCAGCGACAGGCTGCCCGCCAGCTTGACGTCGACCCCGAACAGCAGGACCAGCGTCGGGATCAGCAACTCGCCGCCAGCCACGCCCAGCAGGGAGGCGACGACCCCGATGGCGAAGCCGGCCGCCGTCCCGGCAACGGTCAGCGCCGGCCCCTCCAGCAGCGGACCCGCCCCACCTGATAGGCCATGCCCGAACAGCAGGACCGCGGCGATCAGCGCCAGCAGCGCGGCCATCACCCGCTGCAGCCGGGCCGCCTCCATCCGCATCGCCCATCCCGCGCCGATCCAGGCGCCCAGCAGGCTGCCGGCCAGCAGGTTGGCGACCACCGCGCCGTTGGCCAGGACGAGGCCGAGCGGCACCGTCCCGGCGCGCAACGGCAGGGCGGCGGCGACGACGACGAGGCTCATCGCCTTGTTCAGGATGACGGCGTCGAGCGCTTTGAGGCGGAAGGCGCCGATCAGCAGCGGCAGGCGGAACTCCGCCCCGCCCAGCCCGATCAGGCCGCCCAGCGTGCCGATGACCGCGCCGCAGGCGAAGGCGGCCAGCGCGCGCTGCCTGGAGAACGCAAAAGCCCCGGCGCGGGGGCCGGGGCTTTCTGGAGTCACGGAACCGGACCCGTCCTCAATGGGCGTTGTTGGTCGCACCGCTGTACTTGCCGCCGACGATGAAGCGCGACAGGTAGGTCGGCAGGATCACCTCGCAGGTCGCCAGCTCGGTGATGCCGAGATCCTTGAAGCCCAGCGCGGTTGGGGAAACGACGTTGTCCCGCTTCAGCAGCGCGACCTGATCGCGGGTCAGCGCCGGGGCCAGCAGCGGCACCTTCTCCAGGATGCCGCCCAGCGATTCGGCGAAGTTCCAGGGGATGGTCACCAGCGGACGGTGGCGCTGGATGTCCTTCTGCGTCAGTTCCAGCAGTTCGCGGAAGGTGTAGACGCGCGGGCCGCCCAGCTCATAGGTCTTGCCGCGGGCAGCGTCGGACGCCAGCGCGGCGACGACCGCGTCGGCCAGATCGCCGACATAGACCGGCTGGAACAGGGTCTTGCCGCCGCCGATCAGCGGCAGGACGGGGGCCTTCTGCGCCATCGCGGCGAACTTGTTGAAGAAATTGTCTTCCGGCCCGAAGACGATGCTGGGGCGCAGGATCGTCGCCGCCGGGAAGGCGGACAGCACCGCCTGCTCGCCGGCCGCCTTGGAGCGGGCATAGACCGACGGCGAGGCGGCGTCGGCGCCGATGGCGGAGACATGGATCAGGCGGTTGACGCCGGCCGCGGCGGCCAGCCGGGCGATGCGCGACGCGGCGTCGACATGCACGCCCTGGAAGCTCTGGCTCCCGCGCTCGTACAGCACGCCCAGCAGGTTGATGGCGACGTCCGCCCCCTGCAGGGCGCGGGCGACCGACACGTCGTCGGTGCAGTCGGTGGCGAAGGGCACGATCTGGCCGACGGCGCCGGCCGTCTTCAGGAAGGTGGCCTTGCCCGGATTGCGGGTGGCGATGCGGATGAGGGCGCCCGACTTGGCGAGGCGCCGGATCAGGTGGCGGCCGATGAAGCCCGAACCGCCGAACACCGTGATAACCTGAGTGCGATAGGACATCGACCGTCTCCCGTGTCGTTGCGCGCCAAATCCAGGGGGGAACCGGGGTTTCCGCGCGGCGGCCTTTCCATGGTCCGCCTCGCGCCCCCCCCGCGCGTCGTCCGACTGTGTGTCGCCTGGATGACTGCTGGAACTGCGGGCATGCTTATAGCGAATGGACCGCCGCCAAGCCAGGGGCTGCATCGCCGCGCCGGGTGCCGTGCGACAAAAAAATGAAGGGGTCGAAAAAAAGCTGTTGACGCCCCCCGGCCGGATCATTAAACAACCGCCCACACACCGAGCACCGAGCCCAGGTGGCGGAATTGGTAGACGCGCAGGTTTCAGGTACCTGTGGCAGAAATGTCGTGGAAGTTCGAGTCTTCTCCTGGGCACCATTTCTTTCTACCCGGCTGCGCCGCATGCACAGCTCCTTCGATCGAGAAGGGGATAGTGCAGAGCGGCGTTCGTCGTTTCTAGGGTCCATGGCCGGGGGCCTGACCACCCCGGGACGCGACCATGCCCATCGACCTTCATGACGGTGACCTCCCCGACGGCCTCGACCTCGCCGCCGGCGCCCGCGACAACTGCGTGGCCATCGATACCGAGACCATGGGGCTGAATCCCCACCGCGACCGCCTTTGCCTCGTGCAGCTGTCGGCCGGTGACGGCGCCGTCCATCTGGTCCAGTTCCGCCCCGGCCAGTACGAGGCGCCGAACCTGAAGCGTCTGCTGACCAACCCCGGCGTGACCAAGCTGTTCCACTTCGCCCGCTTCGACGTGGCGGTGATGAAGGCCTATCTCGACGTCAGCTGCCAGCCGGTCTATTGCACCAAGGTGGCCTCGAAGCTGGTCCGCACCTTCACCGACCGCCATGGCCTGAAGGACCTGTGCAAGGACCTGCTGGGCGTCGAAATCTCCAAGCAGCAGCAGTCCTCCGACTGGGGGGCGCCCGAGCTGACCACCGACCAGATGAAGTATGCGGCCTCGGACGTGCTGCACCTGCATGACCTGAAGGCGAAGCTGGACGTCATGCTGGCGCGCGAGGGACGCACCCATCTGGCGCAGGCCTGCTTCGACTTCCTGCCCGCCCGCGGCGAGCTGGACCTCGGCGGCTGGGAAACCCCGGACATTCTGGCGCACTGACACTTGCGGTAAACGCCCTCTCCCGCCACGGGAGAGGGGCTGGCATGCGGCCGACCGCCCCACCCCCTGACCGGCCGTGGATTTGACCCGGCGTCCGCCGGGGGGCATACTGCACGCCGCGCCTGCCGGGAGTCCTCCGGGCAGGCGCCGTGTTTGTAAATGGCCCGTTGCGGGGCCCGTGGTGTGAACGGCCCGCGGACGGGCCTTTTGAATGGAAGGCATGACAGCCTTGACCAGCGTTATCACCTCCAGCCTGACCGGCAGCCTGACCGACAGCTCCACCGCTTCGACGGAAGTGGAGAACCGGGATCTCGCCTGCGCCACCCGCGTCCTGCGGACCGAGGCCGATGCGCTGGTCGCGCTGGCCGGCAGCCTCGACGGGGAGTTCCTGCGGGCGCTCGACATCCTCCAGGGCATCGAAGGCCGCGTCGTCGTCACCGGCATGGGCAAGTCGGGACATGTCGCCCGCAAGATCGCCGCGACCATGGCCTCCACCGGCACGCCGGCCCTCTTCGTCCATCCGGGCGAGGCGAGCCATGGCGACCTCGGCATGATCGCCCGCATCGACGCGGTGGTGGCGCTGTCCAACTCCGGCGAGACGCATGAGCTGGCGGACATCATCGCCTACACCCGCCGCTTCGGCATTCCGCTGATCGGCATGACGCGGCGCGCCGCCTCCTCGCTGGCCGAACAGTCGGACGTGGCACTGGTGGTCCCGCCGGAGCCGGAAGCCTGCCCACTGGGTCTGGCGCCCACCACCTCCACCACCATGATGCTGGCGCTGGGCGACGCGCTGGCGGTGGCTCTGCTGGAGCGGCGCGGCTTCTCCGCCGCCGATTTCCGCGAGTTCCACCCCGGCGGCCAGTTGGGCCGCGCATTGCTGAAGGTCACCGACATCATGCACAAGGGCGATGATTTGCCCCTGTGCCGCCTTGACTCGCCGCTGTCCGAGGTCATCTTCGAGATGACGGCCAAGCGGCTGGGCTGCGTCGGGGTGACCGACGAAGCCGGGGCGCTGGTCGGGATCATCACCGACGGCGACGTGCGCCGTCATCTGACGCCGGAGCTTCTGGCGGAACGCGCGGACAGCATCATGTCGCCGCGGCCCAAGACCATCCGCCCGAAGGCGTTGATCGTCGAGGCGCTGCGCGAGATGAACGAAAAGAAGATCACCACCCTGTTCGTGATCGAGGCAGACCGGCCGCTCGGCATCGTGCATATCCACGATGTCCTGCGCGCCGGTGCCGCCTGACGCCGTTCCCGCCCATCATGGAAGCCAAGCGCCGAGCCGGAGGGACGAAGAGTTGAGCCTGGACGACCTGCGCAGCCCCGACCGTACAGCAGCCGGCCGCACCGCACCCGCACCGACCGTCGGCGGGCAGGGCGGGGCCAAGACGGCCCCGCTCCACGCCCCGGCGGAGTCGCCGGCGATTCTGCGGGCGCACCGGCGGCGCGACACCCGTCCGGTCAGCCGCGTCTACAGCCGCTTCGTCTCGGCCATGAAGTTCGTGCTGCCGGCGGCGGCGCTGGCGATGGTGGCGCTGCTGGCCGCCTGGCCGTCGCTGAACAGCCCGCCGACCCCGCGCGTCTCCGCCGACGCCGGGCAGAGCGAGATGCTGAAGCCGCGCTATTTCAGCCTGGACGAACACAACCAGCCCTTCTCGCTGGTGGCGGCCAAGGCCGACAAGTCGGCCGACCAGCCCGACATCGTCCTGCTCGACGGCCCGCAGGCGGAGATGACCGAGAACACCGGCACCTGGGTGACGATGCGTTCCGACAAGGGCTGGTACAATCAGGTCACCGGCATCCTGCTGATGCGCGGCAACGTCCATGTCCTGCGCGACGACGGCAACGAGTTCACCACCAGCGAGGCCGAGGCTGACATCCGCAAGGGCAATGCCTGGGGCGAGCAGGCGGTGACCGGCCAGGGTCCGCAGGGCGAGATCAACGCCAAGGGCTTCCGCATGACGGACCGCGGCAAGAACGTCGTCTTCCTCAACCAGTCGAAGGCCGAGGTCCAGGCCGCCGAGCGCCCCGGGAGCAAGAAGCCGTGACGTCCAAACGGTCGCCATTCCGTACCGTACTGACCCTGTCGGCCATCCTGGCCGGCGGGTTTTTCTCTTTTGCGTCTCCAGCCTTCGCCCAGGGGCTGCCCGGCATGGGCGGCAAGCAGCCGGTGGAGATCAACGCCGATCAGGCGATCGAATGGCACCAGGACGTCCGCGCCTATGTGGCGCGCGGCAATGCGTCGGCCAAGCGCAACGACTCGACCGTCTTCGCCGACGTGCTGACCGCCTATTACCGCGAGGTGCCCGGCAAGGGGAACGAGGTGTTCCAGCTGGTGGCCGACGGCAATGTCCGCATCGTCAGCCCGACCCAGCAGGTGTTCGGCGACCATGGCGTCTATGACGTCGACAAGCAGGTGGCCGTCGTCACCGGCAAGGACCTGAAGCTGGTCACCACCAAGGATGTGGTCACCGCCCGCGACAGCCTGGAATATTACGAGGCGCAGGACCTGACCGTGGCGCGCGGCGACGCCGTTGCGGTGCGCGGCAACGACCGGCTGCGTGCCGACGTGCTGATCGGCCGGCTGAAGAAGATGCCGGACGGCACCACCCAGATGGAGCGGATCGACGGGTCCGGCAACGTCGTCGTCACCACCCCCACCGACGTGGCGCTGGCCGACAAGCTGGTCTATTCCGTCGCCGACAACGTCGCGGTGCTGATGGGCAACGTCAAGATCACCCGCGGCGACAACCAGCTGAACGGCGAAGCCGCCGAGATGAACATGAACACCAAGATCAACCGCGTCATCGCCGGCCGCGATGCCGGCGGCCGGGTCAGCGGCCTGCTGATTCCCGGCGAGAAGAATGAGGGCGGCAAGACCGGCGCCGATAAGACCGGCGCCGCCGCGGGCAAGAAGCCGTGACCGTGCTGACCGCGAACGGACCCGGCGCCGCGCCCGCCGGCAGCAGCCCCACGGCATCCGCCCCGACCGAAGGGCTGGTGGCGCAGCATCTCGGCAAGTCGTTCAAGAAGCGGCCGGTGGTGCGCGACGTCTCCATCAGCGTCCAGCGCGGCGAGGCGGTCGGGCTGCTCGGCCCCAACGGCGCCGGCAAGACCACCTGCTTCTATATGATCACTGGGCTGATCGCCGCCGATTCCGGCACGATCACGCTGGATGGACAGGACATCACCGCCCTGCCGATGTACCGCCGTGCCCGGCTCGGCATCGGCTATCTGCCGCAGGAGGCCTCGATCTTCCGCGGCATGACGGTGGAGAACAACATCCGCTCCGTGCTGGAGGTGGTGGAGAGCGACCGTGACGCGCGCGAGGCGATGCTGGACGAGCTGCTGGCCGAATTCTCGGTCACGCATCTCCGCCGTTCGCCCGCCCTGGCGCTGTCCGGCGGCGAGCGGCGGCGCGTGGAGATCGCCCGCGCGCTGGCCGGTCAGCCGCACTTCATCCTGCTGGACGAACCGCTGGCGGGCATCGACCCCATCGCCGTGAACGACATCCGCGAGCTGGTCGGCCATCTGCGCGACCGCGGCATCGGCGTGCTGATCACCGACCACAATGTGCGTGAAACGCTCGACCTCGTCGATCGGGCATACATTTTGCACGATGGTGTGGTACTAATGGAGGGACGGCCGGACGAGATCGTGGCGCACGAGGGCGTGCGCCGGGTCTATCTCGGCGACCGGTTCAGTCTGTAGCCCTCCGTTCCCACTGGTCCCGGTTCCACAGCCATGGCGCTTGCTCAACGTCTCGACCTTCGACAAGCCCAGACACTGGTGATGACGCCGCAGCTGCAGCAGGCGATCAAGCTGCTGCAGCTGTCGAACATCGAACTGTCGGACTTCGTCGACCGCGAGATCGAGCAGAACCCGCTGCTGGAACGCGACAGCGGCCCCAGCGACGGCGGCAGCGATCCGGTTGTCGGCGACGGTGCCGGCGGCGACGCGCCGGGCGGACTGGACGGCCCCAGCGGCATGGAGGCGAACGGCCTCAGCGTCGACGGGCTGAACGGCCGCGACGACGGGCCGACGCTGGCGCCGACCGACGGGCGCACCCGCGATACCGTGGAGATGACCTCGTCGGACACGATGGCCTCCTCGTCGGAGGCGCCGCTCGACACCGATTTCGAGAATGTCTATGGCGACGACCGCTTTTCCGACGGCTCGGACGGCGGCAGCGAGGTCTACGGCTCCTATGGCGAGCGCGGCGGGCGCAGCGGCTTCGACGATGACGACAGCAACCTCGAAGCGACACTGACCAGCGAAAAGAACCTGCGCGACCACCTGACCGAACAGCTGAAGATCGACCTGCCCGATCTGGGCGACCAGCTGATCGGGCTGGCGCTGATCGACATGCTGGACGAGGCCGGCTGGCTGGTCGGCTTCGACGCCCAGGCGATGGCGGAACAGCTGGGCTGCGACGTGGAGCGGGTGGAGCGGGTGCTCGCCGCCTGCCAGCGCTTCGACCCGCCCGGCATCTTCGCGCGGTCGCTGAAGGAATGCCTGGCGATCCAGCTGCGCGAGAAGAACCGGCTCGACCCGGCGATGGCGGCGCTGCTCGACAATCTGGAGCTTCTGGCCGCGCGCAACCTGCCGGCCATCATGAAGGTCTGCGGCGTCGATGCCGAGGACGTCGCCGACATGGTCGTCGACATCCGCAAGCTGAACCCGAAGCCGGCGCTGGCCTTCGACCACACGCCGGCCCAACTGGTCACCCCCGACATCCTGATGCGCGCCAACCCCGGCGGCGGCTGGCTGATCGACCTGAACCCGGACACGCTGCCGCGGGTGCTGGTCAACCACCGCTATTTCGCCCGCATCTCCGACAGCGCCCGCAACAAGGCCGACAAGGAATACATCTCCGAACGGTTCCAGTCGGCGAACTGGCTGGTGAAGTCGCTGCACCAGCGCGCCACCACCATTTTGAAGGTGGCGAGCGAGATCATCCGCCAGCAGGACGCCTTCTTCATCCATGGCGTCTCGCATCTTCGGCCGCTGATCCTGCGCGACATCGCCGAGGCCATCGGCATGCATGAGAGCACCGTCAGCCGCGTCACCACCAACAAGTTCATGGCGACCCCGCGCGGCGTCTTCGAGCTGAAATACTTCTTCACCTCCGCCATCCAGGGTGCGGACGGCCAGGCTTCCCATTCCGCGGAAGCGGTTCGGCACCGCATCAAGACCATGATCGATGCGGAAAAGCCGGACGACGTGCTGTCCGACGACAAACTGGTGGAGATTCTCCGTGCGGAAGGGATCGACATTGCGCGGCGGACGGTCGCGAAGTATCGTGAAGCGATGAAAATACCGTCATCGGTGCAGCGGCGCCGTGCCAAGATGTCACGCATGTAAGCGGGTCTGACCGGGGAGGGCTCGATTGACAGTCAGGTGCCCCTTGCCTATCGTCCCGGCCCGCAAGCGGCGGACCAGCATCTTCTAACCGGCATCTTCGGGCGTCGTCTCTACACCGTCCCCAGCGGACCAATTTTTGGAAACGTTCCACCATGCAACTCTCCGTCAAAGGCAAGCAGCTCGATGTGGGCGACGCTCTGCGCACCCATGTGGCCGATAGCCTGAACGCCGTCGTCGGCAAGTACTTCGACAAGCCGATCGAGGCGAACGTCGTCCTGACCAAGGACGCGCATCTCTACAAGGCCGACATCCAGGTCCATGTGGGCCGCGGCATCGTCCTGCAGAGTGCCGGCGACGCCACCGAACCCTACCCGGCCTTCGACATCGCCTGCGAGAAGCTGGCCAAGCGCCTGCGCCGCTACAAGCGCCGCCTGCGCGACCACCACGCCGCCGAGAACGGCGCCGCCCTGCCGGCCAGCTACCGCGTGCTGGAAGCCGAGACCGAGGAGCATCACGACGAGGCCGAGGCTGCCGCCGACGGCGTCGCCAACCCGATGGTCGTGGCCGAGATGGAGACGAGCATCGCCACCCTGTCGGTCAGCGAGGCGGTGATGCGCCTTGAGCTGGCGCAGGCCCCCGCCCTGATGTTCCACAACGGTGCGCATGGCCGCCTGAACATGGTCTATCGCCGCGCCGACGGGAACATCGGCTGGGTCGATCCGGCGGAGAAGGCCGGCGCCTGACGGCGCCGACCCGTCCCTCTGGTCAAGAAGCGTCATGCTCGACCTCATCTCTCCGCACGCCATCCTCCCGAACCTGAAGGCCGGCAACAAGAAGCAGGCCCTGCAGGAGATGGCGCGCAAAGCGTCCGAGCTGACCGGTCAGCACGAGCGGGCGATCTTCGACGTGCTTCTGGAGCGCGAACGGCTGGGCACGACCGGCGTGGGCCATGGCATCGCCATCCCGCACGGTAAGCTGTCCAGCCTGGACCGCGTCCATGGCGTCTTCGCCCGCCTGGAGCGGCCCATCGATTTCGACGCGATCGATGAGCAGCCGGTCGACCTGATCTTCCTCCTCCTCGCCCCGGAACAGGCGGGAGCCGACCATCTGAAGGCGCTCGCCCGCGTGTCGCGTCTTCTGCGCGACCAGTCCATGTGCGAGAAGCTGCGCGGAGCCGAATCCGGCGACGCGATGTACGCGCTCCTGACCCAGCACGAGCCGACCCCGTCCAACTGACGGGCCGCCGCTGTGGGGACAGCATGCCGAAAGGGCCGCCGCACGGGACCGTGCGCGGCCCTTTTTCTTTGGCAGCGGATGCACCAATTGGAGTGGGGGCGGACGGCCTGCTACACTGGGCCAAGCCGACAGATCGACGGGGGCCAAGGCCATGGGAAACGCACAGCGCCGACCCTGGATTTCGCCGCAGGATTACCTCGCTGCCGAGCGGGTCGCAGAGGTCCGCCACGAATATGTCGACGGCGAGATCTTCGCCATGGTCGGGGCGAGCCTCAACCATGCGCGGATCGTGGCACGTCTCGGGCATGCGATCCGGCAGGCGGCGCTGCGCCGGGGATGTGACGCATTCACCAACGATGTGAAGGTTCGGGTGGAGGCGGCGAACGCCTACTACTATCCCGACATTGTGGCGACCTGCGCGGCCGACGACGACCCCTATGTCGTCAAGGACCCAGTCCTGGTCGTGGAGGTGCTGTCCGACAGCACCGAGGCCATCGACCGCCGCGAGAAGCGGACCAACTACCAGAAAATCCCGTCCCTGCGCGAAATCGTGCTGGTGTCCCAGAGCGAACGTCTGGTCGAGATCTACCGCCGCGGCGGCGTTGGCTGGACCGTCGATGCGGTGCGCGAGGGTCCGGTCATGCTGGCCGCGTTGGACCTGACCCTTCCCCTGGAGGCGGTGTACGAGGATTGAGGGGCGGTCGGCGCTTTTTAAAATCCGCCTCACTCGACCGTCATCCCCGCAGAGGCGGGGATCCAGATATTCGGCTCAATCACCTGAAACGGCTGGATTCCCGCCTGTGCAGGAATGACGGTCGAAATGATGCGGGGTCGACTGCGGTCGAACCTCACCCCCGCTCCGCCCAGCCCATGTAGTTCACGTCCAGGTCCCGCGCATTCAGCCGGAACTCGTCGCTCAGCGGGTTGTACGTGATGCCGGTCAGGTCGCGTACGCTCAGCCCGTACGTGCGTACGGCGGCGTTCAGTTCGGACGGGCGCAGGAACTGGCGCCAGTTGTGGGTGCCGCGCGGCAGCCAGCGCAGGATGTACTCCGCCCCGACGATGGCCAACGCGAAGGACTTCGGCGTCCGGTTCAGCGTCGCCAGGAACAGGACGCCGCCGGGGGCCAACAGGTCCGACAGCGACTTCACGAACAGGTTCACGTCGGCGACATGCTCGATCACCTCCATCGCCAGCACCACGTCGAACTTTTCGCCGCTGGCCGCCAGCGCCTCGGCGGTGGTGGCGCGATAGTCGACGGGCGTGCCGGTCTCGGCGGCGTGGGTGGCGGCGGTCTTGATGTTCTTCTCCGACGCATCGACGCCGACCACCTCGGCGCCCATCCGCGCGATAGGCTCCGCCAGCAGGCCGCCGCCGCAGCCGATGTCGACCACGCGCAGACCCGACAGCGCGTTGGGCGCCAGCGGGTCGCGGCCCAGCCGCTTGCACACCTCATCGCGGATGTAGGTCAGGCGCAGCGGGTTCAGCCGGTGCAGCGGCTTGAACTTTCCGGTCGGATCCCACCATTCGGCGGCGATGGCGGAGAAGCGGGCGACATCCTCCGGATCCACTGTCCCGCCAGCCGGGGCGGTTGCGGACGCGTGCGGGAAGGCGGAGGATGAGGCGGTCATGGTGAAAATCCGTAAACTGTGAGGCGGGACGGGTGCGGGCAACTTGCCTCGCTTCCACCGACGGAGTATGGATACGCCGCCCCGCGCCGGCAACGGTGGAGCGGGGGTGCGCTCAGCCGACCCGCATGATCCAGAGGACATGATCCAGATGGCATGACCGGGCGGCCAGACATGGTGTGAGGTATGGCGCGGATCGTCCTGAAGTTCGGAGGCACGTCGGTCGGCGACATCGACCGCATCAAGAACGTGGCCCGGAAGGTCGAGCAAGAGGTGAAGGCGGGGCATCAGGTCGCCGTCGTCGTGTCGGCGATGTCCGGCGTGACCAACCAGCTCGTCAAATACTGCAACGACATCGACAAGCTGCACGACGCGCGCGAATATGACGCGGTCGTCGCATCGGGCGAGCAGGTGACCTCCGGTCTCCTGGCCATCGCCCTGCAGTCGCTCGGCATTCCCGCCCGCTCCTGGGCCGGCTGGCAGGTGCCGATCCGCACCGACGACACGCACGGCAAGGCGCGCATCGTCTCCATCGACACCACCGAGATGGAAAAGTCCCTGCAGACCGGCGAAGTCGCCGTGGTCGCGGGCTTCCAGGGCGTGTCGGAACAGGGCCGCATCGCCACGCTGGGCCGCGGCGGTTCGGACACCTCGGCGGTGGCGCTGGCGGCGGCGGTGAAGGCCGACCGTTGCGACATCTACACCGACGTCGACGGCGTCTACACCACCGACCCGCGCATCGTCGCCAAGGCGCGCAAGCTCGACAAGATCACCTACGAGGAAATGCTGGAGATGGCCTCGCAGGGGGCCAAGGTGCTTCAGACCCGCTCGGTCGAGATGGCGATGAACCACCGCGTGCGCGTGCAGGTGCTGTCGAGCTTCGAAGCCGCTGCGGGCAGTTCGCTTCCCGGAACCCTGGTTGTTGACGAGGACGAGATCGTGGAAAAGGAAGTTGTTAGCGGCATCGCCTACAGCCGCGACGAGGCGAAGATCACCCTGGTGGGCGTCGCCGACCAGCCGGGCGTCGCCGCCGCCATCTTCGGTCCGCTGACCGACAACGCCGTCAACGTCGACATGATCGTCCAGAACGTGTCGGAAGACGGCAAGTCCACCGACATGACCTTCACCGTCGGCAAGGCGGACATCGCCCGCGCCGTGAAGGTGCTGGAGGACGCGCAGTCCACCCTGAACTACAAGCGCATCATTTCCGATGCCAACGTGGTCAAGGTGTCGGTCATCGGCGTCGGCATGCGCAGCCATGCCGGCGTCGCCCAGCGCATGTTCAAGGCGCTGGCCGACAAGGGCATCAACATCCAGGTCATCTCGACTTCGGAGATCAAGATCTCGGTCCTGATCGCCGAGGAGTATGCGGAGCTGGCGCTGCGCGCCCTGCACACCGCCTACGGCCTGGACGCCGCCTGAGCGCAGGTGGCGACCCGGGTGCCGGGGATCGCAACAGCAGGGGAGGGCCGGCCATGACCGACGCCACATCGCACGCGGCGGCAGCATCGGCCCGGCTCGACCGGCTCTGGAAACGGGGCCGGGAGTTCCTCGGCACCCGAACCGCCGTCATGGGCGGAGCCATGAGCTGGGTGTCCGAACGGCATCTGGTCTCCGCCATTTCCAACGCCGGCGGCTTCGGCGTGCTGGCCTGCGGCTCCATGGCCCCGGACCAGCTGGCGGTGGAGATCGCCGGCACCCGGGCGCTGACCGACAAGCCGTTCGGCGTCAACCTCATCAACATGCACCCGGCGCTGGACCAGCTGATCGACGTCTGCCGCGAGCAGCGCGTCGGCCATGTGGTCGTCGCCGGCGGCCTGCCGTCCGGCGCCACCCTGCGCCGCATCAAGGATGGCGGAGCCAAGGCGATGGCCTTCGCGCCGACGCTGACCGCCGGCCGGCGGCTGGCGAAGCACGGCGCCGATGCGCTGGTGATCGAGGGAACCGAGGCCGGCGGCCATATCGGCCCGGTCTCCACCACCGTGTTGGCCCAGGAAATCCTGCCCGAGCTGCGCGAGGTGCCGGTGTTCGTCGCCGGCGGCATCGGCCGGGGCGAGACGATCCTCTCCTATCTGGAGCTGGGGGCGGCCGGCGTGCAGGTCGGCACCCGCTTCGTCTGCGCCACCGAATGCGTGGCCCATCCCAATTTCAAGCAGGCCTTCATCCGGGCGTCCGCCCGCGACGCCCAGCCGTCGGTGCAGATCGACCCGCGCTTCCCCGTCATCCCGGTGCGCGCGCTGGCGAACGAGGCGTCCAAGCGCTTCATGGAATTCCAGCGCGACGTCATCGCCAGGGTCGATTCCGGCGTCATGAGCCGCGACGAGGGCATGCTGGAGATCGAGCATTTCTGGGCCGGGGCTCTGCGCCGCGCGGTGATCGAGGGCGACGTGGAGACCGGTTCCCTGATGGCCGGGCAGAGCGTCGGGCTGGTCACCCGCGAACAGCCGGTGGCCGACATCCTGGCCGAATTGATCGCACAGGCTGAATCGGCTCTGGCCCGGCGGGCGATGGATGAGGCATCGTTAAGCCTGATGGCGGAGCCGACGGTGGGAGCGCTGTAGCGATGACCGACACCCTCGACACGGCAACCGGTGGCGGCGGTATGGAGGGGGGAATGGACGTCCGTTTCGACGGCACCTCGTCGCGCCGGCTGCTCGCCCGGCTGCGCGACATCATGGCGGGGTCGGGGTCGGGTCAGGACCGGCTGGACAAGATCGTCACGCTGATCGCGGCGGAGATGAAGGCGGACGTCTGCTCCTGCTACGTCATGCGCGCCGGCGAGGTGCTGGAGCTGTTCTCCACCGAGGGCCTGAACAAGACCGCCGTCCACAACACCCGCCTGCGCGTGGGCGAGGGCATCGTCGGCTACATCGCCGGCCACGCCCGCCCGGTGGCGCTGGACAACGCGCCCTCCCACCCCAGTTTCGCCTACCGCCCGGAGACGGGTGAGGATCCGTTCCAGTCGCTGGCCGGCGTGCCGATCCTGCGCGGCAGCAAGGTGCGCGGCGTGCTGGTGATCCAGCACAAGGACCGTCGCCGCTATGTCGAGGAGGAGGTGGAAACCCTCCAGACCATCGCCATGGTCGTCGCCGAGCTGGTGGCGCAGAGCGAGCTGGTCAACCCGGTGGAGGTCACCACCACCGGCGACCCCGTGCTGCTGCCGGCCCGCCTGTCGGGCACGGCGATGAGCGCCGGGCTGGCCATCGGCCTCGCCGTCATCCACCGGCCGCAGTTGACCGTCCGCCAGATGGTGGCGGAGGATGCCGACGCCGAGCTGGAACGCTTCAACACCGCGCTGCAGACCATGCACAGCGCCATCGACGATCTGCTGGAAGCGGCGTCGCTGGCGGGGCTCAGCGAACCGCGCGACATCCTGGAGACCTACCGGATGTTCGCCGAGGACCGCGGCTGGCTGTCGCGCATCCGCGAGGCGATCCGCGTCGGCCTGACGGCGGAGGCGGCGGTGCAGCAGGTGCAGAACGACACCCGCGCCCGCATGAGCCATCTGACCGATCCCTACATCCGGGAACGGTTGATGGATCTGGAGGACCTGACCAACAGGTTGCTGCAACATCTGGCCGGCAAGACCAGCGGCACCGACGGCGCCACCTTGCCGGACGACATGATCCTGGTCGCCCGCTCGATGGGGCCGGCGGAGCTGCTGGATTACGACCGTTCCCGCCTGCGCGGCCTGCTGCTGGAGGAAGGCTCGCCGGCCAGCCATGTCTGCATCGTCGCCCGCGCGCTGAACATCCCGGTGGTGCAGGCGGCCGACGCGCTGAACCGGATCGAGCCGCTGGACCAGCTGATCGTCGACGGCGACCATGGGCAGGTCTTCATCCGCCCGGCCGAAGACATCCAGATGGCCTTCGGCGAAGCGGTGGCGTTGCAGCACCGCAAGGAACAGATGTATGCGGAGATCCGCAAGTTCCCGTCGGTGACGCGCGACGGGGTGCCGATCTCCCTGCATCTGAACTGCGGCCTGCTGATCGACCTGCCGCACCTGACCGCCAGCGGGGCGGAGGGCGTCGGGCTCTACCGCACCGAAATCCCCTTCATGGTCCGCGCCTCCTACCCCGACGTGAAGGCGCAGACCGACCTCTATTCCCGCATCATGGACGAGGTCGGCGAGAAGCCGATCGTCTTCCGCACGCTGGATGTCGGCGGCGACAAGATGCTGCCCTACATGACCGGCGGCGAAGAGGAGAACCCGGCGCTGGGCTGGCGCGCCGTGCGCATCGGGCTCGACCACCCGTCGCTGCTGCGCCAACAGCTGCGCGCTCTGCTGCAGGCCGCCGCCGGCCGGCCGCTGTCGGTGATGTTCCCGATGATCGCCGAGGTGGCGGAGTTCGACGGCGCCCGCCGGCTGCTGGCGCTTGAGCTGAAGCGGCTGGCCGCCCAGGGCATCGAGCCGCCCAGCAGCCTGCGCGTCGGCACGATGCTGGAGGTGCCGTCGCTGTTGTGGCAACTTCCGGCACTGCTGCCCAAGCTGGATTTCCTGTCGGTCGGCTCCAACGACCTGACCCAGTATCTGTTCGCCGCCGACCGCGGCAACCCGCGCACCTCGACCCGCTACGATCCGCTGTCGCCGTCGATGCTGTGCGTGCTGCGCCGGCTGGTCGACGAATGCACCCGGCACAAGGTGTCGCTCAGCATCTGCGGCGAGATGGCCGGCCGGCCGCTCGACGCCATGGCGCTGATCGGCGTCGGCTTCCGCACCTTGTCGATGTCGCCGCCGTCTGTCGGCCCGGTGAAGACCATGCTGCGCTCGCTCGACGTCGCGGCGCTGCGCGATTACATGAGCGGCCTCTACACCGGCGCCGACCACAGCCTGCGCGACAAGCTGAAGACCTTCGCCAAGGATCACGGCGTGATGATCTGAGGAGGCTTTCCCCTTGGCCGGGGATGACGCCGGTCCGGGTTGACGACGGTTCCGCCGTCAGTGACTGAACTCCCCTCTCGCCACGGCGAGGCGGTGCATCTGGTGGTGGCCTCGATTTGGACTTGTCGCAAATCTCGCGAAGCCGGTATTCCTCGGTCTTGCCGTCTTGGTCGGGTTCGGGGTCCAACCGGCGGTTTCGGCCGTTGTCGAGGGTCGGGCGGACGCCCCGGACCACCGGGTTCTCGATAGGGACCTGATGGATGAGCGGCCATTGGCCGTAGAGGGGGGAGATCAGGTTCAGCCGGGCAACGCAGGTCTGCGCGCTGAACGCCGCTTCGGGCCCGATCTGGCCGTCCTCAGCGTTGTCCTCGTCCAGGATCTCGCGGCGGGATTTGAACGTCTTGGTTTCCGAAACGCCCTTGCGGCGGATGCGGACGCAGTACCGATACGATCCGCGTTCCTAGATCGTAGTCGTGGGACACCCTCGGTGACAGAGGGAGTGCCTTATATTGTCACGAAAAAGGCCAGGCAGTTGGAGCGGGTGAAGGGAATCGAACCCTCGTCGTAAGCTTGGGAAGCTTCTGCTCTACCATTGAGCTACACCCGCGCGCCCGCTGTTTATAGGCGACTGCCGCGGCGGATACAAGAGCGGAATCAAGCACTCCCGGGAGCGGGATCGGCGACCGGCGGCGCGGGCGGGGCAACACTGGCGGCGGCATCGGCAGCGGCCGGGACGGCGGCGTGCTTCGCCGGGGACGGCCCGTCGGGGCGGCCGGAGATGGCGCGGGCGACGCCGTCGGCGATCACGCGCTGGCAATGCTCGGCCAGGGCCTTGCGGCTGCTGAATCCATCGATGGTCACCGGCGGGTGGAACTCCACCTCCACCGTCATCCCGCCCAGGCGGAAGGCCTGCCACAGGTGCGGCGCCAGATCCATGTCGCCGTACCAGGCATAGAAGGGACGGAAGGCGAAGCCCATCGGGATGCCGTCCAGACGGGTGGCGGCGATGCTGACCGGCTGGACGGTCAGCGGACGGCCGTCGATGCGGCGGGCGGCAACGGCGAACAGGGCGGTCTTGAAGGGCAGCGTGCGGTTGCCGTCGCTGGAGGTGCCCTCCGGGAACAGGATCAGGCTGTCGCCGGCATCGAGACGGCTGCCGATGTCGTCACGCTGCTTGTCGACCGTGGTGCGCGCCTTGCGTTCGACGAACACCGTGCGCTGCAGCCGGGCCAGCAAACCGAAGAAGGGCCAGCTCCCGACCTCCGACTTGGCGACGAAGGAGCCGGGGATTTGCGAGCCCAGCACCGTGATGTCCAGATAGGAGGAGTGGTTGGACACGAACAGCACCGGCCCGTCGGCGACACGCTGGCCGCGCACCACCACGTCCAGCCCCATCAGCCGGGTGCAGACCCGGTGATAGAAGGCCGGCAAGGTGCGGCACAACCGCCAGCCGCGCGCCACCGCCAGGGCCTGCAGCGGAATCAGCAGAAGCGTCCACAGCAGGTACAGCGCCAGGCGCAGGGCGCCGCGGCCGGATGACCCCAGGGCGCGCGCGGTGCGGGTCATGATCGCCTCAGCCGGCTTGGCTGTCGCGGCTGCGACGTTCGTAATGCTTGGCGTACTTGTCGGTGATCAGGTCGCTCTTCACCACGATGCAGACATCGGTGGTGTTGAACTGGTGGTCGATCACGGCACCGTCGCCGATGAAGCCGCCCAGCCGCAGATAGCCCTTGATCAGCGGCGGCAGGATGTTCAGCGCCCGCCGCGGATCGATCTGGTCCTTGGGCATGCGGTCCAGCGACACGAAGCGTTCCGGCAGGGCCGTCGCCCGCAGTTCCGCCGGGGCCAGATGATGGTGGTAGAGATAAGACAGCGGCTCCGCCATCGCATCCGGATCGGTGCCGGGCAGGCTGGCGCAGCCGAACATCAGGGCGATGTCGTGTTGGAACACATAGGCGGCAATGCCCTGCCACAGCAGCTGCATGCTGCCGCGCGACCGATAGCCGGCATCGACGCAGGACCGCCCAAGCTCCAGCACCTCGCCGGGATAGCTGGCGAGGCGGCTGATGTCGTATTCGTCGCTGGAATAGAAACGGCCGACCTTCTCGGCGGCAGGACGGCGGATCAGCCGGTAGGTTCCGACCACCATGTCGGGACCGTTGCCCCGGGCATGGTCGATGACCAGCAGATGGTCGGCCACATCGTCGTAATCGTCGAAATCACGGGCCCGGACCTGCATCGCCGGAGAGGGAACCGCCGCCATCTCTTCATAGAAGACACGATAGCGCAGCGCCTGCGCCCAATCGATCTCTTCCGCCGAGCGCGCCAGCCGCACCTCCAGTGTGCCCAGACGAATGCCGTCCGTCAGCTTTTCACCACCGGCATCCGGGGCATCTGGTGCGGACGCCTCGCGCCGCTCCGGGCTAGTCCGGGTCATGCCCGGCTGGTCCAAGCTTGCATCAGCCATGTCGACGGTCCGCTGCGATGGTTCGGGACTATGCGCCGCGCCGGCTTGCCGCCGCCAGGCCACGGCGGCCAGGGTCGGGACGGACAGCGTCGCACGCACCACAAGGCATAACACGATCCGCCGGTTGCCGGTCAACCGACATCGTCGCGTGCCGTCAGCCGAAACCTGCTGCGACCCAGGGGGACCATCCGCTTCGGGGATGCAATCCCTTTGGGACTCCCGTGTGTCCCGGCAGCCAATACGGAAAGAAGAAACGGGAGAGGGCAGGGAGAGAGGCCAGGCACGGGCGGCGCCGCCGTCATGACGCCGGTCCGCCCTGCGGAAGCCCCAGCCCTCAGGCGCCGCGGCGGGCGCGGGTGCCGAGACCGATCTGCTTGGCCAGCGAGCTGCGCTGACGGGCATAGTTCGGCGCGACCATCGGGTAGTCGGTCGGCAGGCCCCAGCGGTCCCGGTATTCTTCTGGAGTCATATTGTACGCCGTCTTGAGATGGCGCTTCAGCATCTTCAGCTTCTTGCCGTCTTCCAGGCAGACAATGTAGTCCGGCGTCACCGACTTCTTGATCGGCACGGCGGGCTGCGGCCGCTCCTCCGCCACCACCGGTTCGGTGCCGACGTTGGCCAGCGACTTGTAGACCTGTTCGATCAGAGTCGGAAGATCGGTCAGCGAGACTGTATTGTTGGAGACATGCGCCGCCACGATCTCCGTGGTCAGAGACAACAGCGCGTTGGAAGGGGACCCGTTGCTCATGTAAGCTTGCTCCGCGGCATTCGTACCTCACCATATAAAGAGGTTTTCTGCATCGTGCAATATCCATCCTTTGGAACAAAGAGGAATCGGTGACCGAAAAAATCTCCGCAGACTTGTTTCTCGACATCACCTCGCAGGTTTGTCCGTTAACCTTCGTCAAGACCAAGTTGATGGTAGAGCGGATGGACGCGGGGCAGACACTCGAAGTCCGGCTGAATGCAGGCGAACCCTTGGAAAACGTTCCACGATCCTTGATCGAGTTGGGGCACAGCATTCTGTCTGTCCACCCCGAACGATTGGATGATCCTGACGGAGTCCACCGCCTGGTCGTGCGGAAAAATTAACCCCTATGCCCCATCCAGATTGCGGCGCAGGACAAGCGCCGCGACCCGGCCATCGATACGCTTGTAGTATCCGGGGCGGCGCCCGACGGAAAAAAAGCCGCTGGCCTTGTATAGACTCGATGCTGCCGGATTATCCTCGGCGACTTCAAGAAACAGCGCAGTCGCACCCAGGTTCTGCGATCCGGTGACGGCAGCCTCGACCAGCAGGCGGCCAATGCCGCCACGGCGCGCCTGGGGCAGCACGCCGATCGCCAGGATCTCGGCATCCTCCACCGCCACGCGGGCCATGACGAAGCCGACCGGCTGGTCCTGCGCGTCGAGCGCGATGACGGCGAAGCCGGCCGGCGGCGTGGTCAGGGTGGCGACCGACGCCTCGTCCCACGGATCGTCGGGGAAGCAGGCCTGCTGCAGGGCCGCGACCACCCCGGCCTCCAGCGGGCCGGCGGGGTGGAGGCGGACGGAGGGCGCGGTCATGCCGCCGCTCCCGGTTCCGGCTTGGGGGCGGGCTTGGAGGCGGGTCTGGGGGCCGCGGACTTCGGCAGGGTGACGTCGGGCGGGCGGAGATAGAAGGGCTCGGCCGGCAGGCCGGTGGGACGGGCCGCCCCCAGCGCCGCGACCACGGCGGCGTCCGGTAACCCGTCGCCGGACGCAGGAACGACGTCGGCCCGGCCGCCCAGCAGCGGGAGCACCGCCGCCGCCGCGTCGCCCGCCAGCAGCAGCGGACCGGACGGGCACAGCGCGTCGAGCCAGCCGGCGATCGCCGCCGGATCGGGCATCGCCGGCTCGCCGACAGGGGTCAGCGCCGCGTCGTACAGCTGCAGGAAGGGCTCGGCACGCCGGCTGTCGACGGCGACCAGCAGAGAACGGCCGGCGCGTTCGGCCGCCGGCACGCCATGGGCGATGGCGTCGAAGCTGGTGATCCCGACCACCGGCAGATCCTGGGCGACGGCTATGCCGCGCGCGGCGGCCAGCGCGATGCGCAGTCCGGTGAAGGCGCCCGGCCCGACGGTAACGGCGATGCGGTCGAGGTCGGCGAAGCCGACGCCGGCCTCGGCCATCACCTCCTGCGCCAGCGGCACCAGCACTTCAGCCTGACCGCGGGACATCGGCGGGCTGTGCCGTACGGTCACGCGCGTGCCGCCGGCCTGACCGGCCGTTCCCTCCCACACTCCCTCCCACACTGCCGCCGAACAGCCGGATGTGGCGGTATCCAGACCCAGAACCTTCATCGCTTCGCCTTCCTGGCCGCCGCGTCGCGCCGACGACCGATGTGTAATACGCAGGCACGCCTTCCCTGGATTGCCATACCGGAGCCGTTCCATCGGGAAAAACCGCCTCGGGCATGGCAGACCCGTGACCATGGCAGATGGCGCCGCGGCCATGCTAGAGGACGATCGTTTTCCTCATACGCCCACGGTTTTCCATTCCATGCTGACCGAGATCGCGCCCCCGGCCTTCGACATCGACCTGGAGCTTCTCTACGCCACCGCCGACAACCTGTCAGGCGTGCCGATCTACCGCTCGCCGGTGTGCCTGCTGCATCCCGACGCGGCCCGCCGGCTCGGCGATGCCATCCGGCTGGCCCGCGGCATCGGCTGCCGCCTGCGGATTTACGATGCCTTCCGCCCGGCGGAGGCGCAATGGAGGCTCTGGCACGCCTTTCCCGACCCCGTCTACATCGCCGACCCGCGGCTGGGCTCCAACCACACCCGCGGCGTGGCGGTCGACCTGACGCTGGTGGATGGCGCCGGCTCGGCCCTGGACATGGGCACCGGCTTCGATGCGATGACCGAGCGGTCGCACCATGGCCGCAGCGACCTGACCGCCGAACAGCAGCGCAACCGCGCCCTGCTGCTCGGCGTGATGATCGGCGCCGGGTGGGAGCATTACCCGTCGGAATGGTGGCACTATCAGCTCCCGAATGCCGAGCGCTACCCGCTGCTGACCGATGCGGCGGCCGGCGGCCGGCTGATGTAGGGAAGGCCGGTGCGAGGATAAGGTCGGTCCCTCTAGCAGGGCTTGTGCCGGGGCGGAGGTCTTCCATTGTTGCACGCGCGCACCGCATCACTGCCGTCCGTGGAAAAGCGACGGACGGAGCTTGTTCGCATGGCGGGGACTGTGGCACATCATTTGCGTCTGGGCGAAGGTCGCCCCGATCAGCCTTTTCCGCAGGGCGCCATGCCGTTCCGTCGTGCCGTCAGGGTACTCGCCACCGCCGCGCTGTCCGTCTGGACCGCGTTCGTGCCGGTGTCCCGGCCCGCTGCCGCCGAATCCGCCTCTCCACTGGGCGCCAGTGCGGTGGTCTTCGCCTATGACCGCTTCGGCGAGGACCAGAACCCCTCGATCAGCATCCGCATCGACCAGTTCGAAGCCCATCTCGACGAACTGACCGACGGCGATTACCACGTCCTGCCGCTGCCGAAGATTCTGGACGCCCTGCGCAACGGCAAGCCGCTGCCCGACCGCACGGTGGCGATCACCATCGACGAGGCCAGCCGCTCCGCCTTCACCGAGGCCTGGCCGCGGCTGAAGGCGGCGGACCTGCCCTTCACCCTGTTCGTCGCCACCGACGCCGTGGACCGCGGGTCGCCCACCCACATGAGCTGGGGCGAAATTCGCCAGCTGGCGGCGGCCGGCGTCACCATCGGGGCGCTCGGCACCTCGACCCAGTCGATGCTGGCGCGCAGCCCGGATCAGGTGGCGGCCGACCTGCGCCGGATGTCCGACCGCTTCCAGACAGAACTGGGACGGCGCCCGGCGGTCTTCGCCTATCCGCAGGGGGAATATTCGCTGGCCGTGCGGCAGCTGGTGGTCGACCAGGGCTTCACCGCCGCCTTCGGCCAGCAGTCGGGGGTCCTGCACCCGCAGGCCGATCCCTGGAGCCTGCCGCGCTTCGTCATGAACGAGACCTATGGCAGCGCCGACCGCTTCGAACTGGCGGCCAACGCGCTGCCGCTGCCGGTGTCGGACCTGACGCCCGACGACCCGCTGGTCACCGTCAATCCGCCGCCGCTGGGCTTCACCATCGCCGACGGGGTGGGTGACAGCTCCAAGCTGGCCTGCTTCGCCACCGGCCAGGGCCGCACCGCGCTGGAGCGCATCGCCGAGGATCGGGTGGAGGTCCGCATCAAGGATCCCTTCCCGCCGGGCCGCGCCCGCGTCAACTGCACCCTGCCGGCCGCCGACGGCCGGTGGCGCTGGTTGGGCGTGCAGTTCCTGATCCCCGAGTAAATCCGGGAACCAGAGGTCGCGGCGGCAATCCCGACCGGTTCGATCGGGCATTGGCGGGAAGACGGGCGCCGCCTAAGGTGCCGGTCCCGGCGTGCCGATACGAGGCGCGCCCGATTTTTCAGAGCGGCGATTTTTGGGAGCGGGCGATGGCCGACGAGACATATTCAGCGAGCGGGCAGGGGGAGGGCTCCGATATCGGCTGGTCCGATACGGTGCGGTTCCGGCTGCCGGCCGGCTGGGCGGTCGATGTGGAAGAGCATGAAGGGCAGCCGGTGGGCACCTTCCGGCCGCCGCCGCCGGCCGCCGGCGTGCTGCGGCTGGTGACCGACCGGGTGGTGCCGCGACCGGAGTCCGGCGGAACGGCAGCCACCCTGCAAGAGATGGCGCTGCGCTTTGTCCGGCCGCAAGACCAGCGGGCGGGCGACCGGACGGTGGAAAGCCGCGCCGACGGCGCCGTGATCGCCCAGGCGATGATGCGGACGGAAGAGGAAGGCCGTGCCGAGACCCATTACCTGTGGCTGGTCGGCGCGGAACGCCCGGATGCGGCGGGGAGTGTGGCCGCGGTGGCAATGTTCAGCTTCGCGCTTCCCGACCTGATGGATGGCGACGAGTCCTGCGCCGAAATGCTGGGCCGGATCGACGACGCCATCCGCAACGCTGAGATACTGTAAAGCAGAAGGGCTTCCGCCCCCGCACTTCTGGGAAGGCCAGGGTTGCCGGTCAGCAGTGGCCGGCCCCGGTCGCCATCAGCGCCTTCAGGCGGACGGCCTGGGGGTCGTGGGCGACGGCCGCCTCTTCCGCGGCGAGCGCGGCGAGGCTGATGAAGCGCGCCAGGTCATCGAGGTCGCAACGCGTCGCGTCGCTCATCAGGCTGTCCAGGCAGGACTTGATGGCCAGGGCCACATCGCGTCGTTCGTCCATCATCGCGCTTCCCTTTCACACCTGTATGACCAGCTTTGCATGGAACCGCATGCTCCGGCGGCGGCGACAGACGCGCCGATGGCCCAATCCCTTGCGGTCGTCCCCTATGACACAAAGGAGATAGCATATTCCTTTTGGGTTTTCACTATTAGATTCTCCAAAACATGAATAATCACAGCAACTGCGAATTGATTCGAAGAGGGACAGCACGCCATTGCTTGTTAATGAAAGGTTAACTTCATTGACTGGTTCAGGACCGAAGCATTAATCACTTGTAACATCTGTGACGATTTGAATCAGAGAGGGTGAATATCGGGATACTCGCCTTCGCTTGCTTGAATACGTCGGTATTCTATTGCGAAGAGCAGCGGAACGGCGGCGGCGTGGCGGAGGATGTCGCGGCAACGTTTTTTCGCCGCTTTTGCGGGCCGAAAGGCGCGCCACCCTGTTGCAGCCCGAAACGGCTCCGCCTATATCTCCGCCAGCACGGGCCGGACCCGGGGGCGTTGCTCTCAAGCATCACTCTTCCGCGGACCAGACCCCCAAGCGCTCCACCGACGTTTCACCGACCCTATGGGGATCGCGGCGGTGCCGGACCAGACGGGCCGCCACGCATCTGCCGAACGAAAGAGGCTGAACATGAGCAAAGTGATTGGTATCGACCTCGGCACCACGAACTCGTGCGTCGCCGTGATGGAAGGCGGCAGCGCCAAGGTGATCGAGAACGCCGAGGGCGCGCGGACCACGCCGTCCATGGTCGCCTTCAGCCAGGGCGGCGAGCGGCTGATCGGCCAGCCCGCCAAGCGCCAGGCGGTCACCAATCCGGAAAACACCCTCTTCGCCATCAAGCGTCTGATCGGCCGCCGTTTCGACGATCCGCTGACGAAGAAGGACCAGGGCCTGGTTCCCTACCGCATCATCTCCGGCGACAACGGCGACGCCTGGGTCGAGGCGCACGGCAAGAAGTACAGCCCCAGCCAGATCAGCGCCTTCATCCTCACCAAGATGAAGGAAACCGCCGAGAACTATCTGGGCGAGAAGGTCACGCAGGCGGTCATCACCGTCCCGGCCTACTTCAACGACAGCCAGCGCCAGGCCACCAAGGACGCCGGCAAGATCGCCGGCCTGGACGTGCTGCGCATCATCAACGAGCCGACGGCCGCTGCGCTCGCCTACGGCATGGAGAAGAAGGGCACCGGCACCGTCGCGGTCTATGACCTGGGCGGCGGCACCTTCGACATCTCCGTGCTGGAGATCGGCGACGGCGTGTTCGAGGTGAAGTCGACCAACGGAGACACCTTCCTGGGCGGCGAGGACTTCGACAGCCGGGTCATCGAGTATCTGGCCGACGAGTTCAACAAGGAGCAGGGCATCGACCTGCGCAAGGACAAGCTCGCGCTGCAGCGCCTGAAGGAAGCTGCGGAGAAGGCGAAGATCGAGCTGTCGTCCACCACGCAGACCGAAGTCAACCTGCCCTTCATCACCGCCGACCAGACCGGTCCGAAGCACCTGAACATCAAGCTGACCCGCGCCAAGCTGGAAGCCCTGGTGGACGATCTGGTGCAGCGCACGATCGAGCCCTGCAAGGCGGCCCTGAAGGACGCCGGCCTGAAGGCCAGCGAGATCGACGAGGTGATCCTGGTCGGCGGTATGACCCGCATGCCCAAGGTCATCGACGCGGTGAAGCAGTTCTTCGGCCGTGAGCCGCACCGCGGCGTCAACCCGGACGAGGTGGTCGCCATCGGCGCCGCCATCCAGGGCGGCGTGCTGAAGGGCGAGGTCAAGGACGTCCTGCTGCTCGACGTCACCCCGCTGTCGCTGGGCATCGAGACTCTGGGCGGCGTCTTCACCCGTCTGATCGACCGCAACACCACGGTGCCGACGAAGAAGAGCCAGACCTTCTCGACCGCCGAGGACAACCAGAACGCCGTCACCATCCGCGTCTTCCAGGGCGAGCGCGAGATGGCGGCCGACAACAAGATGCTGGGCCAGTTCGATCTGGTCGGCATCCCGCCGGCCCCGCGCGGCGTGCCGCAGATCGAGGTGACCTTCGACA
>CBFGPE010000105.1:0-26645 GCA_965650625.1 uncultured Azospirillum sp. | reverse complement strand
GCTCGTCAGGCTCATAACCTGAAGGCCGCAGGTTCAAATCCTGCCCCCGCAACCACCATTACCGAACGCACCTGTTCCCGAAGGCCGGCCGCTCCCGTAGCGCCGGCCTTTGGTGCGTTTGCGCCCAGCCCAAGACTGAGCAGCGCAACCAGGTCGCCCTCCAACTCGATCTCAACGCCGCGGGTCCCGGCAGTGCCGAAGCGCACCGCCACCCGCTCGATCAGCGGGCGCAGCCGGTCGCGTGCATCGATCCGATGGTCCGGGTCCTCCAGCGTCGCCGCTAGATCGCCGATCCGCTCCCGGTAGAGGGCATCCAGATCGTTGGGCAGATCGACAGGCGGTGGGGGAGGGGAGGCCAGCGCCGCTTCCAGCGATTCGGCCTTCGCCTCTAACTCCACCATCAACCGGTGCAGGCGATCGGTCAGCCGGCCCTGCCGCGCGGTGGCATCTAGCCCATCGAGGTCCTGGCGCACCTTCCTCAACTCGGCTTCCATCCGCCGCTGTTCAGCGGTCTGTTCCTGCCCATCCGTCCGAACCGCCTCGCGGAAGGCGGCGATGAAGGCCGCCACCATGTCGTCCTGCATCAGCCGGTCGCGCAGGGTGTCTAGGACCACCTCCTCCAACACACTCCGTCGGACGCTGCCCTGATTGGCGCAGGAGGTGGGCGAGAGCTTGGCGGTGGTGCAGGCGAGATAATCACGGCCGGCGTTGCTGAGCGACGTGCCGCAGCCGGCGCAGACCGCGAGGCCGGTGAGTAGATGCTGGCGGCGGTGCTCCCACGGACGCACGTCGCGAATGGCGCTGGATGCTGCGCCGTTCCGGATGTCCTGCAGCCGCTGCTGGACCCGGTCCCACAGAGCCTGCGGGAGGATGGCCAAGTCCGGCCAGGGCACCCGCACCCAATCGGACTCGTCGTTGAGGTTGGCAACGCGCTTGGCATCGTCGGCCGGGTTGCGGCTGAAGCTCTGGCGGTTGAACACCAGCACGCCGGCGTAGAGCGCGTTGCGCAGGATGCCGCTTGCCCGCTCATAATGGCCGCGGATCGTGGTGTCGCGCCAGATGCCGCCCCGGGGGCCAGGAACACTGCGGGTGTTGAGGTCGCGGGCAATCTGTTTGGGGCTGTGCCCGCCGGCGAAAGCGGTGAATATCTCGCGGACCACCGCCGCCTGTTCCTCGACGATCTCCCAGTGCCGGTCGACCAGTGTGCCGTCTTCGGCATGAATCTTGACCACCCGGTAACCGTAGGCGAGGCCGGTGATGATCTCGCCCTTGCGGACCTTGTCGATGATCGAGCGCCGCGTCTTGAAGGCGACCGCCTCGAGGTAGAGGGCGTTGGAGATGCCGCTGACCGCGACGTGGATGTTGCTGACTTCGCCTTCGGCCAGGGTGACGAGACGGACGCCCCGGTGCTTGAGCCGCTTGAACAGGGCGTGGCTCTCTTCCGGGTCGCGGGTCAGGCGGTCGAGCGCCTCAGCGAAAACGATATCCGCCCCGCCGGCATCGACGGCGCGCAGCATGGCCTGATAGCCATCCCGCGCCTTGGTGGCCCCGCTGATCATCGCGTCGGTGAATTCGCCGGCTACCTCCCATCCCTTGGAGGCAGCGAAGTCGCGGCAGAGCGCCAATTGGGCGTCGATGGAGGAGGGGTCCTGCTTTTGGTCGGAGTAACGGGCGTAGATCACCACCCGGTCACCGATGGTGCCGTTGGTCCGGCTGGAGCTCGGCTTGCGTCTCATGAATGCGTGTCCTTTCAGGGGCGAGGGAGGTCAGGAGGGTGTCGCGGCGATGATGCCGATCATGATGGTCAGGCTGATCAGGGCGATCAGCAGCAGCAGCCGGAGGTCGGCAATGCCGCGGGAGGAGCGCAGGAAGCGGCGGGCTTCAGTTCGGGCTATCAGGCGCACCAGGTCCAGCAAGGTCTCTTCGACGGACTGAAGGCGCTGGTCCACTTCCGACGTCTCGGCGGAGGCGGGAGCGGGTGGGGCGGTCTTGCGGAGAGACACGGGCATGGAACGCTCCTGCGGTGGCGGATCGGAAACCAATCCGATCCGGCTGCAGGGCAGTGTGCCGCGCCCGTGCTCCTCATAGTGTCCGCGTTCGCCTCCGAGGAGAGGCTTGTCGGAATAAGAACCTTGACACGGGCGGTGTATGGCCGCTTGGGCGTTTCCACATGTCCAAGCTGTGCCGCTCAGACGCGCAGGCGGACCAGATCGTGCTGGATGCTGACGGCCAGAAGAGCCAGCACCAGCGTCTCGGGATCGGCGGTGGTGGCTGCCTGACGCAGCCGGACGGACAAGATGAGGAGCTTGGCGTCGGCGTCGCCCCAGGTGACGGCGGGCGATTTCGTCAGGCTCTCCAGCGCATCGGCAAGGCGGTCGGAGCGATCGGCGGTTTCCTGTTCGCTCTCACCGGCGTCCGGCGGGCCGTTGTCGAGCAGCCATCGGCGGGCGAGGCGTCCGACCGCCATGTCCTGGCGACCCGAGGGATTGGTACATGACATGGTTGGGTGATCCATCGGTTTGCTCACCACTTTTCATTCGCGCAGGCTGAGCGTGGCGGTCGATATCGTGACGGCTCGGCCTTCTTCGTCACTGTGGATCGATCGCTCGACATCGATCGTCATCGTCAGGCTGACGCTGCGGGCCACGGTCATCGCCCACGCGAGGATCTCCGCGGCGCCGGTCAGGTGGCGGTGCATCTGCGTGTAACAGTCGTATTGGCCCACCAGCGGCTGCCACGGCTGCGGAGCTGCCAGCCGGGCGGCGACGACGAGGAGGTGAGCATTGTCGAGAGCCTCGGCGATCGCTCCCAAGGCGCAGAGGATATGTTCATCATCGACCCGATGCTGCCAGACCATAAGATCGGCGGTCACGATGGGAACAAGGCCGCTTGCTTCGGTGACCGGTATCGGCTGGGGCGTGGGTGTCGTGTTGAAGAGTAGAGCTTCCAAGGCATCGAGGGTGGCGGATAGAGGATCGGCGGTCGGTGCGGTCTTGCCCGACGGACCCATGAGATTGGTCGAGGTCATGTGTGCGTACCTCCAGGGCTGAAGCGGGATAGAAGTTGAGAGTCGTTTTGTGTCTGGCCTTTGCGGAGCCGCAGATAGATTGCGACGCTTGCGGGACGGAGAAGCGGTCGGCATCGACTGAGGGATGCGGCCGTTACGAGGTCCGGTCGAGCCAGTCGAGTTGAGAGGCGATGGCCTTGTCGTCCAGCCCGGCGGCGGCGAGCAGACCGGCCAGTCGCATGCGTCCGTGAGCGCTGCGGGTCAGGTCGAGGATCCGCCTGGCTTGCCGCTCTGCGGCCACCTGCGACAGGCTGATGTCCACTTCTGCGAACCCGGCAGCCGCGAGTGCCGCACGGATGTCCTGGAACACAGCAGCGACGATGGGCGGGTAGGTCAGAAGATCGGGAGCGGTGGTGCTGTAGGTCACGACGACCTTGCCGAAGCGGATGATCCGCCACGGTAGGATGGACGGAAAGGGCGCATCATCGATCCGAACCCACAAACAGCCATTTTCGACATGGGGGCTGATAGCGACGACGAAACCCTGCGGGACTACGGCCCGGACGATGCGGAGGGCCGCATCCCGATCCGGGCCGGTGTAGCAGCGGGTCATGGGCTGGTGGCCTCCCGATATGATTCGACGTCCCATGCATGGACATCGGGACGGCAGGAGGGGCAAGTAGGTGTCGGGGTCGAGAAATTGTGGCCGCTGTCGCATGAGTGTTCTGCAGCCGCCGCTGCACAGTGCGAAGGTTTCGGCGTCGCCAAGCGGCCCGATAAGCAGCCATGTATCGGGACCGGAGGGGTCCTGATCATGCCAGATGCCGCAGCGGGCACATCGACAGATTTGGCCGTCCGAGGAGGCGGTCCACTTGATCTCCGAGGCTTTCGTCCGGCGCTTCTTCAAGGTGCACTCCTATATTTGGGGCCGTGGGGCCGGAGTGGCTCACACGGTTTGGTGCTGTCCCGCCCAGGCTTGCGTGCAGAGGGCTTCCGGGTCAGCAGGGCCACGCTGCTTCCCTCCGGTGATAGGGTGTTTACCGATTACCGAACGGGGCGGAGCCGTTGGACCCTTCGCCGTTCGAGGGCCGACATGATCGCCATCCGCTGATGCGCGGTGGGCCACCAAGTTTCCACCGCCTTGAGGAGCCGGTCGGTGTCGGCCAGGGACACCCGGTCGCCGTTCTGTCCGCGCGCCGTGATCGCCCAGATGGCCTCCCACAGCAAGGCCCGCGCGTCGTAGATCAGTTCGTCGATGCCACCATTTGCGGATGGATGGACGAACGGTGCGCCCCGTAGGGTGAAATTCCGGGAATGACGGTCAACGAAGACCCCGATGCCGGCCCGGGTTTTAAAAGGCGGAGTGAATGTCGCGAGATGAAGCGCGACCCTGATTGGGTCGTCGTCGATCGATCCGATGAAATCTCTCCACCCAGCCGGATCATCTTTACCGGGTTGCTGGGTGTTGGCCAGATCGGGAGGGTCGTCTTTGCGGTGTCCACGGTATTGCCTGATCGCCGCGGCATCCCTCATCGCTTGATGCGCGGCCGTGGTCGGCGTTGGAGGCATCGCCGTCCAGTGCGTCGGATAGCGGCGCCGGTTCCAGCCGTGCCTCTGCAGCACCTTTTCTGGAATGCCGACCTCCCACCACCATGGCGCGCTGTATGATTTCCGGCCGTCCCCGACAACTTCAGAGGGCATCCAGCATGCCACCGACACGCTCCCATCGGTCCATGAGACGATGACCGGTTGGCCGTCGTGGGGTGCGGTCGCGATGGGTTGCCAATCAGCGCTGAGCATTCTCGTCACCTTTGCGTCGGTCGGGGCGGGTGATCGACATCGGCTCCGCCGATCCCAATGGACTGTTGGCCGCCGTCGCCGGCAGCGTCCCGGCGCAGTGTGCTTCGGTGCGCGACAGGAGCAGGCGAGCCACGACGGCGGCTCGGTTGCTCGCGTCCAGCGCCCGAAGTATGGCCGTAACATGGATCTTGACCGTCCCTTCACTGATGCCGAACGCATGGGCGATCCGCTTGTTGCTGCTGCCGCGTACCAGTTCTTCGGCGATTTCCCGCTGGCGGGCTGTAAGACGGACCCAGGCGCCGAGTGTGCTGTGCTGCCGGTCGTCGGCGCAGAGGTCGGGAGGCAGCGCCGCAGGCCAGCATCCGCCGCCGGCAAGGGTTAGGCGGATCATACCGGCGCACAGCTCCGGCGTTTCCGTCCCGTTGAGCAGGCCTTGGGCTCCGGCCGCCCGGAGTGCTGCCACTCCGTCAGACCTCTGCACGCCGGCGGCAAGAAGGGCCACAGCCTGCCGGCGCTGGAGCAGTTCCCTCACCCGCTCAGCGGTCGGGGCCAGCGTGCTGGTGTGCATGATGATGAGATCGGCTTTCGACCCGTGCAGTGCCGCGTCGATGCTGTCGCACGTTTTGGTGCTGGCAGCGCAGCGTGCCTGGTCGAGCAGGCATGATAGTCCCAGCAGGGCAAGCCGATCACCGCCGACCAGCACGATGTCCGCCAAGCATGAGGACACGCGGTCCTGCGGGGCGGGCAGCCTGAGGGTGGCCGGCGACGATATGCGCGGCATCAGATCATCCATGGGAGCCTCGATTTGAAGCGGATTGTTCAGTGTGCTGACCCCGTCGTCCGGGCTTCACGCCGGAATGCTCCGTCGGGAGCACCGGGCGACGGGGAGTGACCGCAGTCAGTCGGTCGCGCGCCGATCGTCGTTCCCACCGTCGAGCTGGGCCACAAGGTCAAGGGCCTGACGGACCAGCCAGCGCGGCGCGTAATCGGGATCATCCTCGGCGCGGTCGATAAGGGCCACCGCTTGTGCCCGCGCGATGTCGACGTCGCCGGCCGCATGGTGGTGGAGTGCCGCACGCAGCAGCAGGTCGGGGCGGCCGGTCGCGGCGCAGTCGCGCTCAGCACGTTCGGCGATCCGACGCAGTCGGGCAATGCGGGCCGCGGCGGGTCCTACGGGCGGTTGCATGAATTTCATGGGAATGGTCCGGTATGATCGACGGGATGGCGTCCGGATGGACCGCGGCGCCGCATAGGGCGGCCGCGGTCCGGCCGGATGCCATCCACGCTCCTCGGAAGTGGTCATCATCTCCGGTTCAGGAGGTCGGATGGACATTGGCGCTGTTTCCCACCAGTCCGCCCGCGTACACGCGGGTGGGTGGTCGTGGGGGCCGGCTCCCGCCGGTCGTGCGGCGGTTCAGCCGCCGAGGGCGGCGACCATCCCGCGCAGGCGCTTCACCGGTTTCAGCAAGCCGTCGGTTCACACCAGTGGATCGGTTGCCACACCTTACGGTCAGCCGTCCTCATGGAACGAATCATCGATGGCCAGAAACGGACTGTCATCGTCGTCCAGCAGCAGGATCGACCAACAGTCGCCTCCTATCGATCTCGGTCGCGTCCGCGCGGGTGACTGGGGGAACGGGTCCGCTCTGGCGGGTCCGAGGATGACGGACGATTTTTCGCCGCCGTGATCTGGCAGTCCTGGTGCAAGGCGAGCACCGCCCCATGGGCGTCGAGCAGATCGGGATCGATCCTGTTAAGGATCGCGACCACGAAGGCATCCACCAGTTCCGGCCCATCGGTGGCCGCCAAGGCGAGCCCCCGATCTTCCACCGCTTTGCGCACCAACGGCAACGACTGGATCACCGCGGCTGCCGAAGCATGCCTCAGGTTGTGGTCACGCCACTGCTCCAAGTGCTTGACGTACTGGCTGAAAATCCATGGGGGCTGGAACTTCGGTCCTAGGGCGGGAAGCGGTCGCGCCCGGGATGCAGGCGCGACGGCTGCCGGTCCGGTCATTCCCGTGCCGGAAGACGCGATAGGATTACGGTCAGGCTGGCGTTCTGCCTCTCCACGCTCGCGGCGAGCAGCATCAGCACGTCGCCGATCTGGTCCAGCCGCTGCAGGATCGCGTCGGCGGCGCTCTCCGGCCCGGGCGGCGTCGTCAGATGCTTGGTCAGGGCGGCAATCTGCTGCTCGATCCGCTCGCCGACGGTCGCCGGCTCCTGTCCAAGTTTCAGGTTCTGGTCCGACAACGTGCTCATGATTGGTCTCCGTCTTTGGTATCGCCTGCGTCTGCTTGGCTTGCGCAAGCCAGGCCTCCACTTGCATCTGGGTGCGCGACGCCGGAGGCGCCGGCCTCTGAAGCTGGGCGTCCAGTGCGGCGTCCGCTGCCCGCATCGGCGGGCGTTTCGCACTCAGAAGGACATCACGCAGCCTCTCGATCGGATCGTGTTTCTGGACATCGGCCGGGTCGGCGGTGGAAGTCGGCAGTCCCCGACTGGAGACGGGGGGCAGAGGGGAGGGTGTATTGCCGACTTGCGGCGGATCCGATTCGAGTTCCTCATCGCCCAACCACGACGGTGTTTCCCACGCTGCGGCGCTCGAAATCGCTGTTATCTCCGCGGTCACCGGTGCCGGCTCGGTCAACTCTGGCATGTCCATCGGCGCCGAGGGGAGGGGATGGTGGGGGCTTGGCTCATCGGGCTGGGCCGCGGCCGGTTCGAGTTCCGGCCGGCGGCCTTCGGGCCAGCACCGGATTTTGGCCGCATTCAGCGCCTTGGTGGCGGCGGCAATCCAGTCGTCGCTGCCGAACAGTTCGACCGACGGCCATTCGGCGGCTCGAACCATCGCGACGAAAGCGGCAACGGCATCGTCGGTGACGGCGCCCGGCGAGTCGACAGTGATCAGGTCGCCGCTGTCCGTCAGGACTTCGTCCGAGGTGAGCGTCACCCGCAGCGGCTCTTCCGGCGATCGCGGCAGCCGGACATAATGAATCAGCTCGCCGATGGTGCGGTCGATCGGGTGGCCGTAATGCTCGTCGAGCATCGCGCATTTGTACCGGGCCTTGCGGCTGAGCGGAGGGGCAGACGGCGGAGGCATTTCGAGCGGAGGCTGGGGGACCGCTTCGACGAAGCGCGCGCCGTTTCGCACGAGTACCGGTTCACGACGGGGCGGCTTGCCGCGGATGGGCTCATGCGGCGGAGTGGGGTCGGTCTGCGCCGGCTGTGGGGAAGGATCGGGAGTCGTGGTCACCGCCGGGTCCGTGTGGCGGTTTCGATACCGGATGCCGCGCAACGCCGCCTGCGCCGCCCGGTCCCCGGCCAACGCCCGTTCCTGCAGGAAATCGGTCCATCCGGTGCGCCGAAGGACGCCGAACCGGTCCCGCAGCGCTTGGCGTTCGCGCTGGAAGGTCGCGGTCAGGCCGGCGCGGTCCTCCGCGGCTACCGCCGCCAGCATCGCGGTCCAGGCCCGGCGCTTCACCAGCGACAGGTGGACGCCTTTGAGCGCGAGGCGGCGCTCGCTCAGGTCCACCCGCAGGGCGGCTCGGCGGTCGCGTTCCGAAGCCCGTTGCGCCTCCAAGCTCGCCCGGCGCTCGCGCCGGAGCCGCTCCTCCCGATCGGCTACGCTGGTCCGGTAGAGATCATAAAGCGCCAAGCGCTCGTCCTCCCGCTCCGCGCGACGCCGGTCACGCTGGGCGGCATCCCGCGTTCTGCGCTTCACGGGCTGAAGTGGCTGGTCCTGCTCAGGGGTGGCATCGACAGCGGATCGCGGTTCGTCGGGCGGGCGGTGAGCCGGTGTCGGATCCGGCGGTGCGTATGTCTCCCCCAGCCGCGCCTCGATCTTCGCCAGACCGCCAAGACCCATATGGGAGAGCTTCGCGGCAGCGGTGGAATCGGCGAGGTCGACGATGACGTGGCCGCTGCCCTTGGGCCGGATAGCAATCCCCAGTTCCTGGAAGACGGCATGCACCTCTGCCCAGTCCGTCGCGTCGCGCACGATGTCCGCCGGCTGCGTCGCCACCCAGCTCTGGAAGCTCATCCGGCCGGTGGCGCGTTCGTACCGCAGCGCCCGATCGGAGAGGCGCGGCGGCGTGGCGGCGGCGCGGGGCCGGTCTTCGATGACGAGGCGATCACCGGTCATCACCACCACGTGCCGGCCCCGGTCGTGACTCCACTCCTGCACCAGTTCGACCTCGCGGCAGGCATGGTCCAGCGTACCCCAATCGCGGTGTGGATAATGAGCTCGTCCCGTTTCCGGATGGACCCGGCAGATCAGGATGTGCGCGTGAATGGTCAGGGTGTTGCGGTGGACGGCCAACACCCACTGGTGGTCATGAAAGCCGATGCGGCGCAGCAGATGCCGGGCCGCGTCTTCCACCTCGTCATTGGTCGGGCTCTCGCCTTCCGGCCAACTGATGACAAGATGATAGAGAGGGTCGCGGCACCGCGGACAGGCGTCCGAGGTGAAGCGCATCTGCGCCGCTGCGATGTTCAAGCTCAGCACCTCGTGCAGAGCCAGGTGGGAGGCTTTTCCCGGTGCCGCGATGTAGGCGATGGCGGCGGCGAAGCTGGACAGCCCGTCGCGCCGCCGGTCGCAGACCTTAGCGATCATCCTCGCCCCCGATGTCGTCAACCTCGGCGTCATCAAAGCGGCCATCGTCCATGCTGTCGTTGCTGGTGGTGATCACCCGCAAGATGGTGCGCTCGATGTCGCGGAGGAGGTCGGTGATCATCGGCACGTGCATCGGCGGTGCCTTGCCGCGGATGTGGCGTTCACCGTCCTTGCCCTTGCCGTCGGTCAGCCACCACTTGAGGAGGCCGCCCAGCCGGTTCAGGTCCGCCATCGCCTTACGATCTGTGACGGACCGGACCTCCCGGCCCAGCGCAGCCTGCCGGATGAACTCCGACATCGTGACGTTCGCCTGCCGCGCCTTCCGCTCGATGAGATTGCGTTCCTGCGGGGCCACACGCACTTTGACGTTGTCGCCCTTCAGGCACTTTTTGGATCCTGACCGTCCTGCCATGCCACCCTCCATCTCCGAGCCGGGGCTTGGCGCACGTTGCGCCTCCGGCGGTGCCGATGGGGTGTCGGGGGCGGAGCCCCTGACCAGGCTGCGAAAGGCTGGATCGCCAAGAAGCCGCCATGCGGCGCCGAGGCGATCCAGCCGGTGTCCCATCGCGCCTCCGGGCGCTGTGGGACATTCGCCTACCCTGTCCCCTCCGGCGGACCTCCAGGCCGCCCCACCGGGGACCTGGGAGAATCGAACGGAGCGCGCAACACGCCGCTCGGCCGCTGGAAGACACTTTTGCGTGCCGGTTCCGACGCGGTATCATGGTGGTGGGCATCCTCCGAGCAACGAGGATGCATGGACGAGGAGGGCACGCCATGCCCAAGACGCGCACCTACACCCCGGATTTCCTCAACGATCTGCGCCAGAAGCTGGAAACCGCCCCGGTTCCGGCCAAGGACCTGTCCACTCGGCAGTCCATCGATCTCTTGAAGGACGACCTGCTGGCAAAACGGAAGGCAGGCTGGACCTGGAAGGCGATGGCCGGCTGGCTGACGGAGCAGGGCCTGGTCATCGATGCTTCGGGTCTGAGCACCTACGTACAGGATGGCCGCGGCACGAAGACCGGCAAAAGGGAGAAGACAAAGAGCACCAGGGCCGCCATGATGGCAAAGCCCATCAGGAAGGTGCCGGGTACCAAGAGCGCGTCGCCCGCCGGAACGGTGGCGGAGAAAACCAGCATCGCAACCAATCGCACCCGGAAGCCGACGGACAACAAGGAGCAGAAGCAGTTTGGCTTCGTGGATGCGGACAAGAGTCTGCAGGGCTGAGCGGGCGCGCCACGAAGCCACGGCTCCGGTCAGCAAAAAGAACGGGGTGGGCACCGGTCACGGTGCCCACCCCGTTCTATCATTTCCGGCAAAGCCGGGGCCTTCTGCAATGATCCTGATCGGCAGAGATGCATATTTCGGCGGAAAGCGCCCGGGCAGAACGGTGAAAGCGCCGAGCCGTTTCGGTGAATTCGCCCACCCGTAGGGATGGTGGTGTCGGGGGCCGAACCAGCCTTTGGCATCCCCATGATCTTTCCACGGCACAGGCCAAGGAGGATCGGGATGCCCCGAGCGAGGTCGGACATGCGGCGGATCAGAGAAGTCCTTCGTCTGCGCGATGAGTTTGGCGCCAGCCAACGGCAGATTGCCGATGCCTGCCGGCTGCCGCGCAGCACCGTGCGCGATTACCTGGATCGGCTACGGGCCTCCGGGCTGCGGTACGCGGATGTGCTGGGCTGGACGGACGTCGAGTTGGAAGAGCGGCTGTTCCCGCCTCCGGTCACGTCGGCGCGCCCGGTGCCCGACTGGCGACACATCAGCCGTGAACTCAGCCGCCGTGGCGTAACGCTGCGGCTGCTGTGGGAGGAATGTCGAGGTCGCCAGGCGCGTGATGGTGCAGCGCTGCGCACAGGAGCAAGTCGGGACGCCCGCCGTTGGTGGCACGGTCCCGTTCAGCACGTTCAGCAATCCGACGCAGCCGGGAGATGCGGGCCGCAGCAGAATCGGCGTTTGGTTGCATGGATTTCATTGGAATGGGTCCGGAATGATCGATGGGGGTGACGTCCGCCACCGGTCGTTCATCCCAGGTTCGGGAGATCGGATGGATTTTGGCTCTTATGCTCGCAGACCTGCCCGCTTCCGCGCGGGTGGGGCGGCCGTGGTAGCCGGCTCCCGCCGGTCGTAGGGCGTGGGACAGCGGCTGCGACCGCAACCATCCTGATCAGAGTTTTCCAGCGTCGGGGGCATGCCGTCGTTTATCGTCATCTGGATTTCTCAGTAAATTAGGAACCTCTGATGCAGTTTGTCATCGTCTCCAGGTTGCTGCTTGCATGTCTCCCATTCGCTCTCCCGATTTTAGGAAGGAGCGGAAGCGTATCCACGCTGCGAGGCAGAGCCGCGACAACTGGCCTGAGGTCTGCTAGGATCAGCCACATGCGCGTGACCCCTTACGACCCCGATCAACAAACGCGTGTTAAGGCGGAGTCCCGCCGCCGCGACGAGGAAGCCCTGCGCTCGGGCTTGGTCTCGCGCGATGGCCTGCAGCGCATCAACGGTGGCGATGGGCTGTTTTGCGGCTCAAAGCTTGTGCGTCGGCTGGCCGGCCCCGACCCCCACTCCGACATCTCCGCCGACAAGCAGCAGATCCATCGATTAGATCCAGAGTAACACAACTCTGCAAGATAACATTGGCGATGTTATCTTGCAGAATGACGTGAACCGGCCGCCAGGATGGGCGGTGCCCAGCGCCCTCGGCGTGCAAAAGCAAGCCAACCTCATTGTCGGGATCCGCCCCGGTCAGACCCCTTCTGACAGGACCATTTGAAGAACGGCGCGTCTGAAGCCCCGCCCGATATTGTCCAGCCGTCGGTTCCAGTCCGCCGCCATCCACCGCGGCACGTCATTACTCTCCGCAAGCTCCAGCAGGACGCGCCGCACGCGTGGAACCCCGTAGGCGCGGCATAGGCGTACGACATCCCGGAACGTCGGGGGCGCCAGGGTGAGGGCGATCAGATGATCCGGAGCATGTGTCGCACCTGGATTGGTCCAGGCCGGATTGAAGGCGAGGCGTGGCGCCTGTTGCGACAGCACCCGATAGAGACCGGGCCCGAGGGGCTCCAGCTCCTCTGCCTGCACCAGTTCTTCCAACCGAATCCCGACTTCCGGCGTCTTGTCGAGGCAGACAAAATCTCCCCTTATGGCAATGGGTATCCCGACTGGGCCGATCATGTCCAACACAGCGGACCGATCCCCGACAATGATGACGAGAGTCACCTTGGTGGACGCGCCATCATGGGGATCAGCCGGCGTCTTTCGTGCCTGGGCGCAATGACCGACCACTGACTCATGCGCCTCCGTCATTATGGTGCGAAGTGGGGGCTGCCGGATGGGCGGACTTGTTCCGATGGGCCGAACGCCGCACCCTTTTGACGCGGTCGATAGCCGCCAGAGCGGCGGGGAGCGTCTCGACCAGCCTCTGGTGCGCCCTGATCACGGTGTCCGCCGCCTCGGGCGACAACGAGCCGATGGTCTCCTCGGCAAGGTCCCGCTGGCGCTCCGTCAGGGGCAGACTATCGATTACGACGCGTAGCGCTTGGAGACGAATCGGGTCGAGCATGGACCTCTCCTCGGAGTGAGCCGGTTCGATTGGCGGCTTCATGGCTTGAGTCATCCATCACCACCGACAGGGCGTTCAACCAGTGCGCTGTTGGAGACGTTGGTCGGGTCCTGCGCAGGCAGGTCGAGGCTTCGCATGCCGAAGAGACGGTCCCACGGACGGTCAGCCAGGCCGTCGAGGTCGCGCAGCCAGACGTCCTCCCCGCCGGGGCGGATCCCCACCAGCTGTCCAAAGACGATGGCAGCCGAATAGAGGCCGCCGCGATCGGTGACGACTGTCAGGATGCCGAGGTATGGGTATGGCTCTTCACCGAGGTCGATGGGTCGCTTCCTTGGGCTCCCCTTCGGATCCACGACATCCTCCGTCTCCCACCGGCATTGGCGGCGGTAAAGCCGGCCATCGGGGCTGAGCCTGTAGCGGCCATCTCCGGATTCCGGCGCCAGCGACTCGGTTTGGCATTCGCCCGGCGCCGGGCCATCCGGGAGCGGCACCTGGACGATGATCGTATCGCAAAGGCCCACAGCAGGCTCCTGTCCGTCGGTGGTCGGCGCTGCACCGGCCTGAGGTGTTTGGGAAGCGTTGGCGCAGGCAAGCTGCCGCAGCCTCTCATCCGAAACTATTTTCGGTTTCAATCCGACTAAAATAAATATATTTCAAGTTTCTGGCGTCAACTCGAAATGTAGCTCTCCGTCCGCCTAATGCTCCGCAGGGGCTCCGTCCGGCCGCCGGCCTCCCCGGTGGCAGATGTGTCGCGAGCATCAGGCGCGCGCGTGACGGCTCCATTCCTTCAGTAAGGCCCCCACCAAGACCGTGACCGGTTACGGCCAGACCTATGCCGAGGCACTGGCCGATGCGGAGTCGAAACTCCAGTCCGAGCGCGATGCCGAGACCGTCGGCCAGATCGGAGGCGGCACCATCGGCCTGCTGGTCGCCGCTATCCTCAGCACAGGCTGGCTGCTGGCCAACGCCGCGCTACGCCCCATCGCCGACGCCGCCTATCTGGTGTTGGCTGGGGCGATGATCTGGCTGGTCAACGCCTTGGCCGACCTGATCCTCGGCGGGGTCGAGACTGGACTGATCGGCCTGCTCCTGCTCGTGATAGTCAAGATCGCGCTTCTCGGGCTGTTCATCGGACTCGCCTTCCGGTCGCGTACGGCGATGCTCGATCTGGAACTGGTCGAGGCCCGTCTGCTCCATGGCTGCTTCGCCGCCAGCCCGGCCATCGGCACGATGCTGCACATCCTGCTCTACGGCCTGACCGCCGTAGGTGGCGACCTCTTCGCCGCATTCCTGCTCCGGCGTGGCGCCTCGCTGATCCTGGGGCGGGAGGCCTTTGTCCAATCCTTCGGCATCGAGGACACGTTGACGATGGTGGTCAACGGCCCCGCGCCGCCCTGGGCGATGGCGGCTGCCGTCATCACGGCGGTTGTCGCCCTGGTGCGGCGACGCTATTTCCATCCCTTCGCCCGGCACTTCACCCAGTTGGGACGGCTGTGGCCGGCATAGGCGATCATCCGCGCGCCGTCATCGGCCCGCCGGTGCCGGCTATGGCCGCTTGCCGTCCGGACGCAGCAGGGTCAGGGCCTCGACCTGCCGGAGCGCCACCTCGGCTTCCCGGTCGCTCAGGCCGCGCAGAACCTCGCGCAGTCGCATGTCGGTGGCGGCCCGGGCTGGTGACACCACTGCCTCGCCGTCGTCGAAGAAGTCGACCAGCGGCACGTCCAGGCGGCGCGACAGGCGGTCGAGCGTCTCCAGCGCCGCAAGCACCCGGCCCCGCTCGATGTTGCTCACCGTCTCGACGCTGCGGTCGATAGCCGCAGCCACATCCTCCTGGCTGAGAGCCCGGCTCTCGCGCAAGGCCCGCAACCGTTTTCCTATCCTGCGTTTCAGGTCATCGCTCATGAGCCGGAGTTTCGTTCCGGGTGAGTTGCTTGACCACGAAACGGATTCCCATTATTCAACGATCACTTGAAATCTGGTCGAGACCGGAGCTGAACTGCGTCCGGCCCGGACCTGCCACTGCCGGGGACCCATCATGCCATCTGTCTTCTCTGCTGCTGGTCGGATCGGCGCCGCCCTGTTCACCGCGGCGCCGGCGTTCGCGGCTTCCGTGACGATGCTGGCGGTTTCGCCGGTCCAGGCCCAATCCTATGGCTTCGCCGTCGGTGATCGGCTGCCCGTCTTCCGCTATCACGGCGAGGACGGCGTCGCCCATCGCACCGACGAGTTCCGGGGCCGCTGGTTCCTGTTCAAGCGCGGTGCCGACTGGTGCGTGCCCTGTCTGGCGGAGCGCCCGGGACTGGACGCCTTCATGCGGATCCATCCCGAGATCCCGGTGGTGATGATGGTGGCGGTCAGCCGGGCCAGCCCCGCCGGTGCCGACCCGCAACGGCAGATGCAGCGCGATGTCGCCCACCAGCGCGGCCACGGCTTCGACCCGCTCATCGTCGCGGTCCAGGACGGCCGCCAACCAAGCCAGGACGAGTTGCCGGCGCCCAAGGAGATCGAACCGGTGCCGCTGACCGCCGTCATCGATCCCAATGGCGTCATCGCCGCGCTGTGGACCTCGACCCACCGCTACGAGCGCTTCCATGAGCGCAAGGGCATTGCCGGCCGGCGGGAGCCTCGCTTCGGCGACTATGTCGAGGCAGTGCTGCTCTGCAAGGGAGCCGCCCTGTCCACCGTCGGCGAGGAAGCCCGGACGCTGGTCCGCAGCCTCGACGCCTCCTGTTCCTGATCCTGCGTTTCCGGAAAGCCATCATCATGGTGAACATTTACGCCCCCACCGCTCAGGATGGCCTGAGCAGCGCCGAGATCGTCCTCTACGACCAGTTGATGGACTACCGGGCCCAGCTGGGGCTGCCGGCCATCCCGCTGTCGAAGGCCCTGACCACGACCGCGGCCCGCCACGTCGTCGACATCGCCGACAATCTCGGCACCGCCGTGCCTGACCAATCGCCGGGCGAGAGCCGTGCCCACAGCTGGAGCGATGCCGCCTACAACGCCAAGGATGCGAACAGCTATGGCGCGATGTGGAACGCGCCGGCGCGTCTGGGCACCGGCTACGCCGGCTATGGTTTCGAGAATCTCATTACCGGGACAGGCAGCGTCGTGCGCGGCACGCCGGAGCAGACGGCCTCCGTGCTCCTCACCGCCTGGAAGATGAGCCCCAGCCACAACGCCGTCATGACGAACCAGGGCGATTGGAAGCCCTACAGCTGGAACGCGGTCGGTGTCGCCGTCTACAAGAACTCGGCGGCCATCTGGTTCGGCCGCGAGGCCGATCCCACCGGGGGTCCCGCCATCGACGGCTTCGACCCGCTGCGCTACCTCGCGGGCAATGCCGACCTCGCCCGGGCGTTCGGTACCGATACCGCCGCCGCGCGGTCGCACTACATCCAGTCCGGTGCCCGCGAAGGCCGGTCGACGATCGCCTTCAATCCGTACCAGTATCTTGCCGGCTATGGCGACCTGATGGCTGCCTTCGGCAGCGACGCCCAGGCGGCTGAGATCCATTACATCCAGTCCGGCTTGCGGGAGGGGCGCAGCACGACGGCGTTCGATGCGGACGCCTATCTCGCCTCGAACCCCGATCTCCTTGCCGCCTTCGGCTCCGACCGCGATGCCGCTTCCCAGCATTACATCGATTTCGGCCGGGTGGAGCAGCGCCGTCTCGACGGCTTCGACGCTGCGGCCTACGAGCGGGCCAATCCCGACATCGCCGCCGCCTTCGGCGCCGACCTGACAGCGGCGACGCGCCATTATGTCGAGTATGGCTACCGCGAGCACCGCAGGACCGCTGTCCTGCCGGCTGCCGCCCAGGGTGCTTCACTGGCCGGGTCGGGTGTCGACAGCTTGCAGTCCTCGGCTCCGCTGGAAGAGGGCGGCCCGGTGATTGGACGGCTGGCCGAGGCGCCCATCGACCTCACCTGGACAGCTGGAATGCCCGCCGTTCCCTTGGCAGCTCCGCTGGCGGGGATCGGGATTGGGCCGTTCCCCGGCTCGGATGCACAGGGCCTGACGCTCGCCTTCGCCGGGCCGGTCTGATCGGTATGGGCATTCCACACGGTTCTCTCATAGTCACGAGGACAGTATGACCGGATTGACCTGGATCACCGCCGCGCTGTGTGCCGCCACCTTGTCGCTGGCGGCATGCCAGACCTCCCGTCCCGTCGACCGCTCCCAGCTTGCGAGCATCGCCCTGGCCGACAGGGCTTATGCCGATGAGGCAGCCGACTGGGGTATTTCGCCGCGCGGCACGCTGCTGGTCGGCGGCTATCACGCCCGCACGCCGACGGCGGTTCCGGGCGCGCGGACCGTCTCGACCGCGGACCTCTTGCGGATGCTCACCACCGATCCGTCGGTGGTGCTGGTCGACGTGCTGGGTGGGTCCGCCCATCCGGGCCTGCCGCAGTCGGTCTGGCTGGTGGACGCCGGGCTGGGCAAGGGCTTCGACGATCCGCTGCAGGCCAAGCTCGGTGAGCGGCTGGCCCAGCTCACCGGCGGCGACCGGCAGCGGCCGGTCGTCTTCTACTGCCTGTCGGCGGAATGCTGGCTGTCCTACAACGCCTCGCTGCGGGCCGTGGCGCTCGGCTACCGCTCCGTCCTCTGGTACCGCGGTGGCATCGAGGCGTGGAGGGCGGCCGGACTGCCGATGGCGCCGGCTATTGGCGGTTGGTAGGCGACCAGCGAAAAAAGCCAGCCATCAAGGAGAAGGGATAATGCGACGGATTGGAAGCGCGATGCTGCTGCTCGGCGCGCTGACGGGGCAAGCGGTTGCCGCCGACACGCGGCATGACGGCACCTGGACCGGAACCTATCATCCGGTGCAGGCGCTTGGAGCGAAATGCAACACCAATACGACCAAACGCAGCATGGTTGTGAAGGATGGCGTGGCGACGATGCGCACCACCAGTGCCCGGAACGGGGCCGAGTGCGTCTACACCGGCACCGTCAACGGTGACACGCTGGACATGGTGTCGGAGGATGAGCTGATCTATTCCGGCACCTTCTCCGGCAATCATTATCGGGCCACCACCGGACGTGGTCTATGCACCAATGGGATCGATCTGGATCGCGTGCCGTAATGTGAGGCAGATGCGGCGGATCAGGCAGGCGCGAGGAAGGGTGAAGATGCCGGCCGATGCCATCGATAATGTCTCCTATGCCTCTGGATTTCCGCTGGACAACAGGGATGAAGTGGATCAGCTGTCGGTTTTCCGGGATCGCTGGACAGAAGCCTGACATCGCGGAAAACGGCCGGGTTGCGGCCCAGGATCCCCGGCCAGGAAGTGCCAGGATCACTGGACTCGAACCGGGATCGGTGGATGGGGGCCGTCCCTCAGACCCTCTCGGCATCCCCTTCACGACCGCATTTTCACCGCTGCAGGCTGGTTGCCGGCCCGCTGCAGCCGAGGCAGAGCACGGCCGGTTTGATTCCTCCGACAAGAGGTGTTATCGGACGGAACCATTGCGGGTGCCGCCACGATCCTGCATCCCACGCGCGAACCGCCCGCCATCCCGTTTCAGAAGCGCCCATGCCCAACGATCCGATCCCGTCGTCGCCCGCCACCGCTTGGCCGGAGCCGGACGCCGGCATCGCCATCGAGACCGGACTGTTCGGCCGCCTCGTCGTCCCGGCCGATCCGGCGCGGGCCGATGAGCTACGCGAACTGGCGGCGCAAGCCGCCGCCTGGGCGACGCGCGCGCGGAGAGGGCACGCTGCGCGCCTACCGCTCCACCTGGAAACAGTACATCGCCTGGTGCGCCCACCTCGGCTTCGCCACGCCGACTGGCGAGGCTGAGATCATCGGCCTCTACCCGGTCAAGGCGGCCGAGCGCTTGTCCGTGCCCACCTCGCCGCCACCGCGCACCGCCTCGCCGGCGTGCCCGTCGATCTCAAGCACCCGCGCATTGATCTTGCCCCGGTTGGGTGGTTCTTGCGCACTTTGCGTGGAAGCAGTGAGCAATCTAGCCCTCAGCGCATCCGTACAGACGAAAATTGACCAAAGAACCACCGTCTCAGCGCAGCTGCCCCGGGGAAATGTCCGAGGCTTCGACGAAGATCCACGCAAAGTGCGCAAGAGCCACCCAACCGGGGCAAGATCAGTGCCGGTGCAGCACCGGTAGGCATACTTCGGCCGGACGGTGCGCAGGACGCGCACGATGGCCGGGATCACATCCAGCGTTTCGGCGACGTCCTCACCGATCCGGTGCATCGCCCCCGCACAGCATGGGCAAGCGGTGTTGTCCGGTTCGATGGTTGTTTCACCCGCGGCAGATGCCGGGGCAGTGCTCCGACATTGCGGGCCGCCGGGCTGCGAGGCTGCTGTTTCGACTTTCCGGCTGTCCGGTCCGCATTGTCGTTGGCAACAGGAGCGGGCTCAACGGTGAGGTCGCCGAGGTCAAGGAGACCTTGTTCGGGGTCGATCACCGACGCCTTTTCCGATTTTGCCCCGAAGATCAGCGCCGTCAGCGTCTCCACCCGCGCCTACAACGCCGCGTTCCTGGCCTGCAGATCGCGGATGATCCGGGCCAGTTCGGCAGGGTCTGTGGGGAGCGGGTCGGGAGGCTGGACCATGGCTTGGAGTATACCGCAGAGAAGCGGCAGAACCCAGACATTTCAATGCTTTCAGCCCATCCAGCGAGGCGTTTTGACCGACGGCGGCGAGGCGGTGCACCATTCCAATCCGTCGAGCAGCAGCGTGAATTGCACAGCGCTCAGACGGACCACGCCGTCCCGGATCGGCGGCCAGGAAAATCCCCCATCCTCCAGCCACTTTGTTGCGAGAATCACCCCGGTGCCATCCCAGACCAGGAGCTTGAGCCGATCCTTGCGCTTGGAACGGAAGACGAAGACGTCGCCGCAGTAGGGATCGGCCTTCAGCGCCTCGGCCACCAGGGCGACCAAGCCGTGAACGCCCTTGCGGAAATCGACCGGCTGCGTCGCCACCACGACCTTGAGGTCGGGGCGCAGAGGGATCATCCCCGCGCCGCGCCGCTGCAACAACCGCCGCCGCAAGGCCGGGATCAACTGCGCCGTGGAACACGAGGCGTCCGCTTCGCAAGTCCATCTCGATCCGGCCCGGCACCGGCTCCCGGGCTGTCGGACGTCGATCTTCCGAATGAGGTGGCGGCTCCTCGGCGACCGTAACGGGGATGAACAGCGGCATCTCAACCGGAGCCACTTGCGGGACGATGCCCGTCTGCCGGCGCCAGACCGTAAGCAGACCGCGGTTCACCCCATTACGCCGCGCCACCTCGGAGATGTTGGCACCCGGCGCCGCGCTCTCTGCCACGATGCGCGCCTTCTCCTCCACCGTATACGAGCGCCGCTGCCGCCGCCCCGTGATCACCTCAATCCGCCGATACGGCCTGCCTTCATCCATGGCTTCAAGTCTGGGATGAAGCCTGACGCCTGAGGTGGTCCCCGTTTCCCGGACAGTTTGGCGGCTGGAATAAGCTTGGTTCAGGTTCGTGTCACGCCGCCAATCTGATCCGGTCCAGTGTGCCCTCGTAGACCTCTGCCGGGGTTCTGCCGCCGAGCGCCGAGTGCGGGCGTTCGTCGTTGTAGTAATCGATCCAACGGCCGATCCCGGCTCTGGCCTCGCTGCCGGTTTCGAAGGCGTGAAGGTAGACGCATTCGTATTTCATCGATCGCCAGAGCCGTTCGATGAAAACGTTGTCCATCCACCGGCCGCGCCCGTCCATCGACACCCGAATGCCGGCCGCGGTCAAGAGGCCGGTGAAGCGCGGGCTGGTAAACTGGCTGCCCTGATCGGTGTTGAAGATGTCCGGCCGGCCGTAGCGTGCCATGGCCTCCTCCACGGCCTCGATGCAGAACTCGACGTCCATAGTGTTCGACAGCCGCCAACTCAGGACCTTGCGTGTCGCCCAGTCCATCACCGCCACCAAGTACAGAAAGCTGCGGCGCATGGGAATGTACGTGATGTCGCTACACCACACCTGATCGGGGCGGTCGATGGTCAGGTCGCGCAGCAGGTACGGCCAGATCTTGTGTTCGGGGTGTGGCACTGTCATCTTCGGGCGCTGGTAAATCGCCTGCAAGCCCATCCGCACCATCAGGCGGCGAACCCGCTTGCGGTTGACCTGGTGGCCGTGCCGGCGCAGATGCCGGGTCATCTGCCGGCTGCCGTACCAAGGCGTTTCCAGGAACTGCTCGTCGATCAGCCGCATCAACTCCAGGTTCGCGGCCGGCTCGCCTTTGGCCGGTCCGTAGTAGCTGGACCGGCTGATCGAAACCAGCTCGCACTGTCGGATGATCGACAGACGCGGATGATCCGCCTCGACCAGTTCCCGCCTCCGACCGATGCTCATCGACCGGAGGCCTTGCGCAAAAAATCCCGCTCCACGACCAACTGGCCGATCATGGCGTGCAGCTTCTCCACCTCGCCCTGATGACTGGTTTCAGCGGCTTCCGCCTTGCCGGAGAACACACCAGCCATCCCCTCCATCGCCTGCTTCTTCCAGGCGTTGATCAGCGTCTGGTGTACGCCGTGCTTGGCCACCAACTGCGACACAGTCAGCTCACCCCGGATCGCCTCCAGCGCCACCTTCGCCTTGAACTCTGCCGAATACCGCTTCCGTTTCCCCGTCATCGGGTCCGTCCTTCTTCCTGGGCGAACCAAGCTTATCCGACTGTCCGGGAAACGGGGACCACCTCAGCCTTCTCCCATCGTGTCCTCCGTCTCCCGTGAACCCGCGCGCAATGTCGGCTACGGAAGACACTTCGGGAAGAAGGATGCGCTCGTAGCGCTTACACCCGAGCGGACTGGCGCGATAGAGATAATGGATGCGGAAAGGCGCAAGATCCGGAGGCAGCGGGGGGAGGTTTGTCGGTCAGCGCAACCGAGAGAAGGGCCAAGGATATCAAAATCGATACCAGAACGAATTGCCTGAAGCCCTGCTGGTCGTCGACGACCAGCAGATATTGGCCCGCCCCTTGCGCACCATAGAGAGCGATCATGTAAAGAGCCAGGATACGCCCGCGCGTGCCGGACGTTGCGCATTGGTTGAGCCAACTCTCGATGCAGACGAGAAGGCCGGCCATGTAACAGCCTTCGACAAGCCGTAGGGCAATCCAGGCAAAGGGATCGGACCCAAGCGCATATCCCAGCGTCGCCGCAACCAGAACAGTCGCGGAGGCGCTGAACGCGCGGATGTGGCCCACCCAGCCGATGAGCCGGTAGGCCTGCACAGAGCCGATCGTCACCCCCAGATAATAGGCGGCGGTCAGGGCGCCAAGAAGAACGGGCGGTGTTCCCGCGGCATCCAGACGGACGCTGACGATGGTCGTCAGGGCGCCCGTCCCGCCCATCATCAGGAACACCGCGCTGAGCAATGTGAAAATCGGTCGGACGAGTGACATCGATTGATCCGCCAGAGGGGGCTAATCCGTCCAACATGCAATGACGATCACACGGCCGGCCGCTTCCATGAAGCCCTGCTGTGCCAACGCAGTCGCAACATCACAGATCGAGGCTGATGCTACCGATTGGACGGGAACAGCAGGCGAGGATGAACCCTTCGGCGACGTCGTCTTCGGAAATGCCGCCGTTGTGCACCATGTGCACGTTACCGGCCACCTTGCGGACCTTGCAGGTGCCGCAGACGCCGAAATTGCAGCCGGAGGGAATGTTGAGGCCGGCGCCCTTGGCGACCTGCAGGATGGTGTCGGTCTCATCGCAGCGGGCCGTGACGCCCGACATCTCGAACACCACCTCCGCCGCCTGCGAGGCGTCGGGGATGAAATCGTCCAGCGGCAGGGCTTCGGCCTCCTCGGGCGCGGGAGCCGAAAAGCTTTCCTGATGGTAGCGGGACATGTCGAAGCCGAGCGCGATCAGCATCTCGCGCACGCTCCTCATGAAGGGTTCCGGCCCGCAGCAATAGACCTCACGCTCGAGATAGTCCGGCGCCATGGAACCCAGCATGATCTGGTTCAGCCGGCCGCGGTAGCCGGTCCAGACGTCGAAGGGGTCGTCCTCCTCGACGATGAAGTGCAGCTTGATCGACGGGACGCGGGCGGCCATCAGTTCCAGCGTCTTGCGGCAGACGATGTCGGCCGGCCGCCGGGCGCAAGTGACGAGGCTGACGTCGATCCCGGTCCCGCGATCGAATAGATAGGTGGTCATCGACACCGACGGCGTAACGCCGGAGCCGGCCGAGATGAACAGGTACTTCCCCTTGGCGTCTGGCGCCAGCGTGAAGCTGCCCGCCGGCCCCTTGGCGCGCAGGCGCATGCCGGGCCGCAGGTGATCGAGCATCCATCGGGTGCCGATGCTGCCCGGCTGCGCCTTCACCGTCAGCGAAATGCCCATCGGACGCGAGGGCGAGGACGAGATGGTATAGGTCCGCCACACCGGTCTGCCCGGTACCGGCAGTTCCAAGGTCAGGAACTGACCAGGCAGATAGCGGAACAGCGCACCGCTGGGAGCGACGAAGCTGACCGTCGCCGTGTTCGGTGCCTCCGGCACGACGGCGCAGCATTCGAGGATCTCGTCGTCGGTCCACATGCCGGGGTCGGCCATCGGGAAAGATACCTGCATCATCGCGTTGCCTTACTCCGCAGCCACGGCTTCACGCACGGCCGGCACGCCGGTCATGGTGGAGGTGTACCAGTCCTGGAACTGGATGATGCCGGCCTCGTGGTCGAAGGACAGCGGGCCGGGTTCGTAGGTCGGCGACAGGATGCCGCGCTGGTTGTCCTCGACCACCGTCTTGTCCTCGGCGTTGGTGGCGACCCACACCTCGGTCATCCGGGTGACGTCGTAGTCGCGGCCTTCGACGGCGTCCTTGTGGACGAGCCACTTGGTCGTGACTTCGGTCTCGGTCGGGCTGATCAGCGTGACGCGGAAGACGATCGAATGGTCGGCCAGGAAGTGGTTCCAGGTCGCCGGGTAGAGGAACTTCAGCAGCGAGCCGGCATTCTTGAACGGGAAGCTGGAGTTCGGCTTGGCGACCGCCGCCTTGCCGTCCATGGTGTAGCTTTCCGCCGTGCCGAGCAGAGGCGTGCGGACGAAGCGCCAGAAGCCGTCGTCGGAGATGCGGAAGGCGGACGGGCCGCCGACGGCCTCGCAACGCTGGCGGTGGGCTTCCAGTTCACTGGACTGGCCGTTGCCGCTGTTGCCAATCAGACGGCCGTCCTCCGGGAAGGTGCGGCACAGCGACGGGTGGTTGCCGGCGCAGTGGTAGCATTCGCGGTTGTTCTCCCACACCAACTTCCAGTTGCCGTTCTCGATGATGGTGCTCTCGAAGGCGACCTTGGAGTTGACGAGGTCGTGCGGCGCCAGATAGCGCGTGGCTTCGGCGGCGAACTCCTCGAAGGCCGGCGCCGTCTTGGCGAGGCAGATGTAGACCAGCCCCGACACCTCGCGGCAATGGACGGCCTTCAGCCCATGCTGCTTGGGGTCGAAGTCAGGCCCCATGTCGCGCGCCCAGGCCAGCGAACCGTCGAGGTTGTAGGTCCACTGGTGGTAGGGGCAGACCAGCTTGGGCTTGCTTCCCTTTGTGCCCTTGCAGATGACCGAGCCGCGGTGGCGGCAGCTGTTGTGGAAGGCCCGGATCACACCGTCGTCGCCGCGGACGATGATCACCGTGTAATTAATCACGTTATAGACGACGTAATTGCCGCTCTTCGGAATCTCGCAGGCGGGAATGGCGAAAAGCCAATGCTTGTACCAGATCTTGTCCAGATCCATCCGGAACACGTCGGGATCGGCGTAAAGCTCGCCAGGAAGGGAATAGCCGGGACGGCGGTTGTTCAACAGCGCCAGAATATCAGCGTCTTGCAGCGACATGTCTATGCTCCGGAGAGGAAGGGGGCGTTTGAATTGGCTGTCAGCAGGCCATCGCGACCGGCGACGACGGTTACTAGTGGCTGATTTGGCTGTTTGCGTCCCTTGACGACTTCGATGCGTCCATCGAAGAGCGGCTCATGAACCGTCAGGTCCATCGGGACACCGCCGCACCGCCTATTTTCGCAGGTGAAATCCGTCGGCGGAGCCCGCGGGCACACCCTGACCTATGCTTGGAAATACAAGGTGATGTAATTCCACCAAAAAAGGTTGGATGTATTTGGAAATAAGCTGCTTGCTGACGTCTAAATTTTGGGAAATCAGACAAAATCCCTTCAACGTCGCAGGATTGGACAGAGGGAGAGAAAACTATCGCCGGATAATTTTCGTTCCATCATCGAACAGGTTATCTGCTCAATCATTGGAATGCAGCTTAACTTAAGAATGTCCCTATAACTGACTGAAAAAAAATCGAAGGCGCGTCGAGAAAAACTCACGTCCCGAGATGCGTTTTCGCCTCCTCTTGGGCTGCCTGCTCGACGATCCAGTCCCGCACCGTCTGCACGGCGTCATTCATGGCGAGATTGCGATTCCAGGTCAGGTAATAAGCTCCGGGAGCGCGCAGCTTCAGGTCCGTCAGCGGGATCACCGTTCCCGCCGCGACATGCTGACGGACCAGCCGGTGCCAGCCGATGGCGACGCCCTGTCCGGCCTGGCAGGCCTGCAGGGCTATGGCGAAATTGCTGAAGCGACGTCCCGGCAGTGGGGCGTGGGGAACGTTGCTGCGCCGCAGCAGTTCGTCCCATCCCGTCCAGTTGGGGTCGACCCAATCGACATGGAGGAGCGGCAGCGCCGGAAGGTCGCTCGGAACCACCCCGCCATAGCGTTCTGCCAGAGCCGGCGCGGCGACCGGATAGATCGTCTCTTCGAAGAGCTGGATCGAGATCTCATCGGGCCAGGCGCCGGAGCCGTAGCGTATCCGTAGATCGACTTCTGCCCGGCGGAAGCCATGGGCGTCGTCTGTGATGATGTGGTTGACGCCGACATCGGGAAACCGCTGCCAAAAGTCGCTCATCCGCGGCATCAGCCAGCATTTTGCAAAGGCGTCGGTGCAGGCGAGGGTGACCGCACGCTGCGGTCGCCCGCCGCGGATGCCGCCGACGGTGTCCGCCATCCGCCTGAAGGAATCCGAAAGGGTCGCGTACAGCGTCTCCCCCTCGGCAGTGAGCGCAATTCCGGTCTGGCGTCGGCCGAACAGCTGGATGCCGAGATCCTCCTCCAGCAGCTTGATCTGGCGACTGACCGCACCGGGAGTGACATTCAATTCGTCGGCCGCACGCTTAATACTGCAATGCCGGGCTGATGCTTCAAAGGTCGCAAGCGCAGTCAGTGAAGGCAACCGATAGAATCGTGACGTCATCAGCAGCCATTCCCAATCGTGCCAAAGATCAACGATACAGACGCACAGGCGCCTTCACTATCGCACAGCGCCATCGGCCTTTCAAATCGAGGGTTTGCGTCCGATGGTGCCGCCGGGAAAATGGCGGCCGACCATTTCATGCAAGGCGTTTGGCCGAATCGTTCAAGACGGGGTTTGTGAGCCGTCGTAGGGAGGGGAGCTTGGGAATGGCGGTTGTCATCGGTCCGTGATCCCACCGTCCGATGGGCGAACTTGCCGATGATCCGACACAGCCAGATTTGAGGGAAGGTCGTCGATGTCACATGATATGCAATTTCTGGTGGCCGCCGACAATCATGAGGAATTCGCCGCGCCCTGCTATCGCATACGGCTTGAAGAGTTCTTCCTCGTCCTGAGCATCGGTGCCTATGAGCATGAGCGCGACCGGCCGCA
>CBFGPE010000104.1:0-26832 GCA_965650625.1 uncultured Azospirillum sp. | reverse complement strand
TGGCCCAGGCCGGGGTGAAGCCGGGCGCCACGGTGCAGATCGACATCCGCGGCAATGACGCCACGATGAACGAGGTGGCGCAGGCCGTCGCCGCCTATCTGGGCGCGGTCGGCATCGTCGCGACGATCAAGCCGTACGAGACCAACGTGCTGCTGAACGACATCATCCCACAGGGCAAGACCGGCGCGATGTTCCAGCAGAAATGGGGCGGCTGGACCTTCGACTACGACAACACCGCCTACGCCATGTACCATTCCGGCGAGAAGTGGAACCCGTACGAGCAGGACGCCGATCTGGACAAGCTGCTGGAATCCCAGCGCGCGATCACCGACGTGGCGGAGCGCGAGCGCATCCTGAAGCAGATCGCGCGCACCGTCGCCGACAAGGCGCTGGAGATGCCGCTCTACAACTCCAACGCCATCTACGGCGTCGCCAAGCGGGTCAAGAATTTCCCGCCGGCCTCGGACAACCGTCCGAAGCTGACCGAAGTGACGGTGGAGTGACCGCCCGTCCGGCGCCGCCCTTTCCCTCGGGAAGCGGCGGCGCCGGATATGGTCTCACTCCATTTTATCAGGCCCGTTTTTCCCAGGGTGGCACGTCTTGGCCGGTTTTCTTCTCAAGCGCCTGATCCAGGCGGTCTTCGTCATGGTGGTGGTGACGCTGGTCGTCTCCTTCGCGATCCGCCTGACGGGCGACCCGGCCCTCATGCTCACGCAAGGGGCGGGCAGCATCACCGAACAGGATCTGGAGCGCATCCGCGAGGCGCTGGGGGTCAACCGGCCTTTCCTCGTCCAGTATGGCGGCTTCCTGAGCGGGCTGCTGCGGTTCGACTTCGGCAACAGCTTTCTCGGCGGCACCCCGGTGTCGCGGCTGATCGCCGACGCGCTGCCGGCGACGCTGCTGCTGGCGCTGGTGTCGATGGCCGTTTCCATCGCCCTGTCGATCCCGCTCGGCATCCGGGCGGCGACGGCGCGGGGCGGGGTCGCCGATCAGGCGATCCGCATCCTGTCGCTGGTCGGCCTGTCGGTGCCCAACTTCTGGCTGGCGACGATGCTGGTGCTGCTGTTCGCCATCACGCTGGGCTGGCTGCCGCCGAGCGGCATGGAAAGCCCCTCGAACTTCGTCCTGCCGGCGGTCACCATGGGCGTCATCCTGACCGCGACCAATGTGCGGCTGGTGCGCAGCGCCATGCTGGAAACCCTGCAGTCGCAATATGTCATGGTGGCGCGCGCCAAGGGGCTGAGCGAGGGCAAGGTCCTCTACAAGCACGCGCTGCGCAACTGCGCCATCCCGCTGATCACCTATTTCGGCCTGCAGTTCGGCGGACTGCTGGGCGGCATCGTCGTCGTGGAGCGCGTCTTCAACTGGCCGGGGCTCGGCACGCTGGCCTTCGACGCGGTGGCCGCGCGCGACTACCCGGTGCTTCAGGGCGTCATCACCGTCCTGTCGCTGCTGATCGTCGGCGTCAACCTGCTGGTCGACATCGCCTATGGGCTGGTCGATCCGCGCATCCGGACCTCGTGACCGCCATGGCCGCCGCGCTCTCCTTCCTGCGTTCCCCGCGCTTCCGCAATCTCGAATTCCTGCTCGGCGCGTCGCTGACCCTGGTCATCTGCCTCGCCGTGCTCTTCTCCGACCAGCTGTTCCCCGGCGGCGCCGACAAGATGGACCTGATGGCCCGCCTGTCCCCGCCCTTCCGGGATGCGGCGCACCCGCTGGGCACCGATCCGCTCGGGCGCGACGTGCTGGCCCGCGTGGTGGCGGGGGGCAAGATCTCGCTGCTGGTCGGTTTCGTCTCGGTCGCCGGGGCGGCGGTGATCGGCGTGCTGATGGGCCTGATCTCCGGCTATTACCGCGGCATCTGCGACATGGTGGTGATGCGCTTCGCCGACGTGCAGCTGGCGCTGCCCTTCATCCTGCTGGCGATCACCTTCATCGCCATCGTCGGCGGCAGCCTGACCAACACCATCATCCTGCTGATCGTCTCGCAGTGGGTGCAGTATGCACGCCTCGTCCGCGGCTCCGTCCTGGCCTTGCGCGAGCGGGAGTTCATCCAGTCCGCCCGCGCCATCGGGGTCAAGGACTGGCGGATCATCGTCCAGCACCTGCTGCCGAACCTGATCGGCCCGGTGATCGTGCTGCTGACGCTGAACGTCGCCAACAACATCCTGCTGGAAAGCAGCCTGACCTTCCTCGGCCTCGGCATCGATCCGACCATCCCCAGTTGGGGCGGCATGCTGGCCTCGGGGCGCACCTATCTGCAGGTCGCGTGGTGGGTCAGCGTCTTCCCCGGCCTTGCCATTCTTCTGACCGTGCTGGGCCTGAACCTGCTCGGCGACTGGCTGCGCGACAGCCTCGACCCCACCGGGAGAACCTCTCGATGACCGTCCTGTTCGAAGCCGCGTTCGAGCGGACGCTCGACCAATTGTGCGCCCAGTTGAACGGCAAGACGGCGGAGGCCTGGACCTTCGACGACGCGCGGAGCCGTCGCGCCGCCGAAAGGCGCCTCGCGGAGCGCGGCGTGTCCGCACGGATCCGCAGCGCCTACAAGCCCCTGCTGCATTTCTTCCTGGAAGAGGTGGAGCGGCAGGATCTGGCAGCCGCAACCATCGCCTATCCGGTCCACCCGCAGGCTCCGGCGAACCGCTTCCTGCTGGAGTCCTATCCGCTGGCCGCGCTGCTGGCGGGGGCTGAGGTCGCGTTCCGCCCGCGGGCCGACGGCGCGTTCCATTACGACGTGACGCTGACCTTCAAGGACGGCCGGCGGGAGGAACGGCGGGTGGCCGCGCCCAACCGCGTCCACACCGACATGGCGGGCGAGACCGGCGTCTCGCCGACCGGCTGGCTGCGCCTGGACGGTGATAGCGTTGGCGAACGGCTGGAGACCGATTACGAGCGGCTGTTCGAGTCCGCCATGACGGCCATCGCCAACCATCCCTGGACCGGCGGCGAGCCCTATTTCGAAGAACTGAGCATCCACGCCGACCATCCGGCGGCGGACGAACCGCTGGGCTTCGCCGACGAGGTGATGAGCCTTCGCGAAGCCCTGCACGAGGACTTCTACTTCTCGCTGCTGGAGGTGTTCCAGCGCAAGTCCGGCCGGCCGCTCGGCGATCGCGGGCTGAAACCGGGCCAGATCGCGCCGGACATCAAACTGAGCGACGGTGCGGTGCGGGTGCGGGTGGAACTGCGCCCCCTGTCGCGCGGCGCCATCACGTCCGCCGACGATCCGCTGGACGCCGCCACGCTGGACCGCGCCGCCGCTCCGATCGGGGATGCGGCGATCCGTGCCGGGCTGGAGCGGATCGGCGGCGAGCCGTTCGAGGCGGGAACGCGCAGCGGGCGCCGGGTGCTCGCCCGCCATGTGCGTGGCAGCGACGTGCCGGTGATGATCAGCGGCGGCCAGCACGCGAACGAGACGACCGGCGTGGTCGGCGCCCTGCGCGCGGCAAGCCGGCTGGCGCAGCGTCCGGGTGCGCATTTCACCGTGTCGCCCCTGGAGAACCCGGACGGCTACGCCCTGCATCACCGGCTGCGGGCCGGCAACCCGCGCCACATGCACCACGCGGCGCGCTACACCGCGCTCGGCGACGATCTGGAATACCGCAACCCCGCGGAGGCCGGTCCCCATCTGAATGAAAAGGCCATCCGGCTGGAGGCGGAACGGCGGAGCGGCGCCCGGCTCCACCTGAACCTGCACGGCTACCCTTCGCATGAATGGACCCGGCCGCTGTCGGGCTATGTGCCTCGCAACTTCGCCATGTGGACCCTGCCCAAGGGCTTCTTCCTGGTGATGCGCCACCATGCGGGTTGGGAGACGGCGGCGGAGCGCCTGCTCGACCGGGTGACGTCGCATCTTGCCACGATTCCGGGACTGGCGGCCCGCAACGCCGAACAGATCGCGCTTTACGAGATCCATGCCGGCGAGACCGGGTTCCGCCTCATCAACGGCTTCCCCTGCCTGTCGTCGCTGGATGAACGCAGCACGGTGCCGGTGACCTTGATCACCGAATATCCGGACGAAACCATCTACGGCGATGCCTTCATCCAGGGCCACACCGCGCAGATGGAAACGGTGCTTGCCGCCTACGAGGCCTGGCAGGAGCTTGTCGTGAGCTGACCGGCACCGTGACCCACCTTACTTAACCAGCGGGCAGCCGCCTTCCGACAGCGGGCGGAAGGCTTCGGGGCCAGGGATGGTCTTGATCAGCTTGTAGAAGTCCCAGGGGCCCTTCGATTCCTCGGGCTTCTTGACCTCGAAAAACAGCATGTCGTGGACCGCCCGGCCGTCGACGCGGACGCTGCCCTTGCCGAACAGGGGATCATCGGTCGGCAGGTCCCGCATCTTGGCGGCGACGACGGTGGCGTCGGTGCTGTCCGCCGCCTTGACCGCCTTCAGGTAATGCAGGGCGCCGGCATAGACGCCGGCCTGGTTGCCGGTGGGGCGGCGCCCGTCCATCCGGGCGGCGAAGCGGTCGGCGAAGGCGCGGGTGCCGGGATTCAGATCCCAATAGAAGGCTTCGGTCAGGTACAGCCCCTGCGCATCCTTCAATCCGACGGCGGCGACGTCGCTCAGCTGCATCAGCAGGGCGGCCAGCCGCTGGCCGCCGGCGGTGATGCCGAACTCCGTCGCCTGCTTGACCGACCCGATGGTGTCGCCCACCGCGTTGGCGAGCCCGATGACCTGCGCGCCGCTGCCCTGCGCCTGCAGCAGGTAGGAGGAGAAGTCGGACGCATTGGGCGGATGGCGGACGCTGCCGACGACCGTGCCGCCCAGGCTCTTGACCACCGCCGAAGCGTCGCGCTCCAGCGCATGACCGAAGGCGTAGTCGGCGGTCATGAAGAACCAGCGCTTGCCGCCGCTCTCCGTCACCGCCCGCGCCGTCCCGTTGGCCAGCGCCCAGGTGTCGTAGGTCCACTGGACGGTGTTGGGGGAGCATTTCGGGCCGGTCAGCTCGGTCGTGCCGGGACCGGACGCGATGAAGACCGCCTTGGAGTTGCGCGTCACCTCGTTTACCGCGAGCGCCACCGACGAGAAGGGCACGTCCAGGATCGCGTCGACATGCTCCTGGTCCAGCCAGCGGCGCGCCGTGGCGGCGCCGATGTCGGGCTTGTTCTGGTGGTCGGCGTGGATGACCTCGATGGTGACGCCCGGCAGTTCCTTGGCGAAATCCTCCGCCGCCAGCTGCGCGGCCACCACCGAGCCCTGGCCGGTGCTGTCGGACGCGAAGCCGCTCATGTCGGTCAGCACCCCCAGCTTCACCCGGTGGTTCGCGATCTCGGCCGATGCCGGGACGGTGCCGATCGACAAGGCAACGAGGCTGGCCGCGGCCATGCCGGCCAGCGTGTATCCGGTTTTCATCAAGGTCCTCCCCTTATTCATTTTGATGCTTTTCGGTCTTGCCCGCTGCCGTCAGGCGCCGGCGGCCCCGCCACGCAGCTCCTGCAGGATTTCCTGGGCGATGTCCTGGCGCACGCTGCCGCGCTCCACCAGCACGGCGGCGACGCGGTCAATCTCGTCGCCGACCGCGCCGGCCATCATCGCGATGTTCTGGGCATGCAGGGCCATGTGGCCTTTCTGGATGCCGGTGGTCGCCAGCGCCTTCAGCGCCGAGAAATTCTGTGCCAGCCCGACCGCGGCGATGATGCGGGCGAGACGTTCGGCGCTGGTCACGCCGAGGATCTTCAGACAGGCCTGCGCCGTCGGATGCGCCTTGGTGGCGCCGCCGATCAGCCCGACCGCCATCGGCAGCTCGATGGAGCCGCTGAGCTGCCCGTCGGCGGTCACCTCGTAGTGGGTCAGACTGCCATACTGGCCGCTGCGGGCGGCAAAGGCATGGGCGCCGGCCTCCACCGCACGGGTGTCGTTCCCGGTCGCCAGCACGACGGCGCTGACCCCGTTCATGATCCCCTTGTTGTGGGTGGCGGCACGGTACGGGTCGGCGGCGGCGAAGTGATAGGCGCTGACGATGCCGTCGCGCACCGCCTCGCCGCTGATCTGGCCGCCGATCTGGTCAAGTGGCCACACCGCATGCGCCCGCGCCAGCCGGCGGTCGGCCAGATTGGACAGGATGCGCAGATAGACCCGGCCGCCGCTCCAGGCGGCGATGTGGGGAGCCAGCGTCTCCGCCATGCTGTTGACGGCGTTGGCACCCATCGCGTCGCGGGTATCGACGATCAGATGGGTCACCAGCATCGGGCCGCCCTGGCTGTCGAGCACGCGCACCTCGACGTCACGGAAGCCGCCGCCGAAGGACAGCAGCACCGGGTCGCAGCCGTCGCAGATCGCCTTGATCTCCTCGCGCCGCCCGAGGATGCGCAGGCGGGCCGCATGGGGATCGGCCACCTCGACCGCCTGGATCTGCGCGATCATCAGCGTGCCGGACATCGAGGTGGTGAAGCCGCCGGCGTCGTAGCATTGCCGGGCGGCGTTGCAGACGGCGGCGACGACCGACGACTCCTCCGTCGCCATCGGGATCAGCACATCCTCGCCGTCGACCCTCATATTGGTCGCGATCCCCAGCGGGATGTTCATCGACCCGATAACATTCTCGACCAGCCGGTCGGCAAGGCCCAGGTCCAGGTTGCCGGTGTCCGACAGCCGCGCGGCGGTCGCGGCATCGAGGCCGGCGAAGTCCGAGACGATGCCCAGGCGCTCCGCAGGCGATTTCTTGTGGAATCCGGAGATGCGGGAACTGCGGGTGGTGTCGGTCATTCCTGAGCCCTGTCTTGCGCTTTGCGGATGCATCCCCCCACAGGCGCCGCGCGGCGGCGCGCACCGGATGGGACAAATGGGGCGGGATAATGGTGGTGCCGGTCGAACGGGCGACGCAGGTCGGTCCGTCATCACCGTTCGTTCAATCGATAATCAGTGATACAAAGGGACGGCACAAGGGACAGTTTCCCGGAATCTCCGGGACACTGTACCAGTGCATTTTCTGGGACACTGCAACGGTGATGCGATGACACGGGTGGGCAGCATCGTCGACAGGATCGCCGGCCTCATCGGCGAGGGTCTGTTGAAGCCGGGGGAACGCCTCCTGTCGGTGCGGGCCGGCGCCGTCGAGCATGGCGTCTCCAAGAACACGATGGCCGAGGCCTACGACCGTCTGGTGGCGCTGGGCCATGTCGAGGCGAAGCAGGGGGCCGGCTATTACGTCGCCCGCGTCCGCCACCCCGTGGCCGGGCAGCAGTCCGCCCATGTCGCCGAAGCGGTCGACTTCGTGTCCCTGCTGCGCGAACAGCTGGTGCAGAGCTATGCCGTGCGGATCGGCGACGGCCGTCCGCCGCCGTCCTGGATGGAGCGGTTCGAGGTCGCTGGCAACCCACGATTCCTGGCCGCAAGCCGCGGCCTGACGCCGGATCATGGCTACGGCTCCCCCTGGGGCTTCCTGCCGTTGCGGGAGCGGCTGGCGCTGACGCTCGGCGAACGGTCGATCACGGCATCATCGGACCAGATCCTGCTGACCCAGGGCGCCAACCACGCGCTCGACCTCGTGGCCCGCCAGATGCTGGAACCGGGGGACACCGTGCTGGTCGACAGCCCCGGCTATTATCCGCTGTTCGGCAAGCTCCGGCTGTCGCGCATCGGCATCGTCGGCGTCCAGCGCCGCCACGACGGCCCAGATCTCGACGATCTCGCCGCCAAGGCCGCCGCCCACAAGCCGAAGCTGTTCTTCACCCAGTCGCTGGCGCACAACCCGACCGGCGGCTCAATCACGCCCGCCGTCGCGCACCGCCTGCTGCGGATTGCCGAACAGCACGGCCTACACGTCGTCGAGGACGACCCCTTCGCCGATGTCCTGCCCGCCGCCAGTCCACGGCTCGCCGCGCTCGACCAGCTGGAGCGGGTCATCTATGTCGGCACCTTCTCGAAAACCCTGTCGGCCAGCCTGCGTGTCGGCTATGTCGCGGCGAAACGCCCGCTGATCGACCGGCTGTGCGACGTCAAGATGCTGACCGTCGTCAGCACCTCCGACTATGTCGAGCGGATGGTCTACGCCTTCATCGCCTCCGGCCAGTATCTCCGGCATCTGCGCCGGCTGAAGACGCTGATCGGCGAGCACACGGAAAAGGCGACGCTCGCATTGACCCGCATCGGTGTCCGGCTGCCGCCGGCCGCTCCCGGCGGCTATTATCTGTGGGGTGAGCTTCCCGACCGCATCGACGAGGCGGAGCTGGTGCGCCAAGCCGCGGACCAGGGGATTTTCCTGGCGCCCGGCACGCTGTTCCTGCCAACGCGGACGGCCACCGCGCCAGCGATGCGGATCAACATCGCCTACGCCGACGATCCCCGCTTCATCGCATTTCTCGGCGACCGTCTTCAGGCAGACGGAGCGCGGTAACGGGAGGCGCTCTCAACCGCCGTTCCTATGGTCGCCCTCCCGGCGGCTTTCCTCGACCACCCAGCGGCGGAAGCGGTCGCGGCGCTCATCCGGCTTGCGCCGGCTGGAGACGACAAGGAAATAGCCCCGTTCCGTCTGGACCGGCCGGTCGAGCAGGGCAACCAGATGCCCGTCCCGCATCAGCTCGGCGATCAGCGGGCTCCATCCCAGCGCCACCCCCTGGCCCATCAGAGCGGCCTGCAGGACCAGCGGGTAATTGTTGAAGGTCAGATCATGGCCGCCGGCCGGCACGGGCAGCCCGTGCAGGGTGAACCAGTCGCCCCAGGACAGCCAGGCGGCCGGCCCGACGCATTCCAGATGCAGGAGCGGCAGGGACGCCAGATCGGCCGGGGAAGCGGCGCCCCCGGCCCCGGCTCCCGCCGCGAACGGGGCGCGGCTCGCGCGGAAGGCAGGGCTGCAGACCGGCAGGACCCGCTCGGGGAACAGCAGCTCCGCCTCGCAGCCGGGCCAATGGCCGTGACCGAAGGTGATGGCGATGTCCGCCGCCTCGCGGCGCAGGTCGATCGCGTTCTGCATCGTCACGATCCGCACGTCCAGCTCGGGCAAGAGCTGGCGCAGGGCGCCGAGGCGCGGCAGCAGCCAGCCGGAGGCGAAACCGAAATCGGTGGCGACGTTCAGAACGCCCGGCCGGTGCCTGTCACGGATGCGGGTCACCGCATCGCCGATGCCGTCCAGCGCGTCGCGCGTTGCCTCGTAGAGCCGCACGCCGTCTGGCGTCAGCGCGACCCCGCGGTGAAGGCGGCGGAACAGCGCCGTCCCCAGATCGGCCTCCAGCCAGCCGATCTGGTGGCTGACCGCCGACTGGGTGCAGGCAAGCTCGCGGGCGGCAGCGCTGAAGCTGAGCAGCCGGCCGGCCGCTTCGAAGAAAAGCAGGGTGCGCAACGGCGGCAGGCGGTCCTTTCCCATGAGCACCCTTCATATCAGCATGATGAGACAGGGGCTTCACGACCCCTGTTGGGTGCGTCAATTCTATCGTCATCGAACGATCTGTCCACAAACGGTATGAAGCAGGCGGATATGGCACGGCGCCCCAACATCCTTATCCTCATGGCCGACCAGATGATCACGCAGGCGCTCGGCGCCTATGGCAATCCAACGGTGCGGACGCCGCACATCGACCGCTTGGCGGAGGGCGGCGTGGTGTTCGACAGCGCCTACTGCAACAGCCCGCTCTGCGCGCCTTCGCGCTATGTCTTCCTGTCGGGGCGATTGCCCTCGACGATCGGCGGCTACGACAACGCCGCCGAATTTCCGTCCGCCGTGCCTACCTTCGCCCATTACCTGCGGCTGGCCGGCTACCAGACCATTCTGTCCGGCAAGATGCACTTCTGCGGAGCCGACCAGCTTCACGGCTTCGAGGAACGGCTGACCACCGACATCTATCCGGCCGATTTCGGCTGGACGCCGGACTGGACCCGGCCCGAGGAGCGGCCGAGCTGGTATCACAACATGAGTTCGGTGCGCGACGCCGGTCCCTGCCTGCGCACCAACCAGCTCGACTTCGACGAGGAGGTGGTCTTCACCTCGGAGCGCAAGCTGTACGACATCGCGCGTGGCCGGCGGGAACGGCCCTTCTGCTTCGTGGTATCACTGACCCATCCGCACGACCCCTACGCCATCACCGAGCGCTACTGGAACCGCCACACCGACGCGGAGGTGCCGCTGCCGCGCATCACTCTGACGCCGGACGAGATGGACCCGCATTCGCGGCGGTTGCGCCAGGTCTGCGCGATGGACGAGATGCCTCTCAGCGAACGGCAGATTCGCAATGCCCGCCGCGCCTATTACGGTGCGGTCGCCTATGTGGACGACCAGATCGGTCGGCTGATGGGCGCGCTGGAGGAAACCGGACTGGCCGAGGATACCGTCATCGTCCTGCTGTCCGACCACGGCGACATGCTGGGCGAACGCGGGCTGTGGTACAAGATGAGCTTCTTCGAGTCCGCCTGCCGCATCCCGCTGATCATCCGGGCGCCGGGCTGGTTCCAGGCCGGGCGGGTCGCCGCTTCGGTCTCGTCGATGGATCTGCTGCCGACCCTGGTCGACCTCGCCCATGACGGAGCGGCGCCAGGCTGGAGGACGCCGATCGACGGGCGCAGCCTGCTGCCGCACCTTCAGCGCAGCGGCGGCCACGACGAGGTGATCGGCGAATATCTGGCGGAAGGTGCCCTGGCCCCGATCGTGATGATCCGGCGCGGCCGCGACAAATTCATCCATTCGCCGGCCGATCCCGACCAGCTTTACGACCTGTCCGAGGATCCGGACGAATTGGTGAATCGGGCGGAGCAACCCGCCGTCGGCTCGGCGGATGCCGATGCCGTACGACGCTACCGTGCCGAGGTGGACCGGCGCTGGGATCTGGCGCGCCTGCATGAGGAGGTCGTCGCCAGTCAGCAGCGGCGCCTCCTGGTGGCCGATGCGCTGCGCCAGGGGCAGCACCGCTCCTGGGATTTCCAGCCCTTCACCGACGCAGGCACCAGCTATATGCGCAACCATCTGGATCTCGACGATCTGGAAGCCATGGCGCGCTTCCCGCGCCCTGGTACCTCTGTGCAATAGGACGGCGCGCCGGCGCGCCGGACGTCGACCATCACCCGACAGGAGGGAGAGCAGCATGCGTGCACCGGAGCTTGCAATCGGCGGTTTGACAGCAGGGCGTGCGGCACTGGCCGGCCTGGTGGCCGTGATCGGGATGACGGCCGGCGCGTTGGCGATTTCGGCATCGGCATCGGCATCGGCGGCGGCGGAGCCCGCGAGCTGCCAGATGGTGAGGATGGCCGATCCCGGTTGGATGGACATCACCGCGACCAATGCGGTGGCGGGAACGCTGCTGGGTGCGATGGGCTATCAGCAGAAGATCGAGACGGTCGCCGTGCCGATCATTTTCCAGGGGCTGAAGACCGGGCAGATCGATGTCTTCCTCGGCAACTGGATGCCGGCCCAATCCACCTACCTCGATAAGCTGATCGCCGAGAAATCGGTCGAGATCGTGCGTCCGAACCTGGAGAACGCCAAATTCACCCTGGCGGTGCCGACCGCGGTGGCCGATGCCGGCGTGCACAGCTTTGCCGACCTCGCCCGGTTCGGTGACCGGTTCGAAAAGAAAATCTACGGGATCGAACCGGGCGCGCCGGCGAACCAGAACATCCAGCGCATGCTCGACAAGAAGGATTTCGGGCTGGAGGGCTGGACCCTGGTCGAATCGAGCGAGCAGGCCATGCTGGCACAGGCGATGCGCCGGACGCGCAACAAGGATTGGGTGGTCTTCCTCGGCTGGCAACCGCACCCGATGAACACCCGGATCGACATGACGTATCTCAGCGGCGGCGACGCCTATTTCGGCCCGAACTTTGGCAGCACCACGGTCAACACCTTGTCCCGGCGCGGCTACGGCACCGACTGCACGAACGTCCACCGCCTGTTCAGCCAACTCGCCTTCACCGTCGAGATGGAGAACGAGATCATGGCCGCCATCACGGACGACAAGAAAGCCCCCAAGGACGCAGCGGCCAGCTACCTGAAGGCCCATCCCGACCTCCTCGGCCCCTGGCTGGCCGGCGTGTCGACCCGCGACGGCAAGGACGCCGTGCCAGCCGTGCGCGCGGCGCTGGGCCTGAAGTGACGCAACCAAGCGATAAGGAGACGAACAACCATGCTGGCCGCGCTGCGCACATGGGTCCGGGCCCGCCTCCCGTCCTGGTTCCGGCCGGCCTACCGACCCGAACGCCATTACATGCGGGGTCCCTCCGGTTTGCGGTGAGGCCGGAGGGGCAGGACTGTGAACCGTCGATCCGTCGTCGCCCTCCGGAAGCCGCCATCCCCATCCCCGCAACCATCAACCCAGCCTGACCCTGGCGGCCCGACGGTGTCCGGTCCTGTCGGGTGCGCACCGGATGCTTCACCATGTTGTTGCCGAAGTCACCGCGCCCTCCGGCGGGAGAGCCGCGCAAGGGAGCAATCGCTCTTCCACGCGCCGCCACGCGCTTGAACGGTGCGCGCAAGCCAGCCCGCTCCCATCTTGTCCGGCTGATCACGCGACCGTCCCGCGGGGCGGTCACCTTCCGCCAATGGGTACGCCGTGCCGAGATCGGCATCGTCGGCCTGGCCCTGCTGGCGGGGGCCGCCGCAGGATTGTCGGCGGTGTTGATGAGCGAAGCGACGCAGCATCTCCATGCCCTGCTGTTCGGTGCCGAAGCCCGGCACGGCCTCAGCCTTCTGGAGAATGCCGATCCGCGCCTGCTGTTGGCGGTGCCGGCCCTGGGCGGATTGCTGCTCGGGCTGCTGAACTGGAGAATGGGGCGGCACGGGGTCAGGACGCCGGTCGACCCCATCGAGGCCAATGCCTTGCATGGCGGGCGTATGCGGCTGTCCGACGGCGCTGTCGTTGCTGCGCAGAGCATCGTCTCGAACGGGTTCGGCGCCTCGGTCGGGCTGGAGGCCGCATTCACCCAGGTCGGCAGCAGCCTGGCGTCCCGCCTGGGCGGCGTTTTCGGTCTGCGCAGGGGCGACCTGCGCGTGCTGGTCGGATGTGGTGCTGCCGGGGCGCTGTCGGCCGCCTTCTGCGCCCCGGTCACCGGCGCCTTTTATGCCTTCGAGCTGGTGGTGAGCACCTATTCGATCGCAAGCCTGGCGCCGGTGATGGCCAGCGCTGTGGCGGGCATGCTGGTGGCTTCCCTGCTCGGTCGGACCACGGTGTTGAGCGGCGCTGGCAGCGTCGCCGCACCCTCTTTCGGCGATTACCCGCTGGCGCTGCTGCTCGGGCTGCTCTGCGGTCTCCTCGCCATTGCGCTGATGAAGGGAATGACGCTGGTGGAGGCCGTGCTGCGGCGCGCCGTTCCCTGGGGCTGGCTGCGCCCGATGGCCGGCGGTCTTGCCGTCGGCGGCCTTGCCATTTTGTCCACGGGCGTCCTATCGGCCGGTCACGGCGTGCTGCACCTGGCGCTCGCCACCGACCTCGCGGTGCCCCTGCTCCTCGGGCTGCTCGTCCTCAAGACGGCGGGCACCGCGATTTCGATCGGCAGCGGTTTCCGCGGGGGCCTGTTCTTCGCCTCCTTGCTTCTCGGTGCATTGCTCGGCAAGCTGTTCGCCGCCGCCGGAACCAACCTGCTGTCCGTCCCCGTCGATCCGATGCTGTTTGCCGTGATCGGAACCAGCGCCTTCGGCGCGGCGGTGGTCGGCGCCCCCCTGGCCCTGACATTTCTGGCGCTGGAGGGAACCCGTGACTTTGCCGTCGCCGGCCCCGTGCTGGTGGCGGTCATTGCAGCGACAATGGTGGTCAGGCGCCTGTTCGGCTATTCCTTCGCCACCTGGCGCTTCCATCTGCGGGGCGAGACCATCCGCAGCGCCCACGACATCGGCTGGCTCCGCGACCTGACCGTCGGTCGGCTGATGCGCCGGGACGTGACCACGGTGCCGCTCGGTGCGTCGCTGGCCGTGGTCCGGCGCGCTTACCCGCTGGGGGCCACGCAACGGCTCATCGTCGTCGACGAGTCCAACCGCTATGCCGGTGTGCTCCTGCTTCCGGAGGCCCATGCCGCCGGTCCGGAGGTCGAGACCGTCGACCCGCTGCTGCGCCTGCGGCAGCGGGCGCTGCTGCCGGCGATGAACGCCAAGGAGGCGATGGCCCTGTTCGAGGACGCGGAAGCCGACGCGATGGCGGTGGTCGACGGTGTCCAGTCGCTGCGCGTCATCGGAATGCTGACGGAAGCCTATCTCCTGCGTCGTTACGGCGAAGAGGTGGACAAGCGTCGGCGCGACGAGGTCGGGATCCCGACCGTACCCTGACGGATCATTGCCGCCTGTTTGCAATGGGTGTTCGGTGCATCCGTTGCAAAATCTGCGGGTGGTGGAGTTGCCGGCGGCGCGCGGCATCGCGAATGGTAGAGAAAGCGCTTCAAAGACCGCCGCCGCGCCCTCGCTCTGTCCGGCTGTCAACAGGTTGGCGGTGCCGGCGATGCTTCTCCTTATCCCTCGGGCAGCGCCACACCGGAGATTTCGGCGCAGAGAGCCGTCAGCCGATCCTGAAGCCGGGGATCCAGCGCCTGCGGGTTCGGGGACATGCGCTTCATGTGATAGAAATATTCTCCCGTCACATCCGCCCTGGGATCGTCGCCCGCGGCAAGCCACGCCTGGGTCAGATGCGCCTGATCCATGTCGTCGGGCGCGCCGGGGCCGCCCATCCTGGTCGGTACCCAGCCCGGCTCCAGGGAATTGCAGAAGACCCCCGGCCAGCGGCGGGCGATGGCGAAGGCCAGCATCGCGTCGTGCAGCTTGCTCTCGGCATAGGCTTCCGAGCCGTTCCAGCGCCGCTGTTTCCACAGGATGTCGTCGAGATTGGCGTCGGCATGATGATGCATGCCGGACGACAGATAGACGAGCCGCTTCGGACGGTCGATCAGGGCCGTCAGGATGTAGGCCGACAGCGTGTTGATTGCGAAGACGTGCGGCAGCCCGTCGGCCGTCAGACGGTGCGCCTCGCGATAGCCGACCGCGGCGTTGTGGATGACGGCGTCGAACCTGCCGAGCGCATTGACCTGTGCGGCGACCTCCTTGCTGCCGGCGATGGTCGAAACGTCGCCGACCACGACCGCTTCGGCCTGCGGCAAGGCTTCGCGGGCATACCCGGCCCGGCCGGCGTTTCGGGCATGCAGGACGACCTGATGGCCCTTCTCAATGAGCAACTCGGCTGCCATGAGGCCGAGCCCGGTCGATGAGCCGGAAATGAAGATGCGGGACATGGGTTTCTCCTTCCGATGGGAAGCAATCAGGATTGCAGGCCACGCGCGGCGGCCAGAGCCGCGCCGGCCAATGCGCAGGCCGCACCGAACAGATAAACAGCGGCATAGCCGAACTGTCCGGCGATTACGCCTGCCACCGGGCCCGAAACGCCATAAGCGATGTCGAGGAATGCGACGAAGGCGCCCATGGCGCTGCCGCGATTGGTGGGCGGCACCCGTTTGAACGCCTCCACGCCGAGAGCCGGAAAAACCAGGGCGCAACCGAGACCCGTCATCAGGGCGCCGGCGAGCGCCATGACATCGGTCGGCGCCGACCAGATCATCGCCTGTCCGACGGCCTCGATCATGAGCGACCACAGCGCGACCCGATAGCCGCCAGTCCGGTCGGGCAGGCTGCCGAAGAGGACGCGCACGACGATGAAGCCGACACCGAAGGCGGTCATGACGAGCCCGGCGCTGTCCCAATGACGTGACGCGAAATAGAGCGAGGCGAAGCCCGTCAGCCCCGACAGGCCGACGCCCTGCAGCATCAGGCCGACCCCCTCGCGCCAGATTTGGCCGATCACCTTGTAAAAGGGCAGCCGGGGGCCGGCGGGCGAAGCATAGGAAGTTTGGCGCAAGGCAATGGCGATGGAGGCGAGCGGCGCGACGATGCAGGCGACCATCGCCACTTCGAGGCCGTAGCCCTGGTAAAGCAGCATGCCGACAGGCGAGCCGATGGCCAACGCGGCGAACATGGCGATTCCGGTCCAGGACATCGACATGCCGGCGCGCTGCGGTCCGACCGAAGCGATCGACCAGGAGACGCAGCCGGTAACGAACTGGCTTTCGCCGAGACCGGCCGCCAGCCGGCCCGCCACGACGGTCGCGAGACCGGTGCCCGGCGAAATCCCCGGCAGGGACGCGACGAGATAGAGCAGGCCGGCGAGTGCGCTGATCGCGGCACCCTGCAACGCCGAGCGCTTGCCGCCATGCAGGTCGGTGAGGCGGCCGGCATAGCCGCGCGTCAGCACGGTCGCCAGGAACTGGATGCCGATCACCAGTCCGACGATCAAGGTGCTGAAGCCCAGCTTGTCGTGGATGAAGAGCGGGAGCACCGGCAGCGGCAGCCCGACGGCGAGATAGCCGCAGAACAGCGCCCCGATGATGCCCGGCGCGGGGCGGGAAAGGAATTGCGGCGCGGTATCGGACCGTGGCGCATCCTTGACGGCAAGTGCCGGCATGGCAGCCTCCGTGTGAGTTCTCTGATGTGGAGGAAGACGCCACCCGCAAGGAGGCGGCGTCACCTTCGCTTCGGCGCCGTTCGCTCAGGCCGCCTTTGCACCCGCGCCGGAGCGCGCCGGCCGGTAACCGCTGGCCTGGAGCAGGTGGCCGAGCGAACCGTTCACCTCGGCCTGCAGCTTCGGCAGATCGACGCCGACGAGCGTGCCTCCGCGCTTTCGGATGCCGCCCGCCACCATGACCGTGTCGACGTTGGAGCGTTCCACCGCATGGACGATGGTCCCGACCGCGTCGGTGACCGGAAAAACGGCGACATCGTCGGTGCGCACCATGATGATGTCGGCCTGACGGCCGACCGCCAGCACGCCGATCCGGTCCTGGAGACCGGCGGCACGCGCGCCGTTGACGGTGGCGGACTCGAGCACCGCTTCGGAGGAGATCGGCGCGGGCGCGGTCTCCTCACCCCGGAACCGGCGATAGCGCATGGCCGAGCGCTGCTGGCCGAACAGCGCATGCATCTCGCCGAACAGGTCGCTGCCGAACGCGGTGTCGAGATCGATGCCGAGCGCAGGCGCAAGTCCGTGATCGACTGCCTGCTGCCAGGCGAAGCGCTCGTCGTCGAAACCGAAGAGAGCGTCGGAGCGCGGATTGACGGTCACGTTGACACCGGCGGCGGCGAGACGCTTCCAGGTTTCTTCCGGCAGGCGCGTGCAGTGATTGAAGATGTTGTGGCTGCCCAGCAGGCCCGGCTCGTCGAACGCCGGTCCCAGCGTCGCCAGATCGCCGATGAACTCGGTGAGGATGCGCATGTCGAGCGCACGGGCGGCCCGCCACCAGTCGATGTTGAACTGGCCGAACAGCCCGACCCGCACCAGCCCGTCGCCCTGGTTCCAATGGTCGGCCAGACGCTTCAGATCGGCGGGGATATGCGCGCCCGATGCTCCCTTGTCCATCGCGGCGCCGACCATGTGAAGGGCGCGGATGCCGCTGTCGTCGAGTGCGTCCAGCGCCGCGTCGGTATGTTCGGGGCTGCGCGAGCTGTGGCAGGCATCGATGACCGTGGTGATGCCGGCATCGAGGCAGGCGAGCGCCGTCAGTCTGGTGCTCAGATGCATGTCGAGCGGGCGATAATGTGCGCCCAGCGTCTCGGCAACGACATCGATATAGGTGAAGAGATCTTCGACATCCGGCATCATCCGCCGCATCACGCCGAGCCACATGTGGTGGTGGGCGTCGATCAGGCCGGGCATGACGATGCTGCCGGTGGCATCGATCACCTCGGCGTCCACGGCGGACAGGTCCGCCCCGATGGCGGCGATCCGGTCACCCTCGACCAGTATGTCGCCGACCGGCGGCGCGGCGGTCGTCCCGTCCATCGTGATGATCGTGCCGCCTTTGAAGAGCGTGCGGGAATTGCTTTGCGTCATGGTCTGGTCCTCATCATCGTTTGGCGCCTTGGCTTGTGGGGCCTCGATGCCTCGCAACCGATATCGCCCGGAACCACCCTTGAATTAAGTGAGATTGTGTCAGATCATTCCTGACTGAAAATCAGATATCAGGACGAGCGGAGCGGCGCATGGCATTCGATGGGCGGATTCTGTCCGGGGTCAGCGTGCTGGCGGCCGTGGTCGAAGCGGGCAGCTTCGTCAAAGCCGCCGAACTGATCGGACTCACCGACTCCGGCGTCAGCCGGTCAATCGGCCGGCTGGAGGCGCGCTTGGGCGTTCGCCTGCTCGACCGCACGACCCGCTCGGTCTCCCTGACCGACGAGGGCCGGCGCTTTTATGAGGAGGCGAAACCTCATCTCGATGCCATTGAGGACGCCGCGGTCTCGGCCTCCGGTGCCGTCTCGGTGGTGCGGGGGCGTCTGCGGGTCGATATCGATCCCTTCTTCCTGCCGCTGGTGCTTGCCGGACGGCTCGGCCCGTTCTGCGAACGCCACCCCGACCTGACCGTCGAGTTCGTGACGCGCAACCATTTCGGCGATCTGGTGGCGGACGGCATCGATCTCGCCATCCGGTTCGGTCAGCCACGCGGGGCGACGCTGATTTCGCGCAAACTGGTCGAGGCTCCGATCCTCACCGTGGCGTCACCTACTTATCTCAGCCGGCACGGCAAGCCCGCGCATCCATCGGAACTTGCGGGGCATCGCTGCCTGCAGTTCATCGACCCCTCGTCGGGGCGTCCCTTCGGCTGGGAGTTCATCCGCGGCGACGAAGCGATCGAGGTGCCGACAACAGGGCCGCTGACCTTCACCGATCCCAAATCGTTGCTGGAGGAATGTCTGGCGGGCACCGGAATCGCGCAGTTGATCGGGTGGGGCGTCGGTGCGCGGCTGACGTCGGGCGCACTGATCGACCTCTTCCCCGACTGGCATGGCGAACGCTTTCCGCTTTTCGTCTACCATCCGTCGCGCCAGCATCCGCCGGCCAAGGTCCGGGCATTCATCGACTATTGCGATGGGATAGTCCAGAGCCTCTAGAGTTCATCGGAATTCCGGCGCGCCGCCTCGTCGCGGAAGCCGTCCCCATGCAGCCACCCCAATTCTACGACGATGCCGCCGCCCAGATAATCTATGGCTTCTCCGCGCTCAGTCCGCAGTATCAGACGGTTGGGCGCTTCGTGCTGGATCTTCCTGACGAGATTGCAGTCCTTGTCCATGCGCCCGGCTCCAACCGGAGCCTGCCGCCAAACAAGAACGCTTGGCGGCCGAAACCATCTGCGATCCGACCGCCGCCCAGACAGGCGAAGCCGAGACTGAATGCTGCTCCGCCGGGCTGATGAAAGCGACCACACTGGAACCGGCTCCAGATGGCGCCGCCGGCAGGACTGGCAACGATTTGAGGAGTGATGATCGGCCACAAACCGTCTTGAGCTCAGGCCAATTGATGCTATATCGTGGGATCAATTGATCGGAGGCGGCGGTGCAGATTCAGGAGATTGTCAACGTCATGGGGGGCCGCGCCACGTTCGGCGGTGCCGTCACCACGCCGATGGATCTGCTGCGCCGCATCGGCGAGGGGGTGACCGTCGACGCCCTCGACCAAGTTGCCAAACATGTTTACACCGATCCGGCAGCGCGCCGGATGCTGATGAACCGCATCGTGCCGGAGGGAACGCTGAAGCGCCGCCTGCGGGAGGGACGGCTCACCCCGGCCGAAGGCGAGCGCACGGCGCGCGTGGCGAACGTCATCGCACACGCAGAGTACGTGTGGCGGAACGCCGAGGATGCCCGGCAGTGGTTGACGACGCCGCACCCGGAACTCGCCGATCGTGCACCCATCGAGGTGGCCGTCGACGAATTCGGCGCCCGGCATGTCGAGGACATTCTCGACGCGATCCTGCATGGATTGCCCGCGTAAGCCATGCCATCGCACCCGACGGGGCCGTTGACGGCGTTCCGCATCGCGGACGACCGCTTTCCGCTGCTGGATGGCGGCGGGGCCTTCAAGACCGGCGGCCGCTGGAACTCCAAGGGGCGTCATGTCGTCTATGCCGGACTTGGCTTCGCCACCGCGATGCTGGAAAAGCTGGCGCACACACGGATCGGCCGGATTCCGGCCGGGCAGCAGTTCGCCAAGATCTTCGTTCCGGGGCACGTCGCGGTCGAGGAGATCGGTCCGGGCGACGTGCCCGGGTGGGACGATCCCGGCTACGCGGCCAGCCAAGCCTATGGCGACGCGTGGTACGACAATCGACGATCGGCGGTCCTGATCGTGCCGTCGCACCCGGCCATGGGATTCGAGCGCAACCTCCTGATCAACCAGCTTCACCCGGACTTCGCCGACATCCGTGCGTCCCGGCCACGGCCCGTGATTTGGGATGCCCGCTTGTTTGCGCCGGCCCTTTGAGACTGGCGCAAATCTCTGGCCCTTGTGCTGCGGGGGAATTGTGGAACTGAACCGCCCTGCACCAGCGCCCTGTTCCAGTTCTGCCCAACTTATACCGAAGCCGAACCGTCTATTTCTCCCGGAGCCCCCCGCCCCTTGCACGATGGGGCGTGATCCGTCGGAGGCGGAAAAATCTTCTTCCGCCCTATAAAATCCCCGCTTGACCTCAAGGTAGCTTGAGGTCCTAGGCTCAAATCATCGATATCGATCGCTACCGGATTCCCTAGCCTTGCCCATTCCGGGCCGCGGCCCTGCCGTGAGAAAGGAGGAACCTGTGATCTCGCCACCCATGATCTCGCCATTGACGATCAACTGGACGATGCTCAACACCCTGCGTGCTCTGCCTGGTCCCGAGGCGTTGAGCCCGACGGCATCATTGTCGGACATCATGAAGGCCACGCACCTGAAGCCGGTCGTGGTCAGACCGATCCTCATCGACCTGGTCAGCGAAGGACTCGCTCGCGAATACATGACCCACCGCGGACTTCAATACGCCAGGACCAGTGAAGGCGATCAGAAGATTCAAGCCATAAGGAACTGGCTCAGATAGCGCCGGCACCAGCCACATCCGATGATTAGCCAGCCCCCTCTGTGAGCTGGGGGTTTTCTCAGAAAAATCTGCTGAACGAGAACTCCGGAGCGCCCGCGTGCTCCTGGGGTAATGGGGAGGGCATGCATGGGCAAAGCACTTCAGGGCGTGCGGATTCTCGACTTCACGCATGTGCAGTCGGGGCCGACCTGCACCCAGTTGCTCGCCTGGTTCGGCGCCGACGTCATCAAGGTCGAACGGCCGGGCGAGGGTGACATCACCCGCGGCCAACTGCGCGACCTGCCGGACGCCGACAGCCTGTATTTCACCATGCTGAACCACAACAAGCGGTCCATCACCCTCGACACCAAGACGCCCAAGGGCAAGGAGGTGCTGGAGGCTCTGATCAAGACCTGCGACGTGATGGTCGAAAACTTCGCCCCCGGCGTGCTCGATCGCATGGGGTTCACCTGGGAACGTATCCAGGAACTGAACCCCGCGATGATCGTCGCGTCGGTCAAGGGCTTCGGTCCGGGGCCGTTCGAGAACTGCAAGGTGTACGAGAACGTCGCCCAATGCGCGGGCGGCGCCGCCTCGACCACCGGCTTCGACGACGGCCCGCCCATGGTCACCGGCGCCCAGATCGGCGACAGCGGCACCGGTCTGCATCTGGCGCTGGGCATCGTCACCGCGCTGTACCAGCGCAAGGAAACCGGCCGGGGCCAGAAGGTGCTGGCCGCCATGCAGGACGCCGTGCTGAACCTGTGCCGCGTCAAGCTGCGCGACCAGCAGCGTCTGGCCCATGGGCCGCTGAAGGAATACCCGCAATACCCGAACGGCGCGTTCGGCGACACGGTGCCGCGCGCCGGCAACGCGTCGGGCGGCGGCCAGCCGGGCTGGATCCTGAAGTGCAAGGGCTGGGAGACCGATCCCAACGCCTACATCTACTTCATCGCCCAGGCTCCGGTCTGGAAGTCGATCTGCAAGGTCATCGGCAAGGAGGAGTGGATCACCGATCCCGACTACGCCACCCCGGTGGCCCGCCTGCCGCGGCTGATGCAGATTTTCGGCACGGTGGAGGAGTGGACCAAGACCCTGACCAAGTTCGAGGTCATGGACATCCTCAACAAGTACGACATCCCCTGCGGCCCGATCCTGTCGATGAAGGAGATCGCCGAGGACAAGTCGCTCTACGAGACCGGCACGCTGGTCGAGGTGGAGCATCCGACCCGCGGCAGCTACCTGACGGTCGGCAACCCGATCAAGCTGTCCGACAGCCCGACGGAGGTCACCCGCTCCCCCCTGCTGGGTGAGCACACCGACGAAATCCTGCGCAACGTGCTGGGATTTGACGAGCAGAGCATCACCCAGGCGCATGAAAGCGGCGCGCTGGGGCCTGCCCAGACGCGCATTGCGGCCGATTAGGACCGGGCAAACAGAACCGGCGACCCAAAAAACATGCACCGAGACTCCGCCCCTTCCAACGACCGTTCGCCTCTGCCCGCTAGGCGGGAGCTCAGACACCCAGGAGGGATCAAGATGACTGCCGTAATCGATCCGACCCGCGTCGGACACCCGACCGAGGTGGTGCGCCGCCTTCTCGATACCGCGAAGGCCGAGGGCCGTACCTCCTTGACCGCACCGGAAGCCAAGGAACTCTGCGATCTCTACGGCATTCCGGTGCCGCGCGAAGGAGTGGCCCGCAGCGCCGATGACGCGGTCCGGCTCGCCGAAGGCATGGGATTTCCGGTGGTGATGAAGATCGTGTCGCCGCAGATCCTGCACAAGACGGAAGCCGGCGGCGTGCTGGTCGGCGTTCCCAATGCCGATGCCGTGCGCGACGGGTACAAGACCATCATGGGGCGCGCCCGCACCTATGACCCGAAGGCCGAGCTGATCGGTGTCCAGGTCCAGCAGATGGTGAAGGGCGGGACCGAGGTCATCGTCGGCTCCATCACCGACCAGAGCTTTGGCAAGCTGGTCGCCTTCGGGCTCGGCGGCGTGCTGGTCGAGGTACTGAAGGACATCACCTTCCGTCTGGCGCCGGTGACGCGGGAGGACGCGCTGTCGATGCTGGACGGCATCCAGGCCGCGGACATGCTGAAAGGGGTGCGCGGCGGCAAGCCGGTCGATCGCGCCACACTGGCCGATCTGATCGTCAACGTCTCCCGCCTTGTCGACGAGGTGCCGGAGATCGTGGAACTTGACCTGAACCCGGTCTTTGCCAGCGAGGACGGCGCCATCGCCGCCGACGTGCGCGTGGTCCTGGACTTCGAAGCGAAGACGCCGCGCTACCGGCCGGAGCCGGACCAGATCGTGCGGCAGATGAACCGCATCATGAAGCCGGACGCGGTGGCGGTGATCGGCGCCTCGTCGGAAGACGGGAAGATCGGCAACTCGGTGATGAAGAACCTGATCAACGGAGGCTACAAAGGAAAAATATACCCGATCCACCCCAAGGCCGACGACATCCTGGGCTACAAGGCCTACCGAGGCGTCAAGGATGTGCCCGGCGACATCGATGTGGCGGTCTTCGCCATCCCCGCCAAATTCGTCGCGCAGGCCCTGACCGAGGTCGGTGAAAAGCGGATCCCGGGCGCCGTGCTGATCCCCTCCGGTTTTGCTGAAACGGGCAATGTCGAGGGGCAGGACGCCATCGTCGAGATCGCCCGCAAATACGACGTGCGCCTGATGGGGCCGAACATCTACGGCTTCTATTATACACCCAAGAATCTCTGCGCCACCTTCTGCACGCCCTATGACGTGCAGGGTAAGGCGGCCCTGTCCTCGCAATCCGGCGGGATCGGCATGGCGATCATCGGCTTCAGCCGCTCGGCCAAGATGGGTGTGTCGGCCATCGTCGGTCTCGGCAACAAGTCGGACATCGACGAGGACGATCTGCTCTATTTCTTCGAACAGGATGACAACACCCAGGTCGTCGCCATGCATTGCGAGGACCTGAAGGACGGCCGGGCCTTTGCGGATGCCGCCAAGCGGGTGTCCAAGACCAAGCCGGTGGTCGTGCTGAAAGCCGGCCGCACCTCGATGGGCGCGCGGGCGGCCAGTTCCCACACCGGTGCGCTCGCCGGCAACGACAAGATCTATGAGGATGTCCTGGCGCAGAGCGGCGTCGTCCGCGCCCGCAGCCTTCAGGATCTGCTCCAGTTTGCCCGTGGCATTCCGGTGCTTCCGACACCGAAGGGCGAGAATGTCGTCATCATCACCGGTGCCGGCGGGTCCGGCGTGCTGCTGTCGGACGCTTGCGTGGACAACGGCCTGTCATTGATGGCGATGCCACCCGACCTCGACACGGCGTTCCGCAAGTTCATCCCGCCCTTCGGGGCCGCCGGCAATCCGGTGGACATCACTGGGGGCGAGCCGCCGACCACCTACAAGAACACCATCCGCCTTGGCCTGGAGGATGACCGCATCCATGCCCTGATCCTGGGCTATTGGCACACGATCATCACGCCGCCGATGGTGTTCGCCCAACTCGTCGTCGACGTCAAGGAAGAGATGAAGGCGAAGGGAATTGAAAAGCCGATCGTCGCTTCTCTGGCTGGCGACGTACAGGTGGAGGAGGCGGCCGCCTTCCTCTATGAACACGGCGTCGTCGCTTATCCTTATACCACCGAAACCCCGGTTGCCGTGCTGGGCGCCAAATACAAGTGGGCCCGTGCGGCCGGCCTCCTCTGATCACGGCGGTCGAGCCGACACCGTCGGCGCAGTGGAAGTTTCATCAGCCGCTTCGGGCTGACATCAGATCAACAAGGGATGTGACCGGCCATGCTCGATCCAATGACCTACGATCGGGATCTCAGCGTAGGCGATGTGGCGAAGCGCTCGGGAGTCGCCGTTTCGACACTCCACTTCTATGAGCACAGAGGTCTGATAAAAAGCTGGCGCAGTGATGGCAATCAGCGTCGCTATACCCGGGATGTCCTTCGCCGGGTTGCCGTCATAAAGGTCGCGCAACGGCTTGGTCTCTCCCTGGGGTCGATTGCGGCGGCCCTCGACGTGCTGCCCAAGGACCGTTCGCCGACCGCCGAGGACTGGAGGAGGATGTCAAGTGCGTGGCGTGATGAGCTGGATGACCGGATCACCAAGCTCGCACGGCTTCGCGATGAACTTGACCACTGTATCGGGTGTGGCTGTCTCTCGATCAATGACTGTCCCTTGCGGAATCCCTGGGACGTGCTCTCCGCCTCGGGTCCGGGCCCGCGACTGCTCGACCCGCTTTGACGGTTGGTGAACAGCGGTGTCTTGGGGCCTGCCACCCCCGGTTCCACCTGCGTCGGCAGCCCATCCGGAACTTGGGGGTGACAGACTTCGGTGGCAGCCGGGCTTTTGGCTCGTGGCGGTGGTTTGCCGTTGCGAGAGCCATGGCACGCCCTGGGCCCGGCCATGCATGCGGACACCCGACCTCAGCGACGGCTATGGAAATTTTAGATACAAACCATCGGGGAAATTCGCTGTTGCTCTTTGCAACTGCACCCTAGGCTTCATGCGATCTGCCACGAATTGCCCGGCACGGAACCGGAAATCTCTGTGCAGCGACGCCGACAAATGCGGAAGGCACCTGTGGTTCGGCTTTCGGCGCAGGCTGGAACACGCAGTAGAAGAGACTGAGCATGAAGAGCGACAAAACTGCGCAAACGATTGCCGCAGCCAACGGCATCGGGAGCGATACGGCGTTCGGTGCGGTGACGCCACCGATCTACCTGTCGACCACCTACCGCTTTACCGGCTTTGAGAAGCCCGGATCTTACGACTACTCGCGGACGGCGAACCCGACACGTGATCAGCTTGCCGATACCCTGGTGAAACTTGAGGGCGGCGCCGGCGCCGTGATCACCGCCACGGGCATGGCTGCGGTCGATCTGCTGCTGACGATGCTCACCCCTGGGCAGTTGGTGGTTGCCCCACATGATTGCTACGGTGGCACCTATCGCTTGCTCTCCATGCGTGCGGCAAAGGGCCATTTCGACGTGGTGTTCGTCGACCACAACGTCGAAGCGAGCTTGGCGGCGGCTCTCGAACGGCGGCCCGCTCTGGTTATCCTGGAAACCCCGAGCAATCCGCTGATGCGGGTCACGGATATCGCCCGGATTGCCGAGCAGGGCAGGGCGGTGGGAGCCAAGGTCGCCGTCGACAACACCTTCCTTTCGCCCGCGCTCCAGCAACCCATTGCGCTGGGAGCGGACTTCGTCATCCATTCGACCACCAAATATCTCAACGGTCATTCGGATGTCGTGGGGGGAGCCCTCATCGCCGCAGACCCGCAGGACCTGAAACACCTTGAGGATTGGGCCAATGCGACCGGCGTCACCGGCTCGCCATTCGACGCCTACATGACGTTGCGCGGCGTGAGAACGCTGTTTCCCAGGCTGGAGCACCAGCAGCGCAATGCCATTGCCATCGCCAATTTCTTGGATCGCCATCCCTGCGTGGACGCGGTGCATTATCCAGGGCTGCCGTCCCATCCCGGTCACGCCACTGCGGTGCGCCAGCAGCGTGGCTTCGGGGCGATGTTGAGCTTCAACATCAAGGGGGGCGCTGACGGCGCGCGCTGCTTCGTGGAATCAGTCAGGCTGTTTACGCTCGCAGAGTCTCTCGGCGGTGTGGAAAGCCTCGTGGCCCACCCGGCGACGATGACGCATGCAAGCATGGGAGTCGAGGCGCGGCGGGTGGCCGGCATCGACGACAGCCTGCTGCGGCTGTCCGTCGGCCTGGAAGGAGAAAGTGATCTCCTCATGGATTTGGACCAAGCCCTGGAGGCGGTTTCCAAAAGCTTCTTTTGAAGTTCTCCCGCCGGGATGCCACCCACAGGATCGCATCCCGGCGGGTGGTTTTGCACGCGCGCTCGACGAAGAATTGTCGTGAACCGCGAGTATTCCGCCTCAAATCCCGCGCCGGCCTTGCCCTCCGACCGGGCGGGCCGGCGCGTGCGCGCAAGCGGTGCTGCGGGAGGGTGTTGCGACTGATTAGAAGTGTTAGGAGTTGGCGCAAAGTAGGAGTGTCAGCGGGGTAGGCTGTGTCCTTGCCGCTTG
>CBFGPE010000103.1:0-27240 GCA_965650625.1 uncultured Azospirillum sp. | reverse complement strand
CGAAACGGTGGGCGCTTTCAACCGAAACGCCTGGGCGAATTCGCCGAAATACGCACTGTAGACGTAGGAGAGGTGCCCCGCGTCCACCAAGGCCAGGCATGCGACGTGTTGGACGAGGAAGTTGAACTCTTCATCAGTCCTTAGGCCGAAGCCGTTCACCGCGATCTTCGCGTGTTCCTCGAAGGCGATGACCTTGGCGGGGTTGGGCTTGCTCCCCACCCTGATTGCGCGACGCAGGGCTGGATGACCGTTCATCTGCACGCCGGTGGAACGCCTGGATCAAGTTGGCCGACACCGCGGTTCCGATGTTCAGCACAGCTTCATGCGACCCTTGACCGCCTGAACACGCTCCTTGACACGCTTCATGCTGTGCGGAAGGGAGTTCTGGACTAGCCGTTAATGCCTAGTGAACCGGTGTGGTTCGCCTCGACCTAGACTCGGTTTCGTACGGGTTCGGTGTGAAGCCAACGGCGAGGTGGGGTATGGTGTTCGAAGCGGGTACCGATACGGCTGTGATCGGAGGGAAGAACGAAGCCCGTCTACCGATCTTCCTGAGGGGCATCAGGGTGCCGCATGAGTGGCTCGGTCTGCCGCATTGCCTTCTTCCAGCCGTCATCGTCGCTGAAACTGGTACAGTTCCCGACGACCTAATCGAGGACGACGGCGCCGTGCTCGGTTGGCGAGTTGGCGACGCAAGGACATCTTGTCCAATACCGCCGCCGGACCTCGATGCGGCTGTGGATGCGATGCGTGCAGGACTTGGCTTGGCCGGTCAGGAGACGCTGTGGCTTGAAGAAGACGAACTCGTATGGCGGCTCTTGGAGTCGTTCCGCAGGCCCGAGTTCTCCTGGGACAATCCGGAGGGGGAAGGGAACTTCTCGGATCTGGAACGTTCAGGTGCCGCTTGGCAGACTCAGTCTTCCCATCCAAGAAGGTGTGCAAGCCCCTGAATGTGTGCAGCCGTTGCAACTCGGCGCATTGAAGCCCGGCTGCTTGGCGTGGCGCCGTCCCAACTGTCGGCGATGAGGTTCCGAACGGCGTCGGATACGATGACGTGCCCTGCTGCGGCGGGATACCTGCTGACGAGCTTGTAGCTCGACTTTCTGAGGACGAGCAATTCTCCCATCGGGTCCGGTATGGACTGGGTCTGCCCTACGGCGAAGCTCGGCGTGAGAGCCTGAACGTGGTCGGATGCCCCGGACGCGTCGAGTTGCTGCCTTTCCTTCAGGGAACTCTGTTGCGCCTTCATTGCCTTAATGACGGCCCTCCAGAGTTCCTCGCTGCCGTCCGGCACCCATCCCCGGCTCCGGTACTTGGCGATCTTGGCCGTGATCTCTTCTTCCATGTCGTCCATGCCGCACCCCGTTGGTCAGGAGGCGGTATCCTTATCGGACGGAGCGAGTATCGACAAGCGAAGGCGCTCCTCAACGGCTATGCCAACATGCGGCGATTTCGGGCGCCCTTAGGGTTCCACCACAAGGGCGGCAACCTGTCGTCGCTGCGGATGGCGGTGCGTAGACAAGGACAGGCAGACCGCTCCCCACGCCGCCCCGGCCCCGCGCCGGTCCAGGATCGAATTCCCAGGAGGTCCGCCGCCGAAAACCTCGCATTATCCGGCGGACCCGCGCGGGAACCTCGCATTGCGCGGCGGCGCGCCTCGGTTTATCTGGCGGACCCTCCAGGCGGAATGCTACCTTCAGCCATGTGGCCGCCCCGGGTTATCCGGCAGCCGACAGACGGTCCGTTAAGCAGAAGATGAGAACAGAGGGCGGAGCCGCAAAAGCTCCGCCCTTTCTGTTTGCACCCGCGGGGTCGTCCCCCTCGGAGTGTTCCTACAGGCTCGTCATACGCAAACGCAGCGCGTTGCCGATGACCGACACCGAACTCAGCGCCATGGCGGCAGCCGCGATGATCGGGCTCAGCGTCCAGCCGAACAGGGGATAGAAGACGCCGGCCGCCACCGGCACCCCGAGCGCGTTGTAGACGAAGGCGAGGAACAGGTTCTGCCGGATGTTGCCCATGGTCGCCCGGCTCAGCAGCCGGGCTCGGGCGATGCCGGCGAGGTCACCCTTCACCAGCGTCACGCCGGCGCTCTGGATCGCCACCTCGGTCCCGGTGCCCATGGCGACGCCGACATCGGCTTCGGCCAGCGCGGGGGCATCGTTGACGCCGTCGCCGGCCATGGCGACCACGCGGCCCTCCGACTTCAGCTTGCGAACGACCTGATGCTTCTGGTCGGGCAGCACCTCGGCCTCGACCTCGTCGATGCCGAGACGGCGCGCCACCGCCTCCGCGGTGGTCCGGTTGTCGCCGGTCAGCATGACGATGCGCACGCCATCGGCGCGCAGCGTTTCCAGGGCATGCGGCGTGCTCGCCTTGATCGGATCGGCCACCGCGATCACGCCGCCGGGCCGGCCATCCACCGCGGCATACAGCGCCGTCGCCCCCTCCCGGCGCAGGTCGTCGGCGCGGGCATCCAGCTCGTCCAGGGCCACGCCGCGGTCCCGCATCATCGCCGCATTGCCGAGCAGCACCTCGCGGCCGCCGACCATTCCAACAACGCCCTTGCCGGTCACCGAGTCGAAGTCGGCGACCTCCTGCAAAGACAGCTCCCGCTCCTTGGCCGAGGCGACGATGGCGGCTGCCAGGGGGTGTTCGCTCAACCGTTCCAGACTGGCCGCCAGGGACAGAAGCTCCGCCTCGTCGATGCCGGCGGCGGGGATGACGGCGGTCACCCGCGGCTTGCCCTCGGTCAGCGTACCGGTCTTGTCCACCACCAGCGTGTCGACCTTCTCGAACCGCTCCAGGCTCGCCGCGTCCTTGATGAGAACGCAGGCCGTCGCGCCCTTTCCCACCCCGACCATGATCGACATCGGCGTCGCCAGCCCCAGCGCGCAGGGGCAGGCGATGATGAGCACCGACACCGCCGCGATCAGCGCGTAGGCGAAGGCAGGGTCCGGTCCCCAGATCATCCAGCCGGCGAAGGCGAGGATGGCGGCCAGGATGACCGCCGGGACGAAGTAGCCGGACACCACATCGGCCATCCGCTGGATGGGGGCGCGCGAGCGCTGCGCCTCGGCCACCATCGTCACGATGCGCGACAGCATGGTGTCGGAGCCGACTTTCTCGGCCCGCATCACCAAGGCGCCGGTCTGGTTCACGGTGCCGCCGATCACCTTGGCGCCGGGCTCCTTCTCGACCGGCATGCTCTCGCCGGTGACCATGGACTCGTCCACGGCGCTGCGCCCCTCGATCACCTCGCCGTCGACCGGCACCCCGTCGCCGGGACGGACGCGCAGCCGGTCGCCGCCGCGGACCCGGTCGAGCGGGACCTCCTCGTCCTCGCCGGACTCCCTGATGCGGCGGGCCGTCTTCGGCGCCAGGTTCAGCAGCGCCCGGATGGCGCCGCCGGTCTGCTCGCGGGCGCGCAGTTCCAGCACCTGGCCGAGCAGCACCAGCACGGTGATGACGGCGGAGGCCTCGTAGTAGACCGCCACCACCCCGTCCATGCCGCGGAAGCTCGCCGGGAACAGGCCGGGCAGGAAGGTCGCGGCCAAGCTGAAGAGGTAGGCGACGCCGACCCCCAGCGCGATCAGGCTGAACATGTTCAGGCTGCGCCGCCGGAACGATTGCCAGCCGCGCTCCAGCAACGGCCAGCCGACCCACAGCACCACCGGGGTCGCCAGAAACAGCTGGATCCAGATGGAGATGCGCGGCGGCACCAGATCATGGACGCCGAGGGCCGGAATGTGGCTGCCCATTTCCAGGACCAGAAGCGGCACGCTGAGCGCGAGGCCGATCCAGAACCGCCGGGTCATGTCGACGAGTTCCGGGTTCGGCCCCTCCTCCAGGCTGGCACCCACCGGTTCCAGAGCCATGCCGCAGATCGGGCAGGTGCCCGGTCCCTCCTGACGGATTTCCGGGTGCATCGGGCAGGTGTAGATGACGCCCTTCTGGGGCGAGGCCTGCCCGGCCTGCTGCGGTGCCGCGGGCTTGGCGTCCGGCTTCAGATAGTGCTCCGGGTCGGCGACGAACTTGTCGTGACAGCGCGCCGAACAGAAGTAGACGCTGTGCCCATCATGCTCCGCGTGGTGCGCGGTCCGCTCCGGGTCGACCATCATGCCGCAGACAGGGTCTTTGACCGTCGTGCGGTCGTCGGGTCCTGCGTGATGATGGTGACCATGATGATCATGTCCCTGCTGATGCCCATGGCCATGGTGCAGGTCGTTCATGTTCGCGTCTCCCTTTGCAGGCCCGAGGGCGATACCCCGGTGTTGCGCGGCACCACCCAGGTTCAAGGTGTGGCGGCGACTGAGGATCCCATGCTCCGCCTTCCAATGACTGGAAGGTCAATCCCGGTTTGCAAGGCGATGTCTTCCCCGTCTCAGTTCTTCAACCGCTCGCTCATGGCGGCGTGGCGGCGACGGATGTCTTCCGGCCAGGAGCTTTTGATGAAGGCGAGAACCGCCCAGATATCGGCGTCGCTCACGCTGCCGCCGAATGCAGGCATGTCGCTGCTGTAGCCGGGCGGGGCGAAGGCCGCGATGCCCTGCCTAGTGATCTTGAAGAGGTCCGCGTCCGGGTGGTGCCACGTATGTCCGGAGGCGTCGTGAGGAGGCGCCGGCAGACGGCCGTCGGGCTTGCGGCTCTGCCAGTTCGGCTGGCCCTCGAGCCGAGCCCCGTGGCACGACGCGCACTGCCCGGCATACACCACCCTTCCTCGGGCGACCTGCGCGGCATCGGTCGGGTCGGCGCCCGCCTTCGGACTGACGAGCATGACCGCGCCAGCCACCGCGACCGCAGCGCCCAAGGTCAAGCCGATGCCGAGTTTCAATGCCATTTTCACGGCCACTTCCCCCGGTGTGTCATGACTGGAACGGCTTCCACGTCTTTCCGCCATCCTGCCTGGTCAGACTGTTCGGAGTGGCATGAGGCGGTGATCCTCATGCCACCCATCCGGTCTCAGTGGCCCGCGTGGCCGACTTCGAAGCGGGCCTGAACCGGCTTCTGGCCGGGCATGGTCAGGGCGGTGACCACTTTCACGCTGTCGTGGGACTCGCCCAGGTTGGCCTTCCCCTTGAGCGCATTGGCGCCTGCCGGTTCCAGCGCGACCTTCTGGGTCTGCTTGTTGGCCAGGATGGTGGCCTCGGCCTTGGCGCCGGTCACGTCGACCGGCTTGTCCGCGCCGTCGGTCACATAGAGGACGACGTCGTTGCCCTGGAGCACGAGCTCGGTGTGGTACGTCCCGGCATCGGTCACCGGGCCGCCGTGCGAGCCGACGCTCGGACCATGCGCGAAGGCCGTGGCCGGGACGCCGAACAGGGTGGCGGCAACGAGGAGGGTCGAAAACTTCACGATAGGCTTTCCTTCTGAATTGGACAGGGTGAATGGGTGGATCAGTAGGCTTCGGCCGGACGCAGCGAGCCGGCTTGGGCATCGACCAGATGCCGGAGCGGCTTTTCGCCGAGCCTCAGGAAGAGGACGGGGGTCAGGACCGTGTCGAGCAGGGTGGCGCTGACCAGACCGCCGAAGATGGTGACGGCGACCGGGTGGAGGATCTCCTTGCCCGGCGCGTCGGCACCGATCATCAGCGGCACCAGGGCGACGCCGGCAGACAGGGCGGTCATCAGCACCGGGGTCAGCCGCTCCTGGCTGCCGCGGATCACCATGGCCTTGCCGAAGCTTTCGCCCTCGTGCAGGACCAGGTTGATGTAATGGCTGACCTTCAGGATGCCGTTGCGCGTGCTGATGCCGGTCAGGGTGATGAAGCCGATCATCGAGGCGACCGACAGCGGCTGTCCGGCGATCCACAGGGCGGCAACGCTGCCGATCAGGGCCAGCGGCACGTTGCCCATGATGATCAGAGTCAGCACCGCGGAACGGTAGCGGCTGTAGAGCACCAGGAAGATCATCGCCAGCGACACCATCGACAGCGCGGCGATGGTCTTGGACGCTTCCTCCTGCGCCTGGAAGGTGCCCTCCAGGCTGGTGAAGTAGCCGGGCGGCAACGACGAGCGGCCGACCACGTCGCGGATGCCCGCGACGATCTGCGCCATGTCGGTCTTGCCATCGCTGTTGCCGAGGATGACGATGCGGCGCTTGCCGTTCTCCCGCAGGATCTGGTTCGGGCCGTCGGTCTCCTCGACACTGGCGAACAGGCTGAGCGGCACCCGGCCCGCCGGGGTCTCGACCAGCAGGTTCGCCAGGCCGCTGGTGGTGCGGTCCTCGTCGGACAGGCGCAGCACCACGTCGAAGCGCCGGGTGCCGTCGACGATCTCCGACACCACCCGCCCGTTGGACAGGCTCTCCAGCGCCTCCGTCGCCATCGCCGGGGTAACGCCGTAGAGGGACGCCCGCTCATAGTCGATCACGACCTGCACCTGCGGGATGCGGACCTGCTTCTCGATCTGGAGGTCGACCAGCCCGGGGATCGCCGTCAGCGTCTGCTGCAGCTGCCCGGCTAGGCTGCGCAGGGTGTCCAGATCCTCGCCATAGACCTTCAGGGCGATCTGGGCGCGGACGCCGGACAGCATGTGGTCGAGCCGATGCGAGATCGGCTGGCCGATGTTGACCGACACCGGCAGCGCCGCCAACCGTGCCCGCACGTCGGCCAGCACCGCGGAGCGGCTGCGGGCGGAGGGTACCAGATCGACGTCGATCTCGCTGGAATGGACACCCTCGGCGTGCTCGTCGAGCTCTGCGCGGCCGGTGCGGCGACCGACCGATGCCACCTCCGGCACCTGCATGATCAGCTTCTCGGCGGCGAGACCGACACGGTTGGACTCGGCCAGGGAAATGCCGGGGTTCAGCACCATGGAGATGGTCAGCGTGCCCTCGTTGAAGGCTGGCAGGAAGGCACGTGGCAGGCTCGGCACCGTGGCCGCGGCGATAACCACGGCGGAGCCTACGACGGCGAAGAGGGTGCCGGGGTTGGCGAGTGCCCAACTCAGCAGCCGGGCGTTGCTGGCTTTCAGCCGCCGCACCAGCCAGCTGTCATGCTCATCGAGCCGCTTCAGCTTGGGAAGCAGGTAGTAGGACAGCACCGGCGTGACGGTGATGGCGGTGAGCAGGCTGGCGAGGATGGAGACGATGTAGGCCACGCCCAGCGGCGCGAACAGCCGCCCCTCGATGCCGGACAGGGCGAACAGCGGCACGAACACCAGGATGATGATGATCGTGGCGTAGACGATGCCGGAGCGCACCTCCTGCGAAGCCGCCGCCACCACCTCCAGAACCGGACGCGGGTTTTCCGCCCGCCGGTTCTCGCCGAGGCGGCGGTAGATGTTCTCCACATCGACGACGGCATCGTCGACCAGTTCGCCGATGGCGATGGCGAGGCCGCCCAGCGTCATCGTGTTGATCGACATGCCGAACGCCTTGAACACCAGCACGGTGATCAGGATCGAGATCGGGATGGCGGTCAGCGAGATCAGCGTCGTGCGGACGTTGAGCAGGAACAGGAACAGGATGACGGCGACGACCACCACCGCCTCCTGCAGCACCGTCATGACATTGTGGATCGAGGTGTCGATGAAGTTGGCCTGCTTGAACAGGATCTCGTTCGCCTTCACCCCCTTCGGCAGGAACTGCGCCAGATCGGCCAGAGCCTTCTCGACCTCGGCCGTCAGTGCCGTCGTGTCGCTGCCCGGCTGCTTCTGGACCGACAGGATGACGGCGGGCTTGCCGTCGACGCCGGCGTCGCCGCGCTTCACACGGGCGGCGAAGTCGACGTCGGCCACCTGGCGCAGATGGATGGGCTGCCCGGCCTTGTAGGCGACCACCAGGGTGCGCAGGTCCTCCAGCCGGGTCGTCCGGCCGATGTTGCGGATCAGGTACTCCTCGCTGTGCTGGTCGATGAAGCCGCCGCCGGTGTTGGCCGAGAACTGCCGGAGCGCCTTCACCAGCTCGTCGGTGGTGATCTCCAGGTCGTGCAGGCGTGCCGGGTCGGGGGCGATGCGGTACTGACGGATCTCCCCGCCGATGGGAATGACCTGGCTGACGCCGGGGATGGCGAGCAGGCGGGGCCGGACCACCCAGTCCGCGAGTTCGCGGACATCCATCGGCCCGACGCCGGTTCCCGGTTCAGCGGACATGGCGAGCAGCATGATCTCGCCCATGATCGAGGAGATCGGCCCCATCTGCGGCCGGACGTTCGGCGGCAACTGCCCCTGGACGATAGCCAGACGCTCGGCCACCTGCTGGCGGTTGCGGTAGATGTCGGTGCCCCAGTCGAACTCGACGAAGACGATGGACAGGCCGACACCGGAGACCGAGCGCACCCGGGTGATGCCCGGCATGCCGTTCATCGAGGTTTCGAGCGGGAAGGTGACCAGTTGCTCGACCTCCTCGGGCGCCAAGCCCTCGGCCTCGGTCATCAGCGTGACGGTGGGCTTGTTCAGATCGGGGAAGACGTCGACCGGCAGTCCCTTGAGGACGAAGGAGCCATAGACGACCAGCAGCACGGCGGCGGCCAGCACGAAGAGGCGGTTGCGCAGGCTGGTGTTGACGAGGACGTTGAACATGGCCGCCTCACCGGACCTGGTTCAGCAGGCCGGCGCCATCGGTGACGATGCGCACCTCGGGCTCGACGCCCGCCAGGACCAGCACCGTGTTGCCATCGACCGGCTGCGTGCGCACCGGCCGGGCGACGAAGCGCTGCGGCGACTCGTGCTGCCAGACGATCGGCTGCCCGCCGGCGCCGCGCACCACGCTGTGGCGCGGCAGGACGATGCCCGATGCGGTGCCCTGCACCTGGGCGACGAGCCGGACCGGCTGGCCGACGCCGAGCCCAGCCGGCGGATTGCTGATCCGGAAGAGCAGCGGGATCGCCTGCTGGCGCAAAGCCACGCTGGAACCGAGGAGTTCCAACGACAGGTGGGTGCCGTCGGCGGTCGTCGCCGTGGCCGCCTTGATGGCATTCGCCACCCGAGGATCGAAGGCAACCGCCTCGACCATCAGCCGCGACGGGTCGACGATCTCGAACAGAACCTGATCGCGGCCCTCGATGACCTGCCCGGCTTTGACGTTGTTGGCGGTGACGACCCCAGCGATGGGCGCGCGCAGGGCCTCCTTGGTGGTCAGGGTCGGCGACAGGGCGGCGCGGCGCTTGCGCAGGCCGTTCAGGTTGGCCTCAGCCTCTTCGATGTCCCGTTGCGGCACGCTGCCTTCCAGCTTCCGCAGGCGCTGGACGCGGGACTCGGCGATGACGAGTTCCTGCTCGACCGTGGCGATCTGCTGCTGGATACCGCTGCGGTCGACCACGTTCACGGCGGGCGAGATGGTTGCCAGGATTTGCCCCGCCTCGACCCGCTGGCCGACATAGGGGAGCCCCTTCTCGCCCGGCTCGATGCGGCCGCTCTGGGTCGCCTGGACGTGACCGCCGCCGTTCGGATCGGCGATGACCTGGCCGATCAGCTGGACCGTCTGCGCCTCCTGCTGCGTCTTCGCGACCGTGGTGCGCACCGACAGCAGGCGCTGTGACGTCTTGGGCACGTACAGACTGCCGTCCGGCAACCTGCGCGGGCTCTCCGAAGCGCCGGTCACCGCCATCGGCGCGGCTGCTGCTCCTGGAGTCTTGTCCTTCGCCTCGTCGCCATGGCTGTGATCCTCGCCGCCATGGGCGAAAGCGGCGCCGCTGGCCAGAAGCAGGCCGAAGCCGATCAGGGCCGCTCCGGCAACCGTGCGCGCCGGGCCTCGCTGGGTCAGCGCCACCGTGGTCAGCACGCCGAGCAGGAAGACCATGACGGCTCCCAGCATCAGGCCCAGGTCATTGCGCACCTGACCGAGGATGGCGGACAGGCCGCGCCCGCCATTGGGCTCGGCAGGCTGGGCCGCTGCTGGGATCTCCAGCGTGCCGATCAGCAGGTCGGCGGCATCGGCCGCCGTCACCGACACGGTCAACTCGTGCGGACCCGGCTTCGTCACCCACGCGGCGTCGAGGCGGTAGACGCCCTCCTCCCCGGAAACGGGAGCGGCGGTCACGGCTTCCCCGTCGGCGGTGACCTCGACGGTCGCGCCGGTCACCGGTTCGTTGGTGGCGAAGCGGTCCAGGGTGACCAGCAGGCTTTTGCCCTGGACGACCGCCACCAGTTCGAAGTCGGACGAGGACGTCTCCATGGCCGGCACCGCGGTGGCGACGACCGGCTTGGGAGCATCGCCATGCTCATGCCCTTCATGGGCCAGGGTCGGAAGGGCGACCGGCGCGGCAAGGCTCGCGGCGATCGAGGCCGCGGCGAGAAGGCGTCGGTGGATCATGGAAGAACTCCGAGAGACTGGTTCAAACGGGCGCGCGCGGCGCCAACCTGGATTTCGGCGGTGGCACGGGCGAGGTCGGCTTCGAAAGCAGCCTCCTGGGCCCGCACGAACTCGACGAGGCTGATCTCGCCACCTTTTCTCGCCCGCTCGACGATGGACAGGCGCCCCTTGAGCGCGGCGGCGCGGTCGCGGGCGATGGTAAGGCGTTCGGTGGCGGCCTGATGGGCGAGACGGGCCTGCCGCATTTCGGTCTCGACCGTGCGCTCCGCGTTGGCCTGCTCCGCCTCGGAACGGACGAGTTCAGTGGAGGCTTCGGCCCGCTTCGGGGCATTGACCGCGTCCACCGAGAACGGGATGCGCACCGAGAGTCCGACGATGGTGTCGAAGCGCTCCCCGCGAACATCCCGCTCCTTGCGGGCCAGGACGCCGACCTCCGGGCTATCGCGGGTGGTGAGGTCAACCAGTTGCTTCTGCGCCTGGGCCGACCGGACACCCAGGCGGGCCGCCTGGAGCACCGGGTGCTGGTCGAGCGGTTGCTCGCCGATCAGCGGCTCGGGCATGGCTTTGGGGACCAGGGCGCCGGTCAGGGTGCGGAACGCCTGCCGGGCCTCCTCCAGGGTCAGTTCCTCGTCCCGGACCTCCGCAGCCACGGCAAGGGCCTCCCCACGCGCCAGCTGGTGGTCGGCCTCGGAGATTTCCCCGGCTTTGGAACTGCGCCGCGTGTCCGCTTCCAGACGGCGCGCCACCGCGAGACGCTGACGGGCGAGGTCGACGCGCCGCTCAAGGAGCGCGATCTGCCACAGGGCCGTCCGGACCTCTCCGGCGACCGCCAACTGGAGCGCCGCGATCTCCGCGTCGGTGCGCGCCAACAGCGCGTCGGCGGCACGGACGGTCGCCGTGCCCTGGCCGGGCAGCCAGAGCGGAACGCCGACTTCGGCCTCATACTCGCGCCGCCCGACATTGCGGCCCACCACATCGGTGATGTGCCGCAGGGTGACGGCCGGAGCGGCCGGAACCAGCGACTCCCCGGCGCCGCGTTGGGCCACCGCCTGTCCCCGCTTGGCCTCCAGAGATCGGATCTCCGGATTGAGCCGCCACGCCCCCTCCACGGCATCGCGCAGGGTCTGTGCCACGGCCGGAGGTGCCAGCAGGCAGACGGTAACCGCGGCTGCCGCCGCCTGCTTCATACGCTTGGATCCGAACTCACGCACCAAACGACCCTCCCACCCTGGGGCGGTTCGGCCCATGCCCAGCAAGGTGCGGGACCCATCCCGGCGTGACCGCGGCATACCGCTCGTAGGCGGTGCCGAAGACGCGGAGGGCTTCACGCTCCTCGGAGTGCGCCAATCGGACATACATCCAGACGAGCAACGGGAACATCACCAGCGTCAGGATGGTCGGCCACTGGAGCAGGAAGCCGAACAGGATGACGATGAAGGCGACATATTGCGGGTGCCGGATGTAGGCGTAGGCGCCCGTGGTTGCGAGCCGGTGCTCGCGCTGGGCGGCGTGAAGCACCTTCCAGGCCGCCGAGAGCAGGACGAAGCCACCGAGGATCAGCAGGTTGCTGAGGATGTGCAGCACGCTGAAGTGTGGGTTGCCCGACAGGCCGAGGACGGTCGACCACAGGTGACCGGCGTCGTGCGACATCAGGTCGAGGCCGGGGTAGCGGGTCTGAAGCCAACCCGAGAGCAGGTAGATGGTCAGCGGAACACCGTACATCTCGGTGAACAGCGCCACGATGAAGGCGCTGAACGCCCCGAAGGAGCGCCAATCCCGCGGCGACTGCGGCTTGGCGAAGCTGTAAGCGAAGATGATGAAGATCGCGGAGTTGAGGATGACCAGCATCCACAGTCCGTAGCCTGAGGCCTCGTGCGTCATGGCGAGCCTCCCTTGCCGGAGCCGTCGGCATCGTCGCCACCATGGCCGCCGTGGCCGCCGTGGCCGCCATGCATGAAGAGATGCATCAGCGGGCAGAGGAGCAGCAGCACCAAGGGCAGCGCGTCGAGCACGTGGGTGACGTGATAGAGCGACAGGTACACCGCCCCGACGGCGAGGGCGCCAAGGCAGGCCAGTCCCGTCCAGGTCCGGTACCAGGGCAGGCGTGCCTGCGGTTCCGGCTTGTGGGTCTCGGGGGTGTGATGGGTGTGTTCGTGCGTCATGGCCGCCTCCTCACATCATGCCCATCGGGCCGGCGAACAGCTGGTCGGCGACCTTTTTCTGTTCGTCGGTCAGCGCGGCGTAGAGCGGCTTGGCGGCGGCCTCGAGGGCCTTCACGGCGTCGAGCCGGGTGACAAGGACCTTCTGCTGAGCGGCCAGCCGGTCCGGCCACGCGGACGGCATGCCGCCCTTGGTCATCTGCTCGTGCATCGCCTGATGGGCCTTGGCGTTCGACCGCAGGGTGTCAGCGAAGGCGTTCCACTGCGGCGCCTGGGCGTCGGTGATCTTGAGTTCCGCCTTCAGGAAAGCGATGCGGCCCTCGACGTGCTCGAACGGCAGGCCCATGGCGCCCATAGCGCTCATGCCACCCTGCTGGCCCATCATCATCTGGCGCATCATGGGCATCATCTGCACCATCATGCCGGGTCCCATCATGCCCGGTTGGCCACTCTGCTGGCCCATCATGCCGCCCATCATCGAGCGCATCTGGTCCATGTTCATCATCATCCCGGACCCCATCATGCCGGGTTGGCCGCCCTGCGCCTGGGTGCCTTGCTGGCCCATCGTGCCTTGCCCGGTCATGGGCGCAGTGCCAGGCATGGCGGGCTGGGTGCCCTGGGACGGCTGGACAGCCGTCGGGGCCGGAGCCGGCTGGATCTGGGTGGTCGTGGCGCCGCCGGGGTGGTGGGCCTGGTGGTCCTGGCCCTGGTCCGGAGTGGTGACGGTCTGGGCCTGGGCAGACGCCATCATGGCGACGAGCGCAAAGGCCGGGAGCATGGTGCGGGTGAAAGACGACATGGCGTCCTCCGTCTGATCATCTGGTTCGAGCCATCCCGGTCGGCCTCCATGCGGGAGCGCCGGGGACACAAAGGCCGAGCGCACGACATCCGGCGACATCCTTCGCTGAGCCGAAGCTCACGCTGGACGCGGACAGACTAGTGGCGTCAGAGGATCAGAGAGGGGGACGAAGTGCGGGGGCGCTGCCGATGCCTTCGGGCGTCGCCAGGGCAAGCAGATGGTCTGCCCGGTTGAGGGCCGGAATGAAGGCTGCGACGGCACCGACCGGGAGACCGCCATGCATGGTTGCACACTGGGCGACGCTGCAGCAGGCATCGTCACCGAGCACACCGAGATCCTTGCAGGGGTCCTGCTTGTGCTCATGGTCCGCCACGGCGGCGACATCATCGTCGTGCGTGTCGACCAGGGCATGTTCATGAGGCGCTGGGGAATGCTGGTGAGGCAGCAGGCTGGCATGGCTCGGCACGGCATAGACGAGCAGCGTGGCCAGCATCAGCAGGCTCACCACCACCCTCCTCACCGTCGACCAAGTCCCACGCCACATGGCGATTGCCTTCCTTGCCCAAGGTCGGGTGGCACCTTGCGTGCCCACCGGCCCCTCCGCCAAAGGTAATACCATTCCCTGGTCCCCGCAACAGTACCATCGTCTCGACGACCGCCCCTGTCAGGGTCCCGGAAGAGTACGGCGGACTGTCACTCCGCTTCCATCACCGATTCAGACCATCAAGGCAAGCATCGACCCTCCAGCAATGGGAAGGTCAATACGAAAAGCGTTGGGTGGCAACGCCGATTGATCAAACCCGTCGGTTGACAGACATCAATTCCCGCACCGCCATCGGGGGCTATGGTGTGCTCCCCTGGATGGACCAGGGGCGTTTGAAGCGACGGCTGGCATGAAGCGGTTGGGCCACATCTTCGCCATTCTGGCGTTCGCCTTTGCGCTCCTGATGGGGGCGGCGGGCGGAGCCATGGCAAATATGGGGGCGCATGTGGACACGCCGGCCGGCTCAATGGGCCATCACGGCTCACATCACGCCCCGTCGCCCCCGTCCCAGAGCGACCACCACAAGGCCGCCCTCGCCGTCGCGGCGACCTGCTGCCCGGCGGCAGAGGCTCCGGCCCGGCACAGCGTCAGCATTCCGGTGACCATGGTCGAAACGTCCTGGCACCCGCGGGCCGGCTTCGTTCCCAACGCCCGGGACATCACCCCGGACACGCCTCCTCCGAAGACCAGCCTCTGATCGGCCGCGCGCTCTGACGCCTGTGTCGGACGCCCGGCCATGCGCCGCCTGACCGGCGGCGTGCGCGAGCGATTCCGACCACGCGATCAGAGGACTCTCATCATGTCCGAGAGGCATTTCACAACCCGCCGCGGCTTCATCGCCGCGCTGGGCTTCGGCGCCGTCTCCCTGTACGGCGCCTGGGCGGCCTATGGCGCCGCCCCGCTTCCCTTCGGCGGACACACCGGACACAACAAGGACGCCGCTCCGGAAGCCGGCGCGCACGGCCATGGCGGCCACGGCGCAGCCGAGGGCATGGCGCCCGAGGAGTTCCGCTTCGAGCACGACTTCTTCGTCCAGAAATACGCGCAGAAGGACGGCAGCGTGAACCCGCACGCTGATGCGGACGCCCATGGCGGCGACGCACACGGCGGCCATAGTCATGCCGATGCCGGACACGACCATGCTGCGGAGATGGCGTACGCCGAACCGGTCGACGTCTACCTGATGGCGCAGAAATTCGCCTACAGCCCGGACGTCCTCCGGCTCAGGGTCGGTCAAGCCTACCGGTTCCGCATGATGGCGGACGACATCACGCATGGCGCGTCGATCCAACTGGGGACTGCCAGCCGCATCATCCGCCTGCGCCCGAACCTCGTCACCGAGCAGACGATCACCTTCACCAAGCCGGGCGAGTACCTCGTGTACTGCACCGTCTACTGCGGTCAGGCGCATGACGCCATGCACGGCCGCATCGTCGTCGGCTGAGCCGGGAGGACACACAGCATGGATACCCTTTCGACCTCCTTCGCCCCGGCCGACGCGGCCCCGCGCCTTGTGACGTCGCGCCTGACCACGCGGGTCGCCTCCCTGCCGTCGGCCGACAAGACCCTCCTCACGCTGCTGTTCGGCGCCGCTCTGCTGGCGCTCGTGCTCGGCCTGGTTGGCGGCTTCGTGACCGCGCTCGCCCGCGCCGGGGCGCTTGCCTTCTTTCCGGATGACGCCTACCGCATCCTGACCCTGCACGGCGTGTCCGTGTTCTTCTACTGGCTCTACCTGATCCAGGCAGCCCTGCTGCTGGTGCTGGCGGCGGCCGAGAACGGCCGAGGCCTCTCGCTGCGCCCGTTGGCATGGCTCGGTGCCGCCCTGATGCTGGCAGGCTTCGGCGTCAGCGAGTGGATCTCCGCCACCGGCACACCGCTGCTCTACGACGGCAGCCCCGAACTGGCCGCGGACGACCCGCGCTCCGTCGGGGTCTTCGCACTCGGCTACCTGCTGCTCTCGGCAGGTCTGGTGGCGTCCGCCGTCAGCGGCATCGCCACCGTGCTGCAGCCCCGGTTACGCGGCGAGGCCGACGCGTTCACCTCCATCGGCTTCGCCCTGTTCGCCTGGGCCGGCTTTCTGGTGGTCAGCGCGATCGCAGCAACCAACGCCTTCCTGCCCGGCCTGCTGTGGGCGCTCGGCACAGGACCGTTCCCAGCCGACCACGGCACCGAATGGCACATCCTGTTCCACAACCTGCATTACCTGCCGCTGATGGCCACCGTGCTGGTGTGGTACGTGCTGAGCGAACACCTGACCGGGGTGAAATCCATCCACGGCGCCCGCCTGTCGAAGATCGTCTTCGCCGCCTATCTGGTCTTCGTTCCGCCGACCAGCCTCTACCACATGTTCCTGGAGCCGAACCTGTCGGAGAGCGTCCGGGTCGTCGGTTCGCTGCTGTCGCTGTTCGTCTCGGTCCCGACCCTGGCGGCCTTCGCCATCATCGTTTCCTCGCTGGAAGCCAGCGCCCGGGCACGCGGCGCCACCGGCTTCTTCGGCTGGATGCGGGGGCTGCCCTGGCGCAACCCGGCGATGGCGAACATGGGCTGGGCGGTGGTGAACATGATGCTGGGCATCACCTTCGCCTTCGTCCTGATCCAGGAGAAGCTGGCGCCGATGCTGTCGGACACCTTCTTCGTGCCCGGCTATTTCCATTTCTTCGCGGTCGGCGTGCTGACCCAGACCTTCCTGGCCGCGCTGATGGTGATCCTGCCGGCGCTTGGCGGAGGCAGCCTGTGGCGCCCGGAGCTGCTGCGGCGCATGCCGGCTTTCGTGACCGTCGGTTTGTTCATCTTCGGCGCGGCGGGCATCACCGCCGGATTCATGGGGGTGCCGCGCCGGGTCTTCGACGTCGGCTACGGCGGTATGGCTCCGGCGGCATGGCCGGTGCTGATGGCCCTGGTCGGCGTCGGCGCCACGATCTTCGCCATCGCCCTCTCGGTCAGCGTCTACGGCGTTGCCCGCACGCTGCTGTCGCTGCGCCCGTCGGTCGAGCCGGCGCCGGTGGTCGATTGGCGGACCGGGTCGCGCGGCGTCGGCGCGGTTCCGGCCTGGACCGGGCCGCTGTCGGTCGCCGCGCTGGTCGCCGCCATGTACGTCTTCACCATCGTCGCGTTCCAGCTGATCCAGTCGCTGCCGATCATCGCCATCGGCGGCGGGCACGGCCACTGAGCGCAGGAGACCCGTTATGAAACTGAACGAAGAGCTCTGGCTCGTTGTCGTCATCGCCGCCGTGTGGGCGGCGCTCGCCGCCGTCTACGCCCTGGTGCCGAGCCTTGGGATGCCCGGCTATGTCCGGGTCTGGGGCGGCGGCGCGGTTCTGTTCCTGGGGCTCGCCGGCGTGCTGGCCGCCGTCGGGCGGAAGGCGCACCGGGGCTGAGCCGCCGCAGGACGGTGCGACGGGGGCGCGAGCATCGCTCCGCCCCCGTGGCACCCTATGTCACTTCCTGATGCCGAGGATGGTTTCGGCCTGGGCGAGCGTCGCCTCCGACTCGGCATGCTTGCCCTGCTTGTGCAGCGTCTCGCCGTCGGCCCTGAGCTTCTTCACCTGCGTCATCTGGTCAGCGCTCAGCTTCGGGTTGGCCGCCAGGGCCTGGTCGATGGCGGCCATGTGTTTGGGGCAGCTGTTGGCAAGGGCCGGACCGGTCAGAGCGACGGCGAAGACGGCTGCCAAAGCGACGTTCCTGAGCATGGTGTTCCTCCCGTTTTGCAGCCCGCGGGAGCGTGGGCTGCTCGATGGACGCCGGGACGGCGCCCAGTATTCCAACATGGGGTATTCCAACACGGGCGGTCCCGCTCGGCGATTGGGCAACGGTACGGCGGCACGCGTCCACTCGGCGGTCGGACACATCACCCCCGAACAGGCCGAGCTAAGATCTGCGTGCCCCCGTCTCCACCGAAACGGGCCAAGATCAGTTCGCACCGAGGGGTGCGGATGGGCGCTCTCCTTTGCGTTGGCGGTTCGCCGACGGCGCGGTTGCCGGGATCACCCGCAATCCCGGAAGCTGGGCGGTATTGCCCTCAGCCGAAAGGAGAATGCCGATGCCGCCGATCGAAAGAGCCCGCCGGCTGAGCCGGTCCCTGCAGGCCCGCTTCCGCATCGACCTGTTCTCCGCCCTCGTGGAGCGCGAGTTCGAACGGCGGTTGGCCGACGCCATCCTGGAGGCTGAACGCGACGCCTACCGGCGCGGGCGCGAAGAGGCGCAGGCCGGGTCGAATGCCGGCGCTGTCAGTCCATCTCCGCGGCCGGAAGCGGCGGCGCGTCCGGGCGGCCCGCCCATGACCATGTAAGGCCCGCACGCTCGGCACAGGCATAGTGCCAGGGGTTCTGGTGGCCATGTCCGGCCCAATGCGGGTCTCCGGCACGGATTGGCCGGCCGCAGCCACAGCACAGATGTCCGCTGCGGCTGGCACGGCCACCGTGGCCGCGTGCTTCGCCGGTCTTGCCCGATTTCGGCTTCGGTTCCCAGCCAAGCGAGGCAGGATGGCGGCCGTACAGCGCCATGATGGTTCCCCCAGTTCGTCCGGATTGCGCCAATTACCGGATGATCCCCCGATCCCGGTCCGGCAGCGTCGATAATGACACAGTCGATAACGATTCCGCCGTGACGGTGCGAGAATGCCGCCGCGCGCCTTCAAAGCCAACGGCAAGGATGGGCAGGATCCTCTCCGAAATCGTTGAGCCGCCACCTGACAAACCCTTCACAACCCTTCCCGCCGAGGCACCGCAGGGCAGAGAACACACAATAATCACCGGAGTTATCCGCAAGGTCCACATGATTGCGTTTCCGGACTGTCGGGGACATCGCGACATCCATCTTTTGGTCTGTTTCCGGTCACATCGATGTTCATATCTGGTTAACCGTCCGGGACTAGCGTCCGCCGCCTTCGCTGCACTGCGGCATGTTTTTCATGCGAAGGCACTCCATGACGGTATTTCTGCTCGATTATCTTCCGACCCTCTCGACCCTTCCCACCACGATCTCGCCGGTTGCCATGACCGGCATTGCCGGGCTGTCTGCCGCCACCCTGTCGACGCTTCTGGGCGGCCGGCGGGCGATCCTGCTGGCGCAGGCGACGGCCTCCTCTCTGTTCCTGCTCCATTTCCTGCTGCTGGGCGCCTGGACAGGCATGCTGATGTGCGGGCTGGGGCTGATCCAGATGGCGGTGCGCGTCCAACGGCAGCCGTCCCGGACGCTCGGCCTGCTCTATAGGCTGACGGTGCCGGCGGCGCTCGCCGTGGCGGTGCTGAGCTGGCAGGGGCCGATGTCGGCGCTGTCGGTCACCGGCTTCCTGCTGGCGACGCTCGGCCGCTGGCAGAGCGCGGTCGGACGGATGCGGGTGTTCTTCGTCATGGCGACTTTGGTCGGGGCTGGGCACAACCTGCTGGCGGAATCGGTCTTCGGACTGGTGTCGGACGCGATGGGGCTCTGTGGTCATTGCGTCGGCTTGTGGCGGGCCGGCATGTTCCGCGGCCCGATCCGCCGCCGATCGCCCGCCGCGCGCGGCCTTTCCGAAGCGTCGGCGTAAGGGTGCGGCGCCCCGCGTCAGGCCCGTCGCACTCGGAGTGCCACCGGTGGCAGGGTGGAACATTCGGGCCTGCCGCCGGGTTGTGGCAGCGTAGGGGACGCATGGGAGGGCCTGCCGCCATGGAAAAAGACGAGATCGTCGATACGCTCAATGACCTGATCCGCATCGTCGAGGACAGCCACGAGGGCTACCGGCAGGCCGCGGAATCCGCCCAGGACGAGGATCTGAAGGCTCTGTTCAACGATCTCGCCGCCCAGCGCGGCGCCATCGTGCGCGAGATTCAGCGGCTGGTCGCCGAACAGGGCGGTGCGCCGGATATGGGCGGCACCATGCTGGGCGGTGCCCACCGCTTCTTCCTGGAACTGAAATCCGCCGTGCTCGGCCATGACCGCGCCACCATCATCCAGGAGGTCGAGCGCGGCGAGAGCGAATGCCTGCGCCGTTTCGAGGAAGCGATGGCGAAAGAGCTTCCCCTGCCCATCACCGCGGTGATCGCCCAGCATCTGGACCGCATCCGCGTCGACCGTGACCGCATGGCCGCCTTGCGCGGGGTGGTGGCATGATGGTGCGTCGCAGCATTGCGGGTGTGGGAAAGCGGGCGTAGGCTTTCATCGGTGGCTGCAACGCATTGATACGGCTGCAGGGTCGTATCGCAGTCCCCGCCGATTACCGGCTCCGATCATCCGGCCCCGATTACCCAACCCCGGCGGCCGGATGTCCACTCCATCTGGACATGGATTGATGAACAGCAACAAATCGAAGAATGCAGACCCGGTCAGCAACGATCTGGTGACGAAGGGCGCTTTCGCCCTGTACCGCGCCGAAAATGCCCACCGCGTGTCCGAGTTCAAGAAGTCCCAGAACGCCGAGGCGGCCATCGCCGCCGATTTCGACGCCTACCGCACCCGTTATCTGCGGAAGTTCAAGGACATCTTCGACAGCCTGTCCGAACAGGGCTTGACCGTCACCCGCGCGGTCTGACCCCTCCCGAGAACCGGGACCTGTGGGGCCGGGGCGGCACTGAAACGAATGGGAAAGCCGCGGGGCCGCCGCTATACTGCGCGGCATGGCCCGTATGCTGTTCCTCCGCGACATCGACGCCGACGTGCAACTGCGCTGCCGCGCCTGCGGACATGGCGGTGTGCTGCCCCGTGCCATGCTGGAACGGCGCTTCGGCCCCAATTACCCGGTGCTGTCGATCGCGCCGCATTACCGCTGCTCGCGCTGCGACTCCCGCGACATCGAAAGCCGGCCGATCCTGGCCGAACCCCCGGCTGCCAACCTCTCTACCGCCGGCAATGACGAGCCGTCCTTCGATGCGCCGCTGGCGGCACTGAACGGTCTGCTCGCCTCGTTGCGCGGTGGTGACGGCGGCCGGGACAGGACGGCCGATGCGGAGGAGCCGCCCCCTCCTCCGGCGCCTGTTCGCGGCAAGCCGGTGTCGGAGCTTCCGCTGTCCGACCATGTGGACGACGGTCCGGCGGAGGATGGCGCAGCTCCGCTGTGGGAACCCGTTTCGCTCGCGGACATGGCGGCGCGCCTGGACCGCCAGTCGCCGCCCGACGGTTGGCCCAACGATTGGGATGACGACCCGGCGACGGGCGATGCCCGGACTGCCGCCAACGACGAGCGGCCGGAGCCCGCCCGCGACGAGGTCGCCGACGCCGGTGCCCCGGACGGCGCCGATCCTGAGGCCGATCCTGAGGATGATGGCGACGAGACGCTGATGGCGATGCGCCGGCTGCTGGCGCAGGCCTATGGCTCCGACGACGATGAGGACGACCCTGCGCCTGAGGCCCGGGCCGGCGGTCGGCCGGACCCGCTTAAGGACGAACAGGGCGAGGAGGACCAGGGCGAGGACGAGCCTCCGGTCTTCTCGCACAAGGTCCTGGTGCGCCGGGATTTCGAGGACGACGGCGCGGACGCGGGGGCCGATCCCTGGCAACTGGAGTCCGGGGACGACGGCCAGGAGGATGAATTCGAAGACGACGGTCCCGACGGCGAGGAGCCGTCGGAAGAGGAAATCCTGTCCTTCGCCATCCGCGACCCGGAAAAGCCCGTCCCGGCTTCCGCCAACCGTCCGGCGAAGCCCGTGCCGCCGCCTGCCGAGCCGCTCGACTTCGACCAGCACCGCGCCGAACGCCGGGCCCAGCGCCCGCCCCCGCCGCCGGAGGATGAGGAAGGCTTCGATCGGACTCTCGCCGCCCTGCGCTCCATGATCGAGGACGCGGCGAACGAGCCGGCGGAGGAAGAAGAGGACGCCGCCCCGCCGCCCGCCAAGGGTCTGCGCAACGCCGGCAGGGCAGTCGACAAGCCTGCCCGTCGCGAGGACGCGGATGATCCGGCGCCCGACCGGAGTGGGGATGACTGGTCGGTGCCCACCGGCTGGGGCGATCCCGATCCGGCGCCGGAGGCTGCTGCCCCGGAAGAGGAAAAGGACCCGGAACCGGCACCCGTCAGCCGCCGCTCCGCCCAGGAGCGCGAGATCGAGGAGGCGATGAAGGCCCTGCGCGGGCTGATCGAGGACGAGGTGCAGCCGGATCCTCCGCCGCCTCCGTCACCGCCGAAATCCCGCGCCGCCAAGCCGCGCCCATCGGTGCGCAGCGGACCGGCCGCGCCAGCCGCCCAGTCGCCGGGAGGTCAGCCGCCGGACGGTCAGCCGCAGACGGCAAAGCCCGCCCCCCCGGACACCAAGCCCGCCGGCGAACCGACTCCGCTCAGCAAGACCATCGCCGCGCTGCGCGGCATGCTGGAACTGGACGGCCGCCGCAAGCGCTGATGCGCCGCCCGGCCGCCTGCGTCCGGTTCACTTGCGCAGCCGCTTTTCCTGCATGATTTCCAGCTGCAGCTGCTGGATTTCGGTCAGACGCTGCCATTGGCGCTGGATCAGATAGTCCATCTTCTCGTGCAGGTGCCGGATTTCCAGCTCTGCCTTCAGGTTGACGCGATAGTCGTTTTCGGAGCGTAGCCGGTCCTTCGCCTCCTGCCGCTTCTGGCTCATCATGATGACCGGCGCCTGGATGGCGGCCAGACAGGACAGCAGCAGGTTCAGCAGGATGAAGGGGTAGGGATCGAAGGCCTTGGTGTCGCCTTCCAGGATGTTGATGAGCATCCACACGCACAGGACAACGGCGAAGGAGATCAGGAAGGCCCAACTGCCGCCGAAGCTGGCGAGACCGTCCGACAGACGTTCGCCCAGCGTGCGGTGGTCGTCGTATTCTTCCTCCGGGTTCTCGGCCAGCGTCTCGTGGCGGGCGAGGCTTTCGGCGACCTCGCGGTCCAGTTCGCTGAGTTCGCCATGCTCCTCCTTCAGCAGCTCGGCGACATAGAGCGAGCGGTAGCGCGCCAGCTCCTGCCGGCTGATCTGTGCGTCCGGTTCCAGATGCGGGTGGTCGTGGCGGATGCGGTCGGCCAGGCTGGGGCGTAGCGCGTCCAGCGCGATCAGGTCGCGCTTCGGCCGGCGCTTGCCGCTGATGGCGCAGGGCTGGCGCTTGGACGACAGCGGGCCGCCGGCGTCCTCCGGATCGGCTGACGGAAAGGTCGGTTCCGCGGAGTCGTCACCATCCTGCGGTGGAATCTGATGATCGGACATGACCTCGCCCTCCCTGGCATGCGCGCTGCGGCGCGGGCGACTTTATGCCCGATCATTTTGACAAGCCGGTTAAATCACCGACAGACAAATGCGGCAGGTAAGGATGGAATCGCCTTGCAAAGGCTGAACCTTGGCCATCCTGCCGCCGGACCCCGCCGCCGCCGGGCCGGTTTCGGATGAATTTCCGTTCATCTCGGCCGCCGCAACGGAAAAGGGGCCGCCTTGCGGCAGCCCCTATCCTTACCTGCTGACAGGCTTTCTGCCGGCGGCTTGCGCCGGTCAGCCGATGCGCCAGACGTCCGGGCTGTTCTCCAGCCGCTTCAGGACGGCGAGGCGCTGCTGCTCGATCTCCTCGGGCAGGCGGTCGCCGAAGCGGTTGAACAGCTCCTCCTGGTCCTTCGCCTCGGCCTCGGCCTCCTTGCGGTCGATGTCCATGATCTTGGCGAACTTGTCGGCCGGGAAGTTCAGGCCGGACCAGTTCAGATCCTGGTAGCGCGGGGAATAGCCGAAGGGCGATTCCGCCACGTCGGTGGCACGGCCGCGGACGCGGTCGACGATCCACTTCAGCACGCGCATGTTGTCGCCGAAGCCCGGCCAGACGAACTTGCCGTTCTCGTCCTTGCGGAACCAGTTGACGCGGTAGATGCGCGGCAGGCTTTCGACCTTGCCTTCCATCGACAGCCAGTGGTTCCAGTAGTCGGCCATGTTGTAGCCGCAGAAGGGCAGCATGGCGAACGGGTCGCGGCGGATGGCGGCCTGGCCGACGGCGGCGGCGGTGGCTTCCGAGCCCATGGTCGCGGCCCAATAGACGCCTTCGCGCCAGTTGTAGGCCTCGAACACCAGCGGGAAGGTCTTCGACAGGCGGCCGCCGAAGATGAAGGCGCTGATCGGAACGCCGGCCGGATCCTCCCAGGCCGGGTCGATCGACGGGCACTGAGCGGCAGGCGCGGTGAAGCGGCTGTTCGGGTGGGCGGCTACGCGGCCGCAGCCCGGCGTCCAGTCCTTGCCCTGCCAGTCGATCAGGTGGGCCGGCGCCTCGTCGGTCAGGCCTTCCCACCAGACATCGCCATCGTCGGTCAGCGCGACGTTGGTGAAGATGACGTTGTGGTCCAGCGTCTTCAGCGCGTTCGGGTTCGACTTCACGCTGGTGCCGGGGGCGACGCCGAAGAAGCCGGCCTCCGGGTTGATGGCGCGCAGCGTGCCGTCGGGCTGCGGCTTGATCCAGGCAATGTCGTCACCGATGGTGCGGACCTTCCAGCCCTCGAACTCCTTCGGCGGGACCAGCATGGCGAAGTTGGTCTTGCCGCAGGCCGACGGGAAGGCGGCGCCGACATAGGTCTTCTCGCCGGTCGGGCTTTCCACGCCCAGGATCAGCATGTGCTCGGCCAGCCAGCCCTGCTCGCGGCCCATAGAGGACGCGATGCGCAGCGCGAAGCACTTCTTGCCCAGCAGCGCGTTGCCGCCATAGCCGGAGCCGTAGGAGACGATGCGGTGCTCCTCCGGGAAATGGACGATGTACTTGTTGTCGGCGTTGCAGGGCCAGGCGACGTCCTGCTGGCCGGGCTCCAGCGGGGCGCCGATGGAATGCAGGCAGGGGACGAAATCGCCGTCGCCCAGGATGTCCAGCACCTTCTGGCCCATGCGGGTCATCAGGCGCATGTTGACCGCGACATAGGGGCTGTCGGAGATCTGCACGCCGATGTGCGCGATGTCAGAGCCCAGCGGACCCATGCTGAACGGCACCACATACATGGTGCGGCCACGCATGCAGCCCTCGAACAGGCCGTCCAACTTGGCCTTCATCTCGGCCGGGTCCATCCAGTTGTTGGTCGGACCGGCTTCCTCGCGCGTCTTGGAACAGATGTAGGTGCTGTCCTCGACACGGGCGACGTCGCCCGGATCGGAGCGGCAGAGGAAGGAGTTCCGGCGCTTGGCCTCGTTCAGGCGGATGAAGGTGCCCGCTTCCACCATCTCGTTGCAGAGACGGTCATATTCCTCCTGCGACCCGTCGCACCAGTGAACGCGCTCCGGCTTGCATTTCAGCGCGATCTCCTCGACCCAGGCCAGGAGCTTCTTGTTCCGCGTCCGCGTATGTCCAGTCATATCGTCCCTCTCGAAGGCTGGGCCGGTACCGCCGCGTCGGGCATGCCCCTCGCCGGGGGTGCCGCGGCCGGTCCGGCCGTTCTTTCGTCCGTTGTCGTGTCGTCAGATGGACGGCGGCCGCCGCATCAGCGGGGTGCCGGTCCGAAGAGGCGGCCGGGCTGAAACCCCGCCGCGATGCGCTGCACCGGCAGGGTGCGGCGACGATACGGTGCAAAAGGCGGTCCTGAGGCGACAGGTCTGGGGGCCAATGGCCCGGACGGGAAACGGGGCGATCCGTTATGGTCCACTGAAGTGTTCTCCTGGTTGCGCGTGTCCGCGCGCCGCGTTCTTGTTTTTGGTGCGGCGCCCGGTGGTGTCGAAGCGACCTCTCGGCTGGTCGTTCAGGCTGACGGTTGGCTTCTCGTCTCTCTCGTTATTGTTTTTCGTTCCGACCGTTTTTCTTGTTCTTACCGGCGGGCACCGTCAGGCACCCTCGTCGCCGGCTGTTTCGGTTCCAGCCTTTTCGGTCCCGGATGTCGATCCTCCGGGTTGTCCGGACCCGTCCTGCGGCCGGATCAGCGTGTCCAGCATCAGTTTAGCCGATTCGGGGTCGTGGATTCTCTGCTCAAAATCGACGCGGGCGACGTACCCCCCGCGTCGCAGGTCGCATCCCTCCGGGTCGACCCCGGTCAAGCTCCAGCTTTCCCCGTCACCATCGGGGGCGGGGCCAAGCCGGGGGCCGTACCCCGCGCCGTTCAGGCGGTCGAGCAGCACCGTCTCGCCCGCCGCCAGGGCGGGGGCTGCGGCGGGAAGGTCCAGCTCTGCGGCGGAGAGCCAGTGGATGCGGCCGAAGCCGGCGACCAGATGGGCGCGCTCCACCGCCACGCGGTAGATCGCGAAGTCGGCGAAGCCGGCATAAAGGGCGGCGTCGGGATGGCGGCGCAGATAGCGCTCGCGGTGGATCGGATCGTCAGACCGCTCCGCCCGGCCCAGGACCGACAGGCGGGCGCCGGTCAGCGGCTGTGCCAGCCCGGCGGTGCCGTCGAACAGCAGCCCGACCCGGCCGTCGGCCAGCAGGTTGCGGGTGTGGTCGGCCAGCGTGGAGAGCAGAAGCAGCGGACTGCCGTCATGGTCGAACGCCACCAGCACCAGCGAGGGGTAGGGCCAGCCGTCGGCTTCCGCCGCCACCGCGCCACCGTCATCGGCCGGCCGCTGGGCGGTCGCCAGAGCGGCGCGGTCGCAGGCGCGCATCAGGCGCCGGGCGCCCAAGGCCGCAACCATGATTGCCGGAGCCATGGTTGCCGCAGCAGGGATGGCGGACTCCGGGCCGCTCCGGCCGGTGCCCGGCGGCGTCGCGCCCTCCTTGCCGTCCGGCATGGCGCCGGCCGGAGAGGACGCGGGAAGGGCGTTCGAAAAACTCATTCCAAAACGAGTGCGTTCTCCCGCGCAGCACCGTTGTTCGGCGCCGCATTGCCGCCATATTGGACCATACAAATGCTGCGGGAAAAGAGAAAACTGCCTCTGGTACCTGGACTCTGGCATAAAGTATTGGAATGACCACTCCTCCCATGCCTGATGTTTCCGCTAACATTTCTGCGAACCGGCACTTCGACCGCCCCGACCTGACCTGACCCGTTTCAATAGGATCTGTTACGACCATGGCCCACACCGTCGCCCTGGTGGATGACGACCGCAACATCCTGGCTTCGATCTCCATCGCCCTGGAGGCCGAAGGTTTCGACGTGCGCACCTATACCGACGGCGCCGAGGCGCTGCGCGGATTGAGCCAGCGCCCGCCCGACCTCGCCGTGCTCGACATCAAGATGCCGCGCATGGACGGCATGGAGTTGCTGCAACGTCTGCGTCAGACCAGCCAGATGCCCGTCATCTTCCTGACCAGCAAGGACGACGAGCTGGACGAGCTGATGGGCCTGCGCATGGGGGCCGACGACTACATCAAGAAGCCTTTCTCGCAGCGCCTGCTGATCGAGCGCATCCGGGCGCTGCTGCGGCGCGAGGCGCTGCGTGGCGAGACGGTGGAGGCCGATCCCGGCCAGCTGATCACCCGCGGCCCGCTGCTGCTGGACGGCGCCCGCCATGCCTGCAACTGGAAAGGCCAGCCGATCGACCTGACCGTGACCGAATTCCTGCTGGTGCGCGCGCTGGCCCAGCGGCCGGGCCATGTGAAGAACCGCGACCAGCTGATGGACGCGGCCTATGGCGAGCACGTCTATGTCGACGACCGCACCATCGACAGCCACATCAAGCGGCTGCGCAAGAAGT
>CBFGPE010000102.1:0-27770 GCA_965650625.1 uncultured Azospirillum sp. | reverse complement strand
CCGATCCGCTGATCGCGCTTGGCGTGACCTTCGCCCTGATCGGCGGTGGCGTGCTGGTCTCGCTATGGAAGACGAGCCGCGAGACCAAGACCGCCGCAGCCGAGTAAACGGGTTCCTCGGAAAGGGGGGGCGGCGCGCAGGTGCCGCCCCCTTGTCATGTTCAGAATCCCAGCCTCGCCAGCTCGGCGATGCTCTCCGCCGCGTTGCGGTGGAGGATGAAGCGGCCACCGGCCGCCTCCCACGGATCGCGGGCCTTCTCGCGGTCATCGACCAGGATGGCGCCGGGACTGGCATAGCGGGCCTTGTCACGGGCCATGCAGGTGATGACCGGAACATCAGCCCCCAGCATGCGGGCAACCCAGCGCTTCTTCTGCTCCGGCGCCCAACTGCCCAGCGGCAGGCCGGTCAGGATGGTCGGCCGGTGCGGTGCACAGAAAGCCCAAAGCTCCTGCGCGTCATGCATGAAGTCCAGCGTGCCGAAGAAGTCGCTGTGGCGGGACAACGCCCGCCACATCTCCTTCATCGGCAGTTGTTCCGGCCGCTTGCCGGTGACCGCGACGACGCCGCGGTCGAAATCGGCAAGCACGCCGTCGAGGTCGAGGAACAGCGGCGACACCACCTTACGCCCCGTTCAACTCCGTCCGCTCGCGGAACTCGTCGAGCGCCTGCGGGTTGGAGAGAGCCTCCGTGTTCTTGATCGGGCGGCCGTGGACGGCGTCGCGCACCGCCAGTTCGGTGATCTTGCCGGAGCGGGTGCGCGGGATGTCGGTGACCTGCACGATCTTCGCCGGGACATGACGGGGGGAGCAGTTGTCCTTGATCCGCTTGCGGATGGTGCCGGCGAGCGCCTCGTCCAGTTTCAGCCCCTCGCGGAGGACGACGAACAGGACGACGCGCACGTCGCCGTCCCATTCCTGGCCGATGCAGACAGCCTCCATGATCTCGGGCAGTTGCTCGACCTGGCGGTAGATCTCCGCCGTGCCGATGCGCACGCCGCCGGGATTTAGCACCGCGTCCGACCGGCCATAGATCACCCAGCCGCCATGCTCGGTCTGCTCGATGAAATCGCCATGGACCCAGACATTGGGGAAGCGATCGAAATAGGCGGAGCGGTATTTGGAGCCGTCCGGATCGGCCCAGAAGCCGATCGGCATGCTGGGGAAGGGGCGGGTGCAGACCAGTTCGCCCTTCTCGCCGCGCACGGCGTGGCCGTTGTCGTCGAACGCCTCCACCGCCATGCCGAGGCCGCGCGTCTGGATCTCACCCTTCCAGACCGGAGCAATCGGGTTGCCTAGCACGAAGCAGGACATGATGTCGGTGCCGCCGCTGATCGAGGCGAGATGGATATCCTGCTTGATGGAGCGATAGACGAACTCGAAATTCTCCGGCATCAGCGGCGAACCGGTGGAGGCCAGAGCGCGGACGCTTGCGAGCGAGTGGGTCTTCATCGGCTCCAGCCCCGACTTCTCCAGCGACTGGATGAATTTGGCCGAGGTGCCGAACAGCGTGATCTTCTCCGCATCGGCATAGTCGAACAGGATGTTGCCGGTGGGCGCGAAGGGTGAGCCGTCATAGAGGACCAGCGTCGTGCCGCTGGCCAGCCCGGTCACCAGCCAGTTCCACATCATCCAGCCGCAGGTGGTGAAGTAGAACAGCCGGTCGCCGGGCTTGAGGTCGCAATGCAGCCGGTGCTCCTTCACATGCTGAAGGATGGTGCCGCCGGTGCCGTGGACGATGCATTTCGGCTTTCCGGTGGTGCCGGAGGAATAGAGGATGAACAGCGGGTGGTCGAAGGCGACGCGCTCGAAAGTCGGCTCGGCCGCCGGATGGGGCGCCATGAAATCCTGGAAGCCGACCGCGCCCGGGATCATCGACAGGTCGGGCGCCTTATCCACGTAAGGGATGATGACGGTGGCGACGACGGTCGGCAGGTCCTTCAGGACTTCGGCCACCTTGGCGCGGACATCGTGGCTCTTGCCGTTGTACCAGTAGGCGTCGGGGGCGAAGACCACCTTCGGCTCGATCTGTCCGAAGCGGTCGGTGATGCCCTGGATGCCGAAGTCGGGCGAGCAGGAGGACCAGACCGCACCCAGGCTGGTGGTGGCGATCATCGCCGCCAGCGTTTCCGGCATGTTCGGCATGATGGCGGCGACGCGATCGCCCTTGCCGACGCCCTTGGCCTTCAGCGCCTGCTGCAGGCGGGAGACGGTGGCCTTCAACTCCGCCCCGCTCCAGCGGTACTTGACCTTGTCCTCGCCCCAGAAGATGACGGCGTTGTCGGCGGGTGCGCCGGCCAGCAGGTTCTCGGCATAGCTGAGGCTTGCTTCGGGGAACCAGCGGGCGCCCGGCATCTTGTCGCCGTCCAACAGATCGACGCTGCCGAGGTCGCCGGTCAGCCCGGCCCATTCCCACAGGAAGCGCCAGAACCGCTCCTTCTCCGCGATCGACCAGTTGTAGAGCGCGTCGTAATCGTCCAGCCGCAGTCCGAATCGCGCATTCGCCGCCTTGCGGAAAGCGGTCAGGTTGGCCTGCGCGATGCGCTCCTCACTCGGGCTCCACAGCGGAGTGTCCATTCTCGGTTCCCTCAGCGTCTCGTTGTCCGCCGGCGCCAGCCGCCGGCTCACCTGCCGGGTTGCTTGTTCGTGCCCCGGATTGCCGTGCAGCATAACGCATGGCCACATCGGTTGTCTTTGTCCGGGTGGGGGAAATGGGATAGGGCGGGCAGGGCAAGGGCAGGGGAATGCCAACGGAATCAGATGACTGCAAATGAAAGCGGCGGAGAGTTGCCTCCCCGCCGCCCGTTCGATCTGCGTCTTCGATCCGCCCCTCAGACCGCCTTCTTCTTGCCCGATCCGATTTTCGGCTCCTCGCCTTTCAGCAGGCGCCGGATGTTCGCCTCGTGGCGGATGAAGACCAGCGCCGCAATGAACAGGCAGAGGCCGCCGACCAGCGGTCCGCCGAAATACCAGCCGGTCAGCGGGCTGATCCCCAGGGCCGTCAGCGCCGAGAGTGAGGAGATGCGGAACAGCGCCGCCATGACGATCCAGGTCAGGCAGGCCAGCAGCCCCACCGGCCAGCACACCGCCAACAGCACGCCAATGGCCGTGGCGACACCCTTACCGCCCTTGAAGCCGAGCCAGACCGGGAAGCTGTGACCCAGCATGGCGCCGCCGGCGGCCAGCACCGCTGCTTCAGGCCCGGCCAGCCACTGCGCCAGCAGGGCGGCGATGGCACCCTTGCCGCTGTCGAGCAGCAGGGTTGCCAGCGCCAGCGGCTTGTTGCCGGTGCGCAGAACGTTGGTGGCGCCGATGTTGCCGGAGCCGATCTGGCGGATATCGCCCAGACCGGCCATCCGGGTCAGCACCAGCCCGAAGGGAATCGAGCCCAGCAGGTAACCCAGCAGGGCGGCGAACAGGAGGATCGGCACGGGATCAGCCCTCCGCCTGCCAGACGGTGCGGCCGTCGACGATGGTACGCAACGGCCGGCCCTGGACCGGACGGTTCTCGAAGGGCGAGTTCTTGGACTTCGACTTGAAGCGGCTGACGTCGATCTGCCACGGCACCTCGGCGTCGAAGACGACCAGATCGGCCGGCCCGCCCTTGAGCAGACGGCCGAGCGGCAGATCGAGGATGGCCGCCGGGTTGGCGGTGACGCAGGCCAGCGCCTTCAAGAGCGGCATCTTGCCCTTGTGGACCAGTTCCAGCGTCAGCGGGAACAGCGTCTCCAGCCCAATGACGCCGGGGGCGGCCTGTGCGAAGGGCAGGCGTTTCTGATCCTGGTCCTGCGGCACATGGTCGGACGCGATGGCGTCGATGGTGCCGTCTGCCAGACCTTCGACGATGGCGCGCCGATCCATCTCGCCACGCAGCGGCGGGGAGACCTTGGCATAGGTGCGGTAATCGCCGACGTCGGTCTCGGTCAGGGCGAAGTAATGCGGGGCGGTGTCGCAGGTCACCTTCAACCCGCGCGCCTTGGCCCGGCGGATCAGGTCGACCGACTCACCGGTGGTGATGTGGGCGAAATGCAGGCGCCCTCCGGTCAGTTCGGCCAGCCGCAGGTCGCGCTCGATCATGATGATCTCGGCCTCGCGCGGGATGCCGACGAGGCCGAGGCGGGTCGCGATCTCGCCCGAGTTCATCATGCCGCCCGACGCCAGCGACGGCTCTTCCGGATGTTGGACGATCAGCTTGCCGAAGGTCTTGGCGTAGCTGAGCGCCCGGCGCATGGTCTTGGCGCTGGCGATCGCCTTGGTGCCGTCGGTGAAGGCGACCGCGCCAGCCTGGCCCAGCAGGCCCATCTCGGTGATTTCGTTGCCTTCGGTACCGCGGGTGGCGGAGCCGTAGGCGAAGACCTTGACCAGCTTCACCTCGCGGGCGCGCCGCGCGATGAATTCCAGTCCGGCGACCTCGTCCAGCACCGGGTCGGTGTTGGGCAGCAGCGCCATGGCGGTGATGCCGCCTGCCGCCGCGGCGCGCGACGCGCTCTTGATCGTGTCCTTTTCCTCTTCGCCCGGTTCGCCGATCAGCACGCGCATGTCGACGAGGCCGGGGGCGAGGCACTGGCCTGTGAGGTCGATGACCTCCGCACCCTCGGGCGTGGAGTCATTGAACAGGCCGGGGCCGAAGTCGGCAATCTTTTCGCCGTCGATCAGCAGATCGCCGCGCTGGTCCAGGCCCGTCGCCGGGTCGAGCAGGCGGGCGTTGCGGTAGACGATACGGATGTTCGTCGGGGCACTCATCAGACGGCTCCCGCAAGGTCGGACTGGCGGCGTTCACGCGTCAGCAGGTCGAGCACGGCCATGCGCACCGCCACGCCCAACTCCACCTGATCGAGGATCATCGAGCGCTTGAGGTCGTCGGCGACTTCCGAGTCGATCTCGACGCCACGGTTCATCGGGCCGGGATGCATGATGACCGCGTCCGGCTTCGCCACCTCCAGTTTCTCGTAATCGAGGCCGTAGAAGTAGAAGTACTCGCGGGTCGAGGGAACGTACTGGCCGCTCATCCGCTCGGTCTGCAGGCGCAGCATCATCACCACGTCGGCGTCGCGCAGGCCGGTCTTCATCGAATGATGGACCTCGACACCCAGCCGTTCGATCTGCGACGGCAGCAGGGTCGGCGGCGCCACGCAGCGCACCCGGGCGCCCATGGCGTTCAGCAGGTGGATGTTGGAGCGCGCGACGCGGCTGTGCAGGATGTCGCCGCAGATCGCCACGATCAGCCCATCCAGCCGGCCGAGGCGGCGGCGGATCGCCAGCGCGTCGAGCAGGGCCTGGGTCGGGTGTTCGTGGTGGCCGTCGCCGGCATTGATGACGGAGCAGTTGACCTTGTCGGCCAGCAGCTTCACCGCGCCCGAATCGGCATGGCGCACCACCAGCGCGTCAAGATGCATGGCGTTCAGCGTCATTGCCGTGTCGATCAGGGTCTCGCCCTTCTTCACCGAACTGCTGTCGGTCGACATGTTGATGACGTCGGCCCCCAGCCGCTTTCCGGCCAGCTCGAAGCTGGTGCGGGTGCGGGTGGAGTTCTCGAAGAACAGGTTCACCTGCGTGCGGCCGTCCAACAGGTTGGACTTCTTCACGGGGCGGCGGTTCTGCTCGACATAGCCATCGGCGAGGTCGAGGATCTGGGTGATCTCGCCGGCCCGCAGCCCCTCGATTCCGAGGAGATGGCGGTGCGGGAAGACCGTGTCGGGGGACGGGTTCGCGCTCATGGGCGCGGACTATAGGAGCGGTCCGTTACGCCCGCAAGCGGCTCAATTCGGCGCTTTTCAGACCGCTCCCGCCTCTTCGAACAACCAGTCATGGAAGGCCTTCACCTTGGGCCGGGAAAAGTAATGCTGCGGCGCCACCACATAGTAGGCGAGGCTGCCCGGCAGCCGCACTTCGAACAGTCGGACCAGCCGGCCCGCCGCGATGTCGTCGGCGACCAGCACGCCGCGGGCCAGCGCGATGCCGTGGCCGTTGATCGCCGCCTGGAGGGTGAAGGACGAATCGTCGAATCGCAGGCCGCGGTCGGTGTCCACCCCCTCGATTCCCGCCGCCCGGCACCACACCGCCCAGGAAATGTTGTAGTCGTCGTGCAGCAGAGTGTGGTGTCGCAGATCCTCCGGATTGACCAGCGGCTGGTCGCCGGACAGCAGCGACGGGTGGCCGACCGGGAAGATATCCTCGGTCAGCAGCCGCTCGACCCGCACATCCGGCCACAGGCCATTGCCGAAGCGGATCGCCAGATCGACGTCGTGGCGGGCGAAGTCCACCACCTGTGACGTGCTGTGGACCCGCACATCCATTTCCGGATGACGCTTTTGAAAACGCACCAGCCTCGGCACCAGCCATTTCGAGGCAAAGCTGGGCATGGTGGAGATGGTCAGCGTGCCGCTGCTATCGGCGCGGATCAGGCGGTCGGTTGCCTGGGACAGCGTGTCCATCGCCTCGCGCACCGGCGGCAGATAGTTCTGCCCGGCCTCGGTCAGCGCCAGCGCCCGGTTCATTCGGCGAAACAGCGGTAATCCGAGCCATTCCTCCAGCGCCTTGATCTGGTGGCTGACGGCGGCCTGCGTCACATGCAGCTCATCCGCGGCTTTTGTGAAGGAAAGGTGGCGTGCGGCGGCCTCGAAGGCACGAAGCGCGTTCAGCGGGGGCAGGCGGCGGGACATGACGGGGGACGGACCGGCGGCTGGATTCGGATTAGCTGAGCTAATCGATTCTATGAGAAAGCGTCGTTTGTCGGCAAGCGGTCTCTGTACCATCCTCAGTTTCACAAGCGATCTGACAACCGGAGCGGCGAGGCCAACGCCCCGCTCCCCATTCACCGGAAGGAACCGGATCATGGCAAAGGGAATGCACTCACCGATCTCCAATGCAGAACTGTTCGTCCGCAAGCCGGCCCAGGCGGGCGCGGGGTTTGGCGAGCGCGTGGTGGCGCTGTTCGACCGCCTTGCCACCTGGAACGAACGCCGACGGCAGCGCCGCGCGCTGGAGGCTCTGCCTGACCATCTGCTGTCCGACATCGGCATTTCCCGCGCCGACGCGGACTACGAAGCCGAAAAGCCGTTTTGGCGGGGCTGAGCGATGGACGACGTGAAGGCGGGCGGGGAGGGAGAGCGGGTCTGGACCGGTGGTTGCCTGTGCGGCGGCGTGCGCTACGCCTTCGACACCCGACCGGAGCCGATCTCCTTCTGTCACTGTTCCCAGTGCAGGCGCCAGCACAGCCATGTCGGCGCCTACACCGGTCTGCCTCGGGCGGCCTTGCGTCTGCTCACCGACTCGACACTGACGTGGTACGCCTCCTCCGAGCGGGCCCGGCGCGGCTTCTGCGCGCGTTGTGGTGCCGGGCTGTTCTGGGAGGCGGTCGAACAGACCGGTGTGGAGCGCAGGATCACAGTGAGCGCCGGAAGCCTGGACGATGCATCCGGGCTGAGGGTGACTCGCCATATCTTCGTCGACGACAAGGGCGCCTATTACGACATCGGCGACGACGGCGTCGAACGCCGGACCAGCACGGGAGAGGTGGTGGAATGAGCGAAGGCATGACGGGGCGGGAGCAGGCACTGGCGGGCGGTTGCCTGTGCGGAGGCGTGCGCTTCCTGCTGGCGGAACGGCCGGATGGGGTCGTGACCTGCCATTGCGGCCAGTGCCTCCGCTTCCACGGCCATATCGGCGCCTATGTCACGGTTCCGCGCAATACCGTCACCTTCGACGCCGATGAAACGCTGTCCTGGTACCGCTCCTCCGACATCGCGGCGCGGGGGTTCTGCGGGCGCTGTGGTTCCTCGCTGTTCTGGAAGGGCGACGGCAAGACCGAGATCGAAATCGCTGCGGGCAGCCTGGACCAGCCGACCGGGCTGGCGACGCTCCGCCATGGTTATGTGGCCGGCAAGGCCGACTATTATGAAATCACCGATGGGCTGGAGCAGTTTCCCGGCTCGTCCGAGCACGAGTAGCGGGGCAGGGATTCAGGGCGCGGGGAGGCTTGCGAATCGGCGGCAACCCGGCGGGGTGCGCGATTCCGTCGCAGGTGCGTTGCGGAGCCTGCGGGTGCCTTTTCATTTGACCCCAGGGGGCTTGAGTGAGAATGATTTTCACAAGCAATGGCCCACCAGCCCCTGAGGTTTTCCGCGAATGCGTCGTGTCTCCCTGCTTTCCGCCGTCTTCGGCATCGCCCTGTCCGGCGCCGCCCTGATCCATGCCGTCCCGGCTCAGGCCGCCGACACGGTGACCATCGTCATCAAGGATCACAAGTTCGAGCCGGCGGAGGTGAAGATTCCGGCCAACAAGCGGGTGACCCTGCTGGTCGACAACCAGGACGCCACGTCCGAAGAGTTCGAAAGCGGCGAGATGAAGGTCGAGAAGATCGTCGGCGGCCGCAAGCAGATCAAGGTCATGGTCGGTCCGCTGAAGCCAGGGCGCTATCCCTTCTTCGGCGAATTCCACGAAGCGACGGCGCAGGGCGTCGTGATCGCCGAGTGACGTTGTCCCAGCAGACCGCCCAGTACCGGAGACGACCATGCTCGCCAGTCTGATCATCGTCTTTCGCGAGGTCCTCGAAGCGGGCCTCATCGTCGGCATCGTGCTGGCCGCGACCCAGGGAGTGCCCGGCCGTGGCCGTTGGATTTCGCTCGGCATCATCGGCGGTATCATCGGGTCCTGCATCGTCGCCGCCTTCGCCGACGGCATCAGCTCGCTGTTCGCCGATACCGGGCAGGAGATGTTCAACGCCACCGTCCTGCTGATCGCCGTCGTTATGCTGGCCTGGCACAATGCCTGGATGGCGCAGCATGGCCGCGAACTGGCGCGTGACATGAAGGCAGTCGGCCGTGCGGTGCAGAGCGGAGAGAAGTCGCTGGCGGCGCTGGCCATCGTCATCGGCGTGGCCGTGCTGCGCGAGGGATCTGAGGTCGTGCTGTTCCTGACCGGCATCCTGGCGTCGGAAGAGGGCGGCATCGCCACGGTGGCCACCGGCGGGCTGGGCGGTATGGCGCTGGGCGCGCTGGTCTCCGTTCTGCTCTATGCCGGGCTGCTGCAGATCCCGACGCGGCACCTGTTCGCCACCACCACGTGGCTGCTGACCCTGCTGGCTGCGGGCATGGCTGCCACGGCGGTCAATTTCCTGGCGCAGGGCGGCATTCTGATGGCGGGCGGTACGGTGCTGTGGGACACCTCGGATGTCCTGCGCGACAACAGCCTCGTCGGGCAGGCGCTGCATGTGCTGGTCGGTTACACCGACCGCCCGACGGAGGCGCAGCTGATCGCCTATGTCGGCGTGGTCGTCGGCATCCTTCTGCTGACCCGCTGGGCCGCCAGCGGGGCGCCGCCGTCGAACAACTCGCGCGTTGCTTCCGCGGCCGAATAATCAATAGCATTTAGGTGTATGGCCGGGCTGACGGTTAAGCGTCTGGCATCGGCCGTTGAAATCAAGCCATAGTGCCCCTGCGACAGTCGAGCGGCGGGGGATATGGCGGAGCTTGTGACGTTGGTTGTGCTGCTGGCGGCGATGGTGGTTGCTGTGCCGGTGGCAAAAAGGTTCGGGTTCGGTGCGCCGCTCGGCTATCTCGCCGCCGGGCTGGCGGTGGGGCCGGCCGGGTTTGGGCTGGTCACCAATGTTGGGGCGATCGCCCACGCCTCGGAACTCGGCGTCGTCATGCTGCTGTTCCTGATCGGGCTGGAGTTGAGGCCCGCCCGTCTGTGGGTCATGCGGAAATCGGTGCTGGGGTTGGGCGGTGCACAGGTCGCTGTGACCGGTGCCGCGATCACCGCGCTGTGCGGCTGGGGGCTGGGATTGGCTTGGCCGACTGCGGTGGTGCTGGGCTTCGGCTTTGCCCTGTCCTCCACCGCCATGGCACTGCCGATGATGGCGGAGCGCGGGCTGCTCGCCAACCAATCCGGGCGCAATGCCTTTTCCGTCCTGCTGTTCCAAGACCTCGCCATCATCCCCGCGGTGGCGCTGCTGCCGCTGTTGGGCAACGGCAGCGTTCCCCAGGCCGACGGCGCGTGGCTGTCCGTCGCCAAGGCGGCGGTGGCGGTGGTCGTGGTGCTGATCGGCGGGCGCTATCTGCTGCGTCCGATCTTCCACGCGGTCGACCGGGCCGGCGCGCCCGAGATCTTCACCGCTACCGCCCTGTTGATCGTCATCGGCACCGCCGTGCTGATTCAGGAAGCCGGGTTGTCGATGTCGCTGGGCGCCTTCATGGCCGGCGTCCTGCTGTCGGATTCGGAATATCGGCACGAGGTGCAGGCGGACATCGAACCTTTCGAGGGCTTGCTGCTCGGGCTGTTCTTCGTGTCGGTCGGCATGGGGGCCGATGTGCCGACGCTGATGGCGCATCCCGTCCGCTTCCTTGGACTTGCCGTGGCGTTGCTGGTGGTAAAGGCGCTGGTGATACTGGTTCTGGCCCGCATCGCCGGGGTGCCTTGGGCCGGGGCGACGCGGATGGCGACGGTGCTGAGCCAGGGCGGTGAGTTCGGCTTCGTGCTGTTCGGGCTGGCGGTCGGCGGCGGCGTGATGGCGGGGGAGCAGGCATCGGCCGCGATGCTGGTGGTCACCCTGTCGATGCTGGCGACGCCGTTCCTGTTCGCGGCGGAGGAGCGCTGGTTCGCGCCGCGCCTGATGGCGGGCAAGCCCAAGCGTCCCTTCGATACCCCGCCCGACGACAACCCGCCGGTCATCATCTGCGGCTTCGGCCGGGTGGGGCAGGTGGTCGGCCGCGTGCTGCGGGTGCGCGGCATTCCCTTCACCGCGCTGGAGCAGAGCGCGGCCCAGGTCGATTTCGTCCGCAAGTTCGGCAGCAAGGCCTATTACGGCGACCCGACCCGCGTTGAGCTTCTGCGCGCCGCCGGGGCGGAGAAGGCGAAGATCCTGGTGGTGGCGCTGGAGGATATGGAGCAGTCGCTGCGGGTGGTGGAGATGGCGACGCGCCATTTCCCCAACCTGACCATCTTCGCCCGCGCCCGCAACCGCCGCCATGTCCATCATCTGATGGACCGCGGCGTCACCCACATCGTGCGCGAGACCTTCGATTCCAGCATCCGTCTGACCGGCGACGTGCTGCGGCAGATGGGGCTGGCGGAGGGCGAGGTGACGCGGACGCTCGACACCTTCCGCGCCCATGACGAACGAACCCTGATCCGCCAGCACGCCGTTCATAACGACGAGATCAAGCTGATCCAGACCTCCCGCGATGCCGCGGCGGAGCTTCAGTCGCTGTTCGAGGCAGACCGGGAGGGCGAGGCGAGGGCGAAGGCCGAAGCCTAACCGATCAGCAGGCTGTCGTCGCTGATCTCCACCCCGCCGCGTTGCTTGGCGAACAGCGCCAGCAGGTGCGGCACGTCCAGTCCGGCGCGCTCCTCGCCCGCCACGTCGAGGACGACGCGCCCCTCGTGCAGCATCAGCGTGCGGTCGCCGTAATCCAGCGCCTGCCGCATCGAATGGGTGACCATCAGCGTGGTCAGGCGGTTGTCGCGGACGATGCGCCGGGTCAGGTCCAGCACGAAGTCGGCGGTGGCGGGGTCGAGCGCGGCGGTGTGTTCGTCCAGCAGCAGGATCTTGGAGCCGGCCAGCGTCGCCATCAGCAGGCTGACCGCCTGACGCTGGCCGCCGGAGAGCAGGCCCATGCGGTCGTGCAGCCGGTTCTCCAGCCCCAGGCCGAGCTCGGCGATGCGGTCGCGGAAGTTCCTGCGGCGGTCGCTGCCCAGTGCCAGCCCGAGGCCTCGGCGGCGTCCGCGGGCGGCGGCCAGCGCCATGTTCTCCTCGATGGTCAGGGCGGCGCAGCTGCCGGCCATCGGGTCCTGGAAGACGCGGGCGACCAGCCCGGCGCGGCGCGGCGTGTCCCAGCGGGTGACGTCGGTGCCGTCGATGGAGATGCGCCCCTGCTCCGCCAGCACGTCGCCGGCCAGAGATCCGAGGAAGGTCGACTTGCCGGCGCCGTTGGAGCCGATGACGGTGACGAACTCGCCTTCGGGGATGGTCAGGTCGACACCGCGCAACGCGTGCTTTTCCAGCGGCGTGCCGCGCCCGAAGGTGACGTGGATGTCCTCGACGACGATCATTTGGCGGCACTCGGGCTGCGGGAGACGCTACGGGAGGCCTTGGCCTTCAGGCGCGGCAGGATCAGGGCGACGGCGACCAGCACTGCGGTCACCAGATTGAGGTCGGAGGCCTGCAGGCCGATGGAGTCGGCCGACAGCGCCAGCTGCACCGCAAGGCGGTAGAGGATCGAGCCGGCGACGCAGCCGACCAGGGCGAGCGCCAGGGCGCGGGCGGGGAGCACCGTCTCGCCGACGATCACGGCGGCGAGGCCGACAACAATGGTGCCGATGCCGGTGGTGACGTCGGCGAAGCCGTTGGTCTGGGCGAACAGAGCGCCGGCCAGACCGGTCAGGGCGTTGGACAGGGCGATGCCTGCATAGATGTGGGCGTCGGTGTCGACGCCCTGCGCCCGCGCCATCCGCGCGTTGACGCCGGTCGCCCGCATCGCCAGTCCGAACTCGCTGGACAGGAAACGGGCGAGCAGCAGGACGACGATCGCGACGATGACGCCGACCACCAGCGGGCGGACGATGTGATCCGGGATGCCGAGCCCGTAGAAGGGCGTCAGCACCGTGTCCTGCATCAGCAGCGCCACATTCGGCCGGCCCATGACCCGCAGGTTGACGGAGAACAGGGCGATCATCGTCAGGATGCTGGCGAGCAGATGCAGGATCTTGAAGCGCACGTTCAGCGTCGCCGTGACCAGCCCGGCCGCAGCCCCCGCGAGGGCGGCGGCGAGGCTGGCGAGCCAGGGATTGACTCCGGCGATCAAGAGCACCGCGCAGACGGCCGCCCCTAGCGGAAAGCTTCCGTCCACCGTCAGGTCGGGGAAGTCCAGGATGCGGAAGGACAGATAGACGCCAATGGCGACCAGCGCATAAACGAGGCCGATCTCGATGGCGCCGAAGAGGGCGATTTCAGTCATTGCGGTGCTTTTGCTAAGGTGCAGGCAAGCGAAGGCGGGCGCCTTACTGCCCGACCACCTTCGTCGCGCGCTTCACCACCGCGTCGGGCAGGGTGACGCCCATGGCGGCGGCGGACTTCGGGTTGACGAACAGGTCGGTGCCCTTGGCGAGCGCCACCGGGATGTCGCCGGGCTTCTCGCCCTTCAGGACGCGGGCGACGATGGCGCCGGTCTGCTTGCCGACCTGGAGATAGTCGAAGCCGATTGAGGCGACGGTGCCGCGGGCGACGCTGTCGGTGTCGGCGGAGAAGATCGGCAGCTTGGCCTGCTGGCCGACGGCGATCACGCTCTCCAGCGCCGAGACGACGGTGTTGTCGAGCGGGATGTAGACGGCATCGGCCTTGCCGACGAGGCTGCGCACCGCCTGCTGGGCGTCCGAAGACTTCGGCACGGAGGCCTCGACCACGGCTAGGCCGGCCTTGGCGGCCTCGTCCTTCAGAGCCTTGACCAGCACGATGGAGTTCGGCTCACCCGGGTTGTAGAGGACGCCGATACGCTTGGCCTGGGGCAGGATCTCGCGGATCAGGGCGACATGCTCGCCCACCGGGGCCATGTCGGACAGGCCGGTGATGTTGGCGCCGGGCTTGTCCATCGACTTCACCAGCTGGGCCGCCACCGGATCGGTCACGGCGGTGAAGACCACCGGGATGTCGCGGGTCGAAGCCGCCACCGCCTGGGCCGACGGGGTGGAGATCGGGACGATCACGTCGGGGCGGGAGCCGGCGAACTGGCGGGCGATCTGGGCGGCGGTAGCCGGGTTGCCCTGCGCGCTCTGGTATTCGACCTTGAGGTTCTGGCCCTGGACATAGCCGGCCTCCTTCAACGCCTCCACCACGCCGTCGCGCGTCGCGTCGAGCGCCGGGTGCTGGACGATGGCGGTGATGGCGACGGTCTTGGTCTGCGCCATCGCCGAAACCGGGGCGGCGAACGGACCGACGAAGGCGGCGAGGGCCGCGGCAGCGCACAACAGACGGGTGACGGGCATGGCTGGGTCTCCGGAACGCAAAGGTCTTCCCCTAGACCGCGCCGCCGCCGCCGTCAACTCGGCAGCACGGCCGGGGCGGCTGGAGTGGAACATTTGGAACGCTATGAAACAGTTTTCGGGAGATGTTCCACTGTTCCATCCGCCGTCCGATCCATCATGTCCCCTCCGCGGTTGCAACCAGACGCCCTCTTCATAGCACGGGGCGGCAAAGGGGATAAGGATGACCCGAAAATCCGACCGGTCGCCGGGAGCCAAGCTCCGCATGCCCGACCTGCCCGCAATCGGGGGTGTGGTTTGGCGGGCAAGAGCCTATATTGTCCGCAACACGGAAGGAGTGACCATGATCGCAGGAACCGAAGCGGCTCCGTCGAAGTTTCTCGCGTCCTTCCGCGGCCTGATCGGCTGCTGTCCCAATTGCGGACGCGGCCGGCTGCTGCGGAACTTCCTGAAGCCGGTGGATCACTGTTCGGCCTGCGGCGAGGAATATGGCCATCTGCGCGCCGATGATGCGCCGCCCTGGATGACCATCCTGATCGTCGGCCACATCGTCATCCCCGCCCTGCTGTTGGTCGAACAGACCTATGAGCCGCCGACCTGGGTGCATCTGGCGATCTGGCCGGCGCTGACCCTGATGCTGACGCTGATCCTGCTGCCGCGCTGCAAGGGTCTGGTGCTGGGGCTGCTGTGGAGCACCGGCGCACCGGGGTCGGAACGCGGGTAGGCGGTTGGAGAAATCCTGAATGCGAAAACGGCACCGCGCAGCAATGCGCGGTGCCGTTTCTCTATCAGGCAGGATCCCCGCCGCTCGGCGGAGGCCCGGCTGTCGTCAGTGCGCGCTCGGCAGCGCGGTGCCGTGACCGGCGCGGGCGCCGAACAGGTTGGCGCGCAGCTTGCCGAACAGGTCGCGCAGATGGTCTGCGCGCATCTGACGGGCGGCCAGGATGATTTCGTCGTAGGTGCGGGGGTCGCGGACTTCGTTGAAATTGCTGTTCATGGCTTTGGGAATCTCCACGTGAGGTGAGAGACGTCCACTCCCTTGGGTTCGTATGAGGCTTTGGTTCGCCTTGTGAGACCCAAGATAGGGCAGAACCGCTGTCCCAAGAAGCGCAGTCCGCGCAATGCCGCCCGACCTTTTCCGTATCAGCTTCATCAATCAACGGAGGTACGAACTATTGTCGAAAGCCATGGTCCGTGGCCACCCCGACAATAGTTCGCCGCACCGATTACTTGCGGTCCCGCGCCCCGTCGACCGCGACGTTGCGGTCGGAGACGATGCGGTCCGACGATCCCCGCTCGGCTCCCCTGGTGGTCTGGCCCTGGGGTGGTCGGGCTGGCGTGGCGGCAGCGGGCCGGTGCCGAGGCCGCCGGCCTCCTCGCTGCCGGGAATGCCGAAATCCTCGTCGGGCTGGTCGATGGGACCGCCGGCGCCGGGGCCGATGATGCGCTGGAAGCCTTCGACCCGCTCGTCGACATCGGGGTGATCGACCGTCCGGGGGATGTCCAGCGGGATCTTGCGCTCGTCGATGCCGCCGCTGTCGCTGGGGCCGGTGGCGTTGCCGATGTTGCGGTCGTCCCTGGGCCGGTCATCCGCCCGGCGGTCGTCGGTGTTGCGGCGGTCGGTGTTGCGGTCATTGGCGGCCATGGGCGCTCTCCCGTCTGCTGTGTCGAGGTCTCGGTTTCCTCAACAGGGCGGAAGGACACTCGTCACCGTCCGCACGTCGAACCAGCCGCCGACGCTGTGGCGCAGGTCCTGTCGCCGGTCCTGCTCCGGCGCCGGGGCGATGTCCCACAGCCAGGACATGTCAGGGGCGGGGAGAGTCAGGCCCCAGGTCGAATCCTCAACCTCCGTCACCGTGCCGCCATGCATCCAGGAGGCGTCGATGTCGGTGAACAGGGCCGCGCGTTCGGCGATGGCGGACAGCCAGCAGAGATGGCCGTGGACCATGCGCAGGGCGAAAGCCATCCGCTCCGCCTCCATGGTCACCGGGGCGCGGCGTTCCACCGCTTCCAGCGGCAGCAGCGGCAGTTGGGACAGCAGGTTGCAGGACACGGCGAAGCGGAAGGGGCCGCCATCGGGAATCGGCGGTTCGAAATCGGTGGGCAGCGGACCGCCGCTGTCCAGCGCGGCGGCAAGCGGCACAAGGGCGCCGCTGACGTCCAGTTCGACAAGGCGGACATTGGGCAGGGCCGCTGCACGGCGGCGGACAGCGCGGCTGTGCAGCACGTCGGCCAGGACCACCTCGTCGAAACGAGCGGTCAGCGTTTCCAGCGGGATTTCGATCAGCAGACCCGAGCCGGCGACCAGTGCCCGCCCACCCGGTTCCACCCGCTGCATCGCCTGTTCGATGAAGCGGTGACAGGCGGCGACATGGGGCGCCCAGGCCCGCCTCTGCCGGCGGTGGCGGGCCCCCAGGGCCACCATTTCCGACAGATAGCCGAAACGGCGGACCAGCGGCGGGCAGGGCGTGGTCAGATAATCGAAGGCTTCGCGCAACATCGCCGGCTTACCCCTTCCACCAACTTCGCCGCCAACTCGCCATTGGCCCGGAACTTCGCCATCGGTCCAGCCTTTGGCCGTCTCACCCCTTGACCCGCGGCGGTGGCAAGGTACCTATGGCGCCATGGTCGAGATCAAGAGGAAAACGGCCCTGGTGACCGGGGCCGGCAAGCGCATCGGGCGGGCCATCGCGCTCGATCTGGCGGGGCAGGGGTGGGACGTCGCCGTCCATTACCGAAGCTCCCGCGGGGAGGCCGATGCCGTCGTCGCCGAGATCGAGCGGGCGGGCGGCCGTGCCATTGCCTTCGCCGCCGATCTGGACCGCGAGGCGGAGGTGAAGACGCTGGTGCCGGCGGTGACGGAGCAACTCGGTCCGCTGACCCTGCTGGTCAACAACGCCTCCCGCTTCGAACGCGACGAGATGGCCGACGTCACCCGCGAATCGTGGGACGCGCATATGGAGGCGAACCTGAGGGCGCCCTTCGTGCTGTCGCAGGATTTCGCGTCGCGGTTGCCGGAGGGCGAGCGCGGGCTGATCGTCAACATCATCGACCAGCGGGTGTGGAATCCGACGCCGCATTTCGTGTCCTATACCCTGTCGAAGATGGGGCTGTGGGCGCTGACCCGCACGATGGCGCTGGCGCTGGCCCCGCGCATCCGCGTCAATGGTATCGGACCCGGCCCCACCCTGCGCAACGACCGTCAGACGGAGGAGGAGTTCGCCGCCCAGTGGGATTCGACCCCGCTGCATCGCGGCACCACGCCGGAGGAGGTCTGCGCCGCCATCCGATTCCTGATCGCCGCTCCGGCGATGACCGGCCAGATGATCGCGCTGGACGGTGGGGAGCATCTGGGATGGGCGCAGCCGACGCATGGCTTCGTGCCCAACGAATAGCTGCGGATTACAATCCTTGAACAGGGAAGGGCGCGCCTGTCCGGAGCCTTGCGGCCGGCGGGGCGGGTGCGGTGCGGCGAAAATGACCGCGCGTTTTACACAGGTGTCCCACCCCGCGCAAGAGGCGCCTGTACCCCCGCGACAATTTTGTGGCCGCGCGTCAATTCCCGCCCTTGACTCGAACCTGACCTAAGGAAATCAATGGCTTAACGAAAATGCCTAAAAAATAGGCGGAAGCATGCGACCCCTTGTGGCGCCTAGCTCCGGATGGGCTACCCCCGTCGTTATCGACAAACTTATCCACAGGTTTCGTGGATATTCTTCTGGAGGGGTGAGTCGCTCCACATGCGTCCTTCATGTGCCCAACGGTTGACCCGCGACGGCCGCTCGACGACATTCTGGTCATGTCCGAAACGCATTCCTCAGAGCCCCTGGTTTCCTCCTCCGACACCGACGCCTCGGGCGGTGAGGGCACTGCTGCGCGTCCGAAACGGCGGCCGGCCGACATCAACCGCGGCGTCGATATCATTCGCGAGCATCTGAAGACCCTGCCGCAGACGCCGGGCGTCTACCGCATGCTGGCGGGCGACGGGGCGGTTCTGTATGTCGGCAAGGCGCGCAACCTGAAGCGACGGGTGACCAACTACACCCAGGTGGGAAAGCTGCCGGTCAGGCTCCAGCGCATGGTCGCGGAGACCGAGACGATGGAGTTCGTCAACACCCACACCGAGGTGGAGGCGCTGCTTCTCGAATCGAACCTGATCAAGAAGCTGATGCCGCGGTACAACGTGCTGTTGCGGGACGACAAGACCTTTCCGCACATCATGATCACCAAGGACCACGACTATCCGCAGTTGACCAAGCACCGTGGCGCGCGGGGGCGCGACGCCGATTACTTCGGACCCTTCGCCTCGGCCGGGGCGGTCAACCGGACGATCACGGCGCTGCAGCGCGCCTTCCTGCTGCGCAACTGCGCCGACACGGTGTTCGCCGCCCGCACCCGGCCCTGCCTGCAATACCAGATCAAGCGCTGCACCGCGCCCTGCGTCGGCCGGGTCAGTCCGGCGGAGTATCAGGCGCAGGTGAACCAGGCGCGCGCCTTCCTGTCGGGCAAGAGCCGCGACATCCAGACGGAGTTCGCCGACCGGATGATGGCCGCCTCCGACGCGATGGATTTCGAGACGGCGGCGCGCTACCGCGACCGTATCCACGCGCTGACGGCGATCCAGGCTCACCAGGACATCAATGTCGAGGGGGTGGTGGAGGATGCCGACGTCATCGCCGCCTATGCCGAGGGCGGGGTGACCTGTATCCAGGTCTTCTTCTTCCGTGGCGGACGCAACTATGGCAACCGCGCCTATTTTCCCAGCCACGACAAGGCGGCGGAGACGGAGGAGGTGCTGGCCGCCTTCATCGCCCAGTTCTATGAGAACAAGGCCGCGCCGCCGCTGGTGCTGGTCAGCCACGCCCTGCCGGAGCTGGAGCTGCTGAGCGAGGCGCTGGCCGTGCGCGCCGGGCACAGGGTGGAACTGGCGGAGCCGAAGCGCGGCGAGAAGCGGCGGATCGTCGAGCATGCCCTGACCAACGCGCGCGAGGCACATGGGCGGCGGCTGGCCGAAAGCTCCAGTCAGGCGCGGCTGCTGGAAGGGGTCGCCGCCGCTTTCGGCATGGATGGGCCGCCGGAACGGGTGGAGGTCTACGACAACTCCCACATCCAGGGGGCGCACGCCATCGGCGCGATGATCGTCGCCGGGCCGGAGGGCTTCATCAAGAACGCCTACCGCAAGTTCAACATCCGCGAGCAGGGGGCGGCCGGCGACGACTTCGCCATGATGCGCGAGGTGCTGACCCGCCGATTCGGCCGGGCGGTGAAGGAGGACCCGGAACGGACCTTGGGGACGTGGCCCGATCTGGTGCTGATCGACGGCGGGTTGGGACAGCTGAACGTGGCGCTAGAGGTGTTCGCGGAGCTGGGCATCGACGACGTGACGCTGGTCGGCATCGCCAAGGGGCCGGACCGCGACGCCGGGCGCGAGCATTTCTTCATGGAGAACCGCGCGCCCTTCCAGATGGAGCCGCGCGATCCGGTGCTGTATTTCCTGCAGCGGCTGCGCGACGAGGCCCACCGCTTCGCCATCGGCACCCACCGCGCCAAGCGGACCAAGGCAATCGGCAAATCGCCGATCGACGAGATCGCCGGCATCGGTCCTGCCCGCAAGAAGGCCCTGCTGCATCACTTCGGCAGCGGAGCGGCGGTGGCGCGCGCCGGGCTGGCCGATCTGGAGGAGGTGGAAGGGATCAATCGCGCCGTTGCGAAAAAGATATACGATCACTTCCATCCCGATGGTTAGAATGCGGGCACAACAAACCAGCCGGCTCTCTCACGGGCGCCGTGCGGCGACATCCTCCAGCGGTTCGAGTTTTCCGTCATGCTGACCAGCCTGCCCAACCTGCTGACCCTGTCGCGCATCGCGGTGATCCCGGTGGTGGTCGGGCTGTTCTATGTGCCGGAGGCCTGGGCGGCCTATACCGCGTGCTCGCTCTATGCCGCCGCCTGCATCACCGACTGGTTCGACGGCTATCTGGCGCGCGCCTGGGCGCAGGAAAGCGTGATCGGCAAGTTCCTGGACCCCATCGCCGACAAGCTGCTGGTGGCGGCGACGCTGATCATGCTGGCGGGGTTCCACCGGCTGACCGGCCTGTCGATCCTGCCGGCGGTGGTGATCCTGCTGCGCGAGGTGCTGGTGTCGGGGCTGCGCGAGTATCTGGCCGGCCTGCATGTCGGTGTGCCGGTGACCTGGCTGGCCAAATGGAAGACGACGATCCAGATGATCGCGCTGGGCTTCCTGATCGTCGGCGACTATGGTCCGGCCGAACTGCCGGTGACCTTCATCGGCACGGTCGGGCTGTGGATCGCCGCGGCGCTGACCTTCTACACCGGGTGGGATTACATGCGCGCCGGGCTGACCCACATGATGGCGGAACAGCCGGCGAAGCCCGGCACCGCCCGTTCGGCCCGCAGCGCCGGTTGAGAGTTTCCGACATGAAGATTTTCGGCCTGACCGGCTGGAGCGGCAGCGGCAAGACCTCGCTGATGGTGCGGCTGATTCCGGCGCTGACGGCGCGGGGCTTGCGCGTCTCGACGGTCAAGCATGCCCACAAGGGCTTCGACATCGACCATCCCGGCAAGGACAGCCACAACCACCGCTTGGCCGGCGCGACGGAGGTGCTGGTCAGCTCGCCGCGCCGCTGGGCCCTGATGCATGAGCTGCGCGACGGCGAGCCGGAGCTGACGCTGGATCAGCTGGTGACCAAGGTGGCGCCGGTCGATCTGCTGTTGGTCGAGGGCTTCAAGCGCGACCGGCACGAGAAGATCGAGGTCTGGCGGGCCGAAGTCGACAAGGCGCTGATTGCGCCCGACGACCCCACCATCGTCGCGGTCGCCAGCGACGGCGCGGTGCCGGGCTGCCCGGTGCCGGTGCTGGACCTGAACGATGCAGAGGCGGTCGCGGCGTTCGTGGTGGAGCGCTGCGGGTTGAGGTGAGGCTCGGCCTTCGCTGTTTCGAGATACCAAGAGACGACATGGATTCCGCTCCTTTCCGCATGCCGCGGGCGCTCGATCGCCGCGGCTATCGGCTCGCCGTCTTCGATTTCGACGGCACGCTGGCCGACTCTTTCCCCTGGTTCATCGGCGTTCTGAACGGCGTCGCCGACCGCTATGGCTTCAACCGGGTGCAGGCGGACGAGGTGGAGCGGTTGCGCGGTTATGACGCGCGGCAGATCATGCGGCACCTGCGGGTGCCGAACTGGAAGCTGCCCTTCATCGCCAACCACATGCGGCAGCTGATGGCGCGCGACATCGACGGCATCCGGCTGTTCGATGGCGTGCCGGAGATGCTGCGGGCGTTAAATGACCGGGGCGTGACCGTCGCCATCGTCAGTTCGAACTCGGTGGAGAACATCCGCAGCATCCTGGGGAAGGAGGCGGCCGGGCGGGTGGCGCATTACGGCTGCGGCGCCTCGCTGTTCGGCAAGGCGGCGAAGTTCCGCAAGATGCTGCGCTTGACCGGCGTTCCGGCGGCGCTTGCCGTCGGCATCGGTGACGAGGTGCGCGACATCGACGCGGCACGGAAGGTGGGGATGGGCTGCGCCGCGGTCGTGTGGGGCTATGCCCGCGAGGATGCGTTGGCGGCGCGGCGGCCGGACCGGCTACTGACGCGGGTGGAGGAGATCCCCGGCCTGTTCGGCGGCTGAATGCCACGTCCCGGAAAGGACGCCTTTTCCCTCTTCGCACCTGACGCCGCGACGGACTAGAGTGGCGGCCATGGTGCAACTCGACAATGATTGCTTCGCCTTCGGCGGGCCGATGATGGCGGTGGAGCCGGCGCTGGCGCTGCTGGCCGGACGGGTCGGGCCGGTGACGGCGACGGAGAGCGTGCCGCTGGCGGATGCGCTTGGCCGGGTGCTGGCCGCCGACGTGGTGGCGCCCTTCAACGTGCCGCCGCACGACAATGCCGCGGTGGACGGCTACGCCGTGTTCTTCGACGATCTCGCCGCCGATGGTCCGACCCTGCTGCCGGTGACGGCGCGGGTCGCCGCCGGGCAGTGGCTGGGCCGGCCGGCGGTGCGCGGGGAGGCGGTGCGCATCTTCACCGGCGCGCCGATGCCCACGGGCATGGACACCGTGTTCATGCAGGAGGATTGCCGCAGCGACGGCGCCACCGTCACCCTGCCGGCGGGCATCCGCCGCGGCGTCAACCGGCGGCTGGCGGGGGAGGATGTGCGCGAGGGATCTGTGGTGCTCTCCGCCGGGCGCCGCCTGCGGCCGGAGGACATCGCGCTTGCGGCTTCGCTCGGGCATGCGAGGTTGGCGGTGCGCTGCCGTTTGCGCGTTGCGGTGTTCTCCACCGGCGACGAGTTGCGGCAGCCGGGGCAGGTGCTGGAACCCGGCGCCGTCTACGACGCCAACCGCTTCGCCCTGATCGCGCTTCTGACCCGGCTGGGCTGCGCCGTCACCGACCTCGGCATCCTGCCCGACCGGTTCGAGGCCATCCGCGATGCGCTGGCCGGTGCCGCGGCGAGCCATGACGCGCTGATCACCTCCGGCGGCATGTCCACTGGGGAGGAGGACCATGTCAAGCCGGCGGTCGAGGCCAATGGGCGGCTGGATTTCTGGCGGCTGGCGATCAAGCCGGGCCGGCCGGTGGCGCTGGGCCGTGTACGCGACGCGGTGTTCGTCGGGCTGCCGGGCAATCCGGTCGCGGTGGTGGTGACCTTCCTGCGCATCGCCCGGCCGATCCTGCTGCGGCTGATGGGGGCGAGGGACGAGACGCCACGGGCGATCCCGGTGCGCGCGGCCTTCGCCCACAAGAAGAAGCCTGGACGGCGCGAGTTCCTGCGCGGGTCGCTGACCCGTGGCGAGGACGGCGCGCTGGTGGCGGCCAAATACCCGCGCGACGGGGCCGGCGTGCTGTCGTCGCTGGTGGAGTCCGAGGGCCTGATCGAGTTGCCGGAGGATCTGGCCGGGGTCGAGCCCGGCATGACCGTCGATTTCCTGCCCTTCAAAGAATTCCTGTAGAGGTCGCGTGATGAAGATTCTCTATTTCGCCTGGCTGCGCAGCAAGATCGGCGTGCCGACCGAGACGGTGGACCTGCCGGCGGAGGTGACCACGGCCGGTGCTCTGGTCGAGTGGCTGAAGACCCGCAGCCCCCGCCATGCAGAGGCGCTGGCCAACAGCAAGGTGGTCAAGGTGGCGGTGAACCAGGAGCATGTGCCCTACGACCACCCGATCTCCGCGACAGATGAGATTGCGCTGTTCCCGCCGGTGACGGGGGGCTGACGGCATGGCGATCCGCGTCCAGGCCGAGGATTTCGACGTCGGCGCCGAATATGCCGCCTTCACCGCCGGCCGAACCAGCGTCGGTGGGGTGGCGATGTTCGTCGGGCTGGTGCGCGACATCGCCGGTGGTGCTGCGGTCAGCGCCATGACGCTGGAACACTATCCCGGCATGACCGAGAAGCAGCTGGAAGCCATCGAGGAGGAAGCGCGTCGGCGCTGGCCGCTGGACGACGTGCTGGTGATCCACCGCTATGGTCGGATGGAGCCGGGGGACCGCATCGTGATGGTCGCCACCGCGTCGGCCCACCGCGACGCCGCCTTCGAGTCCTGCCGTTTCCTGATGGACTGGCTGAAGACCAAGGCGCCGTTCTGGAAGCTGGAAGCGACGCCGGAAGGCGAACGCTGGGTCGAGGCCAAGGAGAGCGACGACGCGGCGGCTGCGCGGTGGGCGGAGTAGCGTGTCAGGCGGGATAGGGCGCGCTCAGGCGTGCCCGGCCTCGCCCGACAGCATGGAGACGCTGACGCCCAGCTTGCCGATGGCGCGTTCCCACTTGGCGTCCAGCTCGGTATCGAACAGCAGCTTTTCGTCGCAGGGCACGTTCAGCCAGCCGTTGGCCTGGAATTCGGCGTCCAGTTGCCCCGGACCCCAGCCGGCATAGCCCAGCAGCAGCAGGTTGCGGCGCGGACCGCGGTCTTCGGAGATGGCACGCAGGATGTCGATGGTGGCAGTCAGCGCCACGTCGTCGTTCACCACCAGCGTGCCGTCGCGGACATAATCGGTGGAGTGCAGGACAAAGCCGCGGCCCGACTCGACCGGACCGCCGTAATGCACCGGCAGATTGTGGGTCGGCTGTGGGATGTCCATGTCGAGCTGTTCCAGCAGATCCTCGAACGTGATCGACCCGAACAGCCGGTTCACCACCAGACCCATTGCGCCATCTTCATTGTGGGCGCAGACATAGATGACCGTACGCTGGAAACGCGGGTCCTCCATTCCGGGCATGGCGATCAGCAGCTGGCCGGTCAGCGATTCCGTGGTCTTGGAGTCCGGAGACTTGGTCAGGCGCGGCATGGGCGATTATCCTTGTCGTCGGTTCGGTGCGGAAGACCGCCCCCGTCCCTACGGTCGGTTGTGGTTGGCGCTCTGGCGACGCTTTCACCGGAGTGTGACAGCACCGGCCGAGCTTTGTCACCATTATATGGGCTATCATATAGGGTGCCGGGGACGCCGATGCGCCCCTTCCAGGGAAGAGAACAGTGCGCGCGATGAAAAGACATGCCCTCACCCTCCTGCTGCTTCTGGCCGTGCTGGCCGGCGGCGGCGTACCCGCATTCGCGCAGGACGGGATCGGCGCCTGGACCAAAGCCGGGCCGGTGGAGGCGCGGCTGGTATCCGCGGTGCGCGGCACCGGCAACCTGACGGCGCTGCCGCTGGGGCTGGAATTGCGGCTGGAGCCGGGATGGAAGACCTACTGGCGCTCCCCCGGCGACGCCGGATTCGCGCCGCGCCTGGACTGGAGCCGCTCCGGCAACCTGGGTGAGGCGACGCTCTCCTATCCGGCGCCGCATCGTTTCTCCGTCCTGGGATTTGAGACGGCGGGATACGACACCGCCGTCCTGTTCCCGATCCAGGGTGTGCCGACCACCCCCGGCAAGCCCGTCGATCTGGCGGTGACCGCCGAACTGCTGGTCTGTTCGGAGATCTGCGTGCCGCAGACCCTTGACCTGGCGCTGGCGCTGCCAGCCGGGCCGGCTGAACCGAGCGAGGTCGCCAACGACGTGGCGCGCTCGCAGGCGCTGGTGCCGAAGGGGCCGAACGGGCTGCTGCGCATCGATTCCGTGCGCGGCAAGGGGGCGTCTCTGGAGGTCGAGGCGACCGCTGCCGACGGCTTCGTCACCCCCGACCTGTTCGTCGAGACCGATCCCGCCCTGACCTTCTCCGCCCCCAAGACGGTCTTTTCCGACAATGACCGCCATGTCCGCCTGACCCTGACGGTGACCGATCCGCAGCCGGGGCTGGATCTGGCAGGGCGCGCCATGACGCTGACCATGGTGGATGGTGACAAGGCGGTCGAGGCGCCGGTGACGGCCTCGGCAATGTCGTCTGCCGGTTCCGCCGCGCTGACGGCCGGCAGCGTCGGTCTGACGGCGATGCTGGGGGTGGCGTTGCTTGGCGGGCTGATCCTGAACCTGATGCCCTGCGTGCTGCCGGTGCTGTCGCTGAAGCTGATGTCGGTGGTCAAGCATGGCGGGCGGGCGCCTGCCGCGGTGCGCGCCGGATTCCTGGCAAGCGCGGCCGGCATCCTGACCTCCTTCCTGCTGATGGCCTCGGTTCTGGTCGGCATCAAGGCGGCGGGCGGGGCGGTCGGCTGGGGCATCCAGTTCCAGCAGCCGCTATTCCTGGTCTTCATGGTCGTGCTGGTCACGCTGTTCTCGGCCAATTTGTGGGGGCTGTTCGAGGTGCCGCTGCCGCGCGTGCTGGCCGACCGGCTGGGTGGCGACGGGCTGGCCGGGCCATTCGCCACCGGCATGTTCGCCACCCTGCTGGCGACCCCCTGTTCGGCGCCATTCCTCGGTACGGCGGTAGGGTTCGCGCTGTCCAAGGGGCCGGTGGAGATCTATGCGATCTTCGCGACGCTGGGCGTCGGGCTGGCGCTGCCCTATCTGGCGGTGGCGGTTTGGCCGCGGGTGGCCGGCTGGTTGCCGAAGCCCGGGCGCTGGATGGCCAAGCTGAAGATTGTTCTGGGCTTCGCGCTGATTCTGACGGCGGTTTGGCTGCTGTCGGTGCTGACCGCGCAGATCGGCGAGGTGGCCGCGGCGACGGTCGGGCTGCTGATGGCGGCGCTGGTGTTGGCGCTGTGGATCGGGCGGAGTGCCCGCGGCGTGGCGCGGACCGCCGGCCCGGCACTGGCCGGGGTGCTGGCGGTGGCCGCCTTCGCCATGCCGGCGGCGGTCGGCCCGTCGGCCGGCGCGGCGCCGGTGGTCAGCGACAGCAAGACGCGCTGGGTGCCCTTCGCCGAATCGACGATCCGCGATCATGTCGCCGCCGGCCGCACCGTCTTCGTCGACGTGACCGCCGAATGGTGCATCACCTGTCAGGCCAACAAGAAGCTGGTGCTGAACCGTGGCGAGGTCGCCGAGCAGCTGGAGGACAAGGCTGTGGTGGCGATGCGCGCCGACTGGACCCGGCCGGACGCGACGATCGCGAAGTTCCTGTCCGACCATGGCCGCTACGGCATCCCCTTCAACATCGTCTACGGTCCCGGCGCGCCGGACGGCATCGCCCTGCCGGAGTTGCTGAGCGACAGTGCGGTGCTGGAGGCGTTGAGCAAGGCGGCGGGGACGACGGCGGGCAAGTCGTCGTGACCGTAATCCGGAAAAGGCCTATGGCCGTTGCGGCTATTCTGCGGTAACAGGGCGGCTCCGGGAGCTTATCCCGTGCCATGAGGACGATGATGGACGATCAGATCAACTGCCCGCAGTGCAACTCCGAGAATGCCTATAACGACGGCAGCCTGTGGAACTGCCCCGACTGCGGCCATGAGTGGAACCCCGACACGGCGGCCGCCGCGACGGATGCCGATGCGGGTCAGGGCGTGCGCGACGCCAACGGCAACGTGCTGAACGACGGCGACAGCGTCACGGTCATCAAGGACTTGAAGGTCAAGGGATCGTCCCTGGTGGTCAAGGGCGGGACCAAGGTGAAGAACATCCGTCTGACCGACGGGGCAGACGGGCACAACATCGCCTGCAAGATCGATGGCATCGGCGCCATGAACCTGAAGTCGGAGTTCGTGAAAAAGGCGTGAGCCTGGCCGTTGAGTTGAGTCAACCGCGCCTTGCGGCCATCGGCCACGGGGGATAGAAGGGATGCAGGGCCGGGCTCCACAACGAGGGTCCGGCCGAGCCCGGATAACGGGTCAAACCCAGAAAATCGGAAGGGTTAGAGACCATGAGTAATCAAGCTGGGAGCATCCAGGTTGGCGATACCATTCCGTCCGTCACGCTGAAGTGGCTGACCGACAACGGCATGCAGGAAGTGACGACGGACGAGCTGTTCAAGGGCAAGAAGGTCGTCCTGTTCTCCGTCCCCGGCGCCTTCACCCCGACCTGCTCCGCCAAGCATCTGCCGGGCTTCGTCCAGCAGGCCGACGCGCTGAAGGCCAAGGGCGTCGACAGCATCATTTGCCTCGCCGTCAACGATCCCTTCGTGATGCGCGCCTGGGGTGACAAGGGCGGCGTCGGCGATAAGGTGAAGATGCTGCCGGACGGCAACGCCACCTTCACCACGGCCCTGGGCCTGACCATGGACGGTTCCGCCCACGGCCTGGGCACCCGCGGCCAGCGCTTTGCCCTGGTGGCGGAGGACGGCAAGGTCACCCACGTTGCCGTCGAGGCCCCCGGCAAGTTCGAGGTGTCGTCGGCCGAGGCGGTGCTGGAGAAGGTTTGAGTTAGGAGGACGTTTCCCTCTCCTGTCCCGGGAGAGGGAAGGGGCCCATGCGGAGCATGGGAAGGGTGAGGGGTGGTGCAAGGAACCATGCGGTTCGGGATTCTTGGGTCAC